>CADDYU010000092.1 GCA_902810705.1 Methylococcaceae bacterium
CCGTTTGGCGCGCGATTACGAGCGGCTGCCGGAGACCTTGGCCGGCCTGCATTTTCTCGCACTCCTGTGTTTGATGTTGCCCAAAGCCATCCCGCTGCTCGCTTTGAGTACATAACAGGCTCTAGCGGCTTTTCTATCTGACTATGGAGGTCAGCGAGCCATGGATTTCAAAAAACATCCAAATGAAATCAGAGACAAACCCCATGAAGTTGTGCAAAGAGGAAGCCGGATCAACTGGGACGGCGGAGAGCCCATTCCTAACGCTAAGGGGACGCGAACCACGACCCATTGGGCACGCTCCGGATCGATCGAGCGCGAACCCTTGATCTCGCCGTCCTCCGCCGCTGACTGATGGCGAATCATTCCAACTGCCGAAGAGCCGAGATAATGGCCACGCTGGCTCGGCCCTTGATAAACCCGACGCTTCCCTCAGAGAGGCAACTTCACGCGCCCGGCCCTTGTCCTAATTGTTACATCCATTGACCAAGAGAATGGCTAGCTCGTGAGGTGGCCACCGGGTCGGGTTGGCCTGGAACCGATGGCCAGCACGGCAATCCATTGAACGTTCGGCATTATCCAGGGAGAGTTTCGCCTCATGAGCGCCTCCGAGGTCGTCGTCATCACCGGCTCGTCGGCGGGGGTCGGGCGCGCCACCGCCATTGAATTCGCCCGGCGCGGGGCGCGCATCGCCCTGCTTGCCCGCGGCCGCGACAGCCTCGAGGCCGCGCGGCGGGAAGTCAAGGCGGCGGGAGGTCAGGCGCTCGCGATACCCACCGACGTGGCCGATCCGGACCAGGTGGAAAGCGCCGCCGAACAGGTCGAGCGCGAATTCGGCCCGATCGACATCTGGGTGAATTGCGCCATGGCGACGGTGTTCTCGCCGGTGAAATCGCTTACGCCAGAAGAATTCCGGCGCGTGACCGAAGTCACCTATCTCGGCACGGTCTACGGCACCATGGCGGCGCTCAGGCGGATGCGCTCGCGAGGCCGGGGCGCCATCGTGCAGGTGGGCTCGGCGCTCAGCTACCGGGCGATTCCGCTGCAATCGGCCTATTGCGGGGCCAAGTTCGGCATCCGCGGCTTCACCGACGCGTTGCGCTCCGAGCTGATCCACGACCGCTCGCCCATCCATCTCACCATGGTGCAGCTCTCCGCCTTCAACACGCCCCAGTTCGACTGGGCGCGCCTCCATATCGGCAAAAATCCCCAGCCCATTCCGCCGATCTTCCAGCCGGAAGTGGCGGCGCGCGGCATCGTCTGGGCGGCTTACCACCGCCGTCGGGAGCTGTGGGTAGGCTGGCCGGCGGTGAAGGCCATTCTCGGCAGCAAGCTGATCCCAGGATTTCTGGACCGCTATCTCGCAAGCCATGCTTACGCCGGCCAGTTCAGCGAGGAGCCCCTGCCTCCCAGCCGGCCCGACAACCTGTTCCAGCCGGTCCCGGGCGAATGGAGCGCCCACGGCCGTTTCGACGATCGCGCCAGACCCAAGAGCTGGCAGCTGGCCTTGGCGATCCATCGGAACTGGCTGGTCGCCGGGATCGTGGGGCTGCTGGCTTTCGGCGTCCTCGGCGTCGCCTTCTGAGGCGGACGCCGAGCGGGAACGGAATTATGGAATCCCCCCGCTACCCCTCGATCGGCCATTACGGCTACATCGCCGACTGCCACGCCTCGGCTTTGGTGTCGAAATACGGCTCGATCGACTGGTGCTGCATGCCGCGGGTCGATTCGAAGAGTTGCTTCGGCCGTTTGCTGGACTGGGAAAACGGCGGCTATTGCCGGATCGCTCCCGCCGGCGCCTGCGCAAGCTCTCGCCGGTACCTGCCGGATACGCTCGTTCTGGAGACCACGTTCCGGACCGAAGCGGGCGAGGCCCGGCTGCTCGACTGCTTCACCATGCACCGTGGAGGCGCCCGGCACCCCCACCGGCAGCTTCTTCGCGTATTGGAGGGCATCCGAGGCGAGCTGGATTTCCTCATCGAGGTGTCGCCCCGCCTCGACTACGGCGCCATCCAGCCTTGGATACGGCAGTTTCGGGAGGGCCAGGAAAACAGTTTTGTGGTCATAGGCGGCAGCGACGGCTTGCTGATTTCGGGAGCTCCGGCGCTCGCTCTGAAACGGCGCCATGATCTGGAGGGCCGGTGCACGGTCAGGGCCGGCCAGCGAGTCTACCTATCGCTGTTATGGCGGCCTCCGGAAGAGCTGGACGCAGGTCCCGTGGACACGCCGGATTCCGCCACTCTCGACCGGCGCCTCGAAGAGACGGTCGCCTGGTGGCGCGACTGGACCTCGCGAGGACGGGCCGATGTGCCGTATGCCGAACTGGCCCGGCGCTCGGCCATCGTCCTCAAGGGCCTTTCCTGCGCTCCCACGGGCGCCATCGCCGCCGCGCCGACCACTTCCCTGCCCGAGGCGCCCGGCGGCACGCGCAACTGGGACTATCGTTACAGTTGGGTCCGGGATTCCGCCTTTGCCGTCAACTCGCTCGCGGCTCTGGGCTATGTCGCGGAGGCCGAGGGCTTCCGCCGCTTCATCGAGCGCAGCGCGGCCGGCAGCGCCGAGGAGTTGCAGATCCTCTTCGGCGTCGGCGGCGAGCGGCGTCTACACGAGTACGAGATTCCGGAGCTGGAAGGCTATCGCGGCGCGCGGCCGGTACGGATCGGCAACGCCGCCGAAGAGCAGGTGCAACTGGATGTGTACGGCGAACTGCTGGAACTGGCCTGGCGCTGGCATCAACGCGGCCAGTCTCCGGACGACGATTACCGGGAATTCCTGATTGGGCTGGTGAACTCGGCGGCACATTCCTGGCATCTGCCGGATCGAGGTATTTGGGAAATGCGCGGCGCGCCCCGGCATTTCGTGCAATCCAAGGCCATGTGTTGGGCCGCCCTGGATCGGGGCATCCGGCTTATGAAAGACTTGGGATGCAACGGTCCCATCGCCGAGTGGACCAAAACGCGGGCGGAGATCCGGGCCGCCATCGAGCAACGCGGCTATGATCCGAAGCGAGGGGTATTCATCCAGGCCTTCGGATTTCCCGATCCGGACGCCGCCTTGCTGCTGCTGCCCACGGTAGGCTTCGTCGGCTTCGACGACGAACGCATGCTCCGCACCACCGACGCCATCCAGGAGGCCCTGGACGAAAACGGACTGCTGCGCCGCTATCCGGACGGCAATGATGAACTGGATGGCCGGGAAGGCGTTTTTCTTCCGTGCTCCTTCTGGTTGGCCGAGTGCCTGGCGCGCCAAGGCCGGCTCGCCGAGGCTGACCGCGTGCTGCGACGGGTATTGGCTACGGCCAACGATCTCGGCCTGTTCGCCGAGGAATACGAACTCCAAACGGGCGAAATGCTGGGCAATTTCCCCCAGGGTCTGACGCACCTCTCGTTAATCTCGGCCGTCGTCGCGCTGGCGGACATGCGTAAGAGGTCCCAGGATCTGAAAAATCGCACCGGTGAAATCAGGTATTAGGAATAAATCTATTCGGCTTGGATATTTCGGAGCTGAATATTGTTAGCGTAAAGCAAGACCATGAAGGAGAGACTCAAACTGCCGCATTCATCCGAGATCGAACTGGTTCGACATTACGGCGGGCCAGTATCACACGCCGCGCTGGATCCCTCGTGCAGCACTTTCCGGGTTCCGGGCCTTGAGGGCCTGATCGGCTTTCGGGTCGTGGGCGGGTGCGCCGTGGCGCTGGGCGATCCGATCTGCGCGCCCGAACAGCGGGAGCAACTCGCCGACGCCTTTGCCGCTCACTGCGCCAGCAATGGCTGGTCCATCCTGTACGCGGCGGCCACGAGCCCCTGGCAAGCCCATGCCCGCGAGCGGGGTTATGGTTCGATCGAGTTCGCCGATCTGCTGATGGCCGATCCCCGGCACGATCCCGAGGCGGGCCCTAAAGCCCGGCACCTGCGCCAGAATCTCAATCACATCCGGCGGCTTGGGGTGGCGGTCCGCGAGTATCCGGGCGAAACCGCGCCCGATGCCCAGCGGGAAGCCGAGGCCGAAGCCGCTTGCGAACGCTGGCTCGCCAGCCGCCGCGGTCCCCAAATGTATCTCGGCCGCCCCCGCCTTTTCGCCGATCGGCCGGGACGCCGCTGGTTCATCGCCGAACGCGCCGGCGAGGTGATCGGGGTACTCTCGCTGCTGCGGGCCGGCGGCAGCGAATGCCGCCGCTTGATCAACCTCGTGTTCTCCACGCTGGGCGCCCCCTCGCATACCAGCGAGCTCCTGGTGGTGAGCGCACTCCGGGCGCTGCGCGAGGAGGGTGTCGATTGCGTTGGCCTCGGCATCGGACCACGGCGGGAGCTGGGGCGGATCGAAGGGTTCGGCGGCGGCTCGGAGTTCCTGGCGCGACAGCTCTACCGGTGGGCCGCTGGGATGATGCACCTCCACGGCAAGACCGTTTTCTGGGAGAAGTACGGCGTGACTCGGCGAGAGGCGTTGTATTTACTCTTTCAGCCGCCGCGCCTCGGGATACGCGAGCTCGTAGCCCTGTTCCGGACCTTTCATTTTTCCGTGATGTAAACGCCCTGGGCTACGCGCAGCGGGGCCTGCCCCGCCAGGAGGGCCGGCAGCGGGGGGCCGGCCTGGAGGTGCTGGACGAAAAAGCCGACGGTCGCCCGCCGCGCCGTATTGCGGACCAGCCGCGAATCCGCCGTGCCGCAACGGCAGATGCCATAGCCGAAACGGTCGGGTTCGTCCAGCATCTGCACGTGATCGGCGTCCTTGAGGGTCAGCTCGATGGTGCCGACCGGCGCCCGCTCGAAGAACCGCTGGTAATTGGTTTCCCGCGGCGCGCAAACGCTCGAAGCTTGCCAGGCGACCTCGGCGCCGATCAGCAGCAAGGGCGCGCGGAGGCGTGAAATCAGGCCACGCGCCACCGACAACCGGCCGTTGTCATCCGGGTCGATGGCCACCACGCTCGAGAACAGGTCATATTGAATCGCGGCGAGCATCGCATCCTTCCCGCCCATCGAGTGGCCGGCGATGCCGATTCTCTTGGGATCGACCGCATGCGTCCGAACCAGCCAATCGGCAATCACGCTCGAATCCTCAGCCAACTCGAGATCGCTGAAGAAGGGCGAATACCAGCCATGCACGGCTACGATGAAACCCCGCGACGCGAGAGCGCGGGCATAACTCTCGTACTGGTCGTCCGGCGCCATTCGGCCGGGCAGGAAAACCACTGCCGGGGACCGCGCCAGGGCATGTAGCGGTTGATAAAGCATAATTTCCAGACTCGCGCCTCGATGGCGCACTTCGGTCCATTCGGAGATGACCTGTTGGGTCCCCGGACCGGCCAAGTCTCCTTTCGGCAGGTCCCTGGCGTCCATCGTCAACGTGCCATTCGGCGCGAGTCTTTCGACATGTTGGCAGCCAAAGGTCCAAAAAGGCAGGCTACCGATGAGCAAAAGGCAGAAACAATTGCGAAAGGTCGGGCTAACCATGATCCGAGCACCTCACAAGGCTTTATGGCCGGCTTGAAGAGGGCTCGTAGGCCGGCGATTTCATGGGATCGGCGCGCATCTTTTGGGCAAACAAAGCCCACTGGAGCCTGAAGTCGCTCAAGCCGCGAGATTCCGCCATCGAGAGACAAGCCGCCGCAGGAAAGCCATGATAACGGCCTGTACAGAAGTTCGACACGCGCGGGAGCTTCGAAAATTCATATCCCGTCCCTATCCCTCCTTTACGTGACAAAAACCTCAGCATATTCCGGGCTCTTAGGAGGCCACGTTGAGGAAAGAATCACCCGCCCGGACATTGGCCAGCTCGCACGCGACGACCAGGCCGGAAGCAAGCATCGAGCTTTAACTTTATGGTGCGCTCTTACCTTCCGAATACGCTATCGTGGTCAGCAGCGCCAGTTCCGCCTGGCGTGAATCCAGTCGCGTGTGCTGCACCACGATGGGCACATCGGATTCGATGAGACTGGCATAGTCGGTATTCCGAGGGATGGGCCCCGGATCGTCGAAATCGTTGAAGCGGAGATGCCGAGTGCGCCGGGCCGGCACCGTGAACCGGTAAGGTCCCGCCGGCTCGCGGTCGCTGAAATACACGGTGATGGCGATCTCGGCGTCCTGATCGCCCGCATTGAGAATGCAAACGGTCTCGTGGCTCTCGAATGGCCGGCCTTCGCCGGTACTTGTGGGCGGGATATAGCCTTCGGCGATCGCCCAGCGGGTCCTGCCAATGGGGGTGGTCATAGCATCCGTCTCGCTTCCGACGAAATTCCTTAACTCAGCGCCAGTCGTTAAGTATCACGCGACAGTTGCAGCCGGTGCACTGCGCCGCATCGCCAGTAATGATACCTTCTTCGCGCGACAGGCTTTCGCGCCCGCCCACCGGCACCAATCCCTCGTACTGCCGGCCGCCGGTGAGGGTGGGCCGCGTTCGCAGCCCCAAGCTTCGCCCAATATCTAGACTGTTTGCTCCAGGGATATTCCATTTCCAACGTAGCTATTTCTCCTAATCCTCCGCCGCCTGAACGCTCTTCTCGATCCTGAGATCCTGCGGATCGCCATACCACAACCATGGGCGCTCCCCCACGAGATAGGGCTCTGATGGCTTATCTTTTAAGCTCGTCGGCGAGGCCTCGCTATGGCCGACCTCGAGGATTTTGAGTTCCCGCCCGGAGGCAGGGCTTGCGGGGGTCACCTGAAAGGGTTTACCGGGGTCAGTACTCCATAATGCAAGGGCACCGCCGCCGTTTGGCAAAAGGAATTTCAGGGCAAATAGATTGCTTTGCGTCTGTAACTGCTCGACTGACAGGGCTTCTCTCACCAATGGGGCTACGTCCCGTAGCGCGTAATAAGCCGGTTTGGGCTCGTAATTTCGAAGAAGCAAGCCAAAATTGTGTTCTTGGTTTGTGGCATCAAGCCCATCGTCACGAAAATCGTACCACCAGATCCCTTGGATTTCGGGCAACAGCTTACATAATAGAAAAAACCGCGCCAGGTAACTGGCTGCGGATTCCTGAGAGGTGCCATTCCACCCAAGGTGAGTCGGCCAGCCTATTTCGGTCACAAAGATCGGGATGGTCTTGCCGGGTGTATAGGAAGCGATTGTATCTTTTAGACTCCGTAACCATGTTATGACTTCTTCGGGAGTGCGACCCGCTGGGCCCGCGGAAAAATTGTAGGGGTGAACAGACACACCGTCATAGTATCCGCCCGCCTGCACTAGCATCTCCTTAAGCCAGGGTATATCCCGTTCGGCGATTGCTCCTGCAATAACTACGGCCGAGGGATCAATGCGTTTGATCGCCACATACGCTTTTTTAAGCAAGGCAACGTAGTCTTTGGCCTTGCCAGGATAAGGAAGTGGACGGCCGGAACCCATGCCCAGATTCCATTCGTTCCAGATCTCGTAGTGCTTCACTTTTCCTTTGTATCGGGAGACGATAAATTCCACATACCGGACAAATCCCGCCTGCGCCTCTTCTGTTATGGGAAAACTGCCGTTGTCATAGTAAGGATCCCCATAATCAAGTAACAACAGTGGCTGATTCTTTGCCGCAACGGCGGTATTAATGGCCGTGTCAATAGCAGCCAGACTCTCGGGAAACCTTAACTCGCCTTTCTTGGTTTCAATCGCATTCCAATAGACTTCCCCCCGAAAGGTATTCATTCCCGCTTCTTGGGCGAACTTCGCATATTGGGTGGAGTCATTGCGGTACTCATAGAAATGGACGGTAGTTCCCACCAGCAACTCGGATGCCTGCAAGGCCGATCCCCAGCCTAGACAGCCGAAGAGCAAGATTACTGAAAAAAAATGCAAAAGCCCTCCTGCCTCTCTCATCCATTTTGCCACTATCGAGATCGTCCACAGTGGACGTCATGAATTTAGGCCGTGGCCTCGGAACCGAAGTAGCAGTTGGAAGATCATTGAATCTCACACATCACCTGTGTGCCTCATATTGCCGAAACTCGTCCCACGACCTGCCTGAACCCAAAAGAGGCTCGACTTCCAGGCGGCTAAGATGCACGAGCATTAATCCAGCCAGAAAGGCAATCGATGGGCTTTCTAGAACGGCTGTGGTAATGCCGTAAATGAGAATTGTGGCGGCAATCCCAAAAATTACGGCATCTCTTTCCAAACGAATTTTTAGGTTTTGAATTTTGATCATTAAATAAACCAGATAGCCTACCGCCAATACGCCAAAGTTCGTGTACATGTAAACGAAGAGATTATCGGCGTAATTATAGATCAAAGGTTCGTAATAGCGCTGAGCCGTGCCAATACCGCCTATCCCGCGACCTAGTATGTAACTTCCGTATCGATCTATGTTCGCGAATGCTTGGGGCCACGTGTTCTCGAGGCGATCGATATATGAAGAGAGGAGAAAGCCTTGTACAGGGTCTTTCCAATCAATCTTGAATAAAAACAGCCCCGAGAAAGCCGGCGCCAATATCATGAACAACATTGGTGCCCATAAGGCATATTGAAAAATCTGAATTCCTGCGGAAGATAGCAGGCCACGATAAATTAAGAAAATCGACAGAAAGGCGTAGACCAGCATCAACCCTTTGGTTGTTGTCAATAATATTGCCAAGCCAGCGGTTAGCCACACCACGACTCTCAGCCAATAAGCCCGCAGGTAAACGGATAGAAAGATGGCGCTTAGCAGGGTATAAGCGGCCGCGTCGTAAGAGCTGCGCGCAAAGCCTGCGACGCGTTTCGAGCCATCTGTAGCCCACCATTTGAGCGACGCTTGAATTTCTTGGCCGCCAATGCCATAGGACAGGCCCTCCCATGGAAACGACACGAAGTTATTAAGAAAAATGCCACTGACTGTTAGAAGAAAGAAACCCAAGACGACCTTGGTGATACGAGAAAATTCACACACATCGTGGTAGGCGAACATTCCCAATAGAAAGGGAAGGAAGAGCTTGACGCCGAATGCAATTTGCGCGACGTTCGAAATAAAGAGAATTGCAACGAAACAATGGAACAGCAGAAGATATAAAACCGTCACGACAAATAAATCGAGCTTCGGGTGGATATAGCGGGGTAAAAGGAGAGCTAAAATAATAATGAGGATGACGTCACGCAAGTAAATCATCCATTCTGCGTGCCCCAAATACAGCACGTATCGCAGCGCGCCTTCTATGCAAAAGGTAAGCAGGTAAATGACGATACCGAGCTTGATCATGATGTTATTGTTAGAGAGCATTAGAATCTCGGAGGCTTATCGGGTACTTTAAAGCTTGCTAATTGATAATAAAAAACAGCCAGTAATTGCTTTTGAAAAGACTTGCAGCACTCCGTCCCAACAGCGTATGTCGACTAGTTAGCCAGCGTGCTGAGATACTGCTGTTTCAAGCGGTCGATCTCGAAGTATTTGGCCTTATCCAGAATCCACGGCCGCATTTCCTGCACGAGGGAAGATTGCTCCAGAAGTTGATTCAGTGCCGTTGATAAGCCATGAGGATCGGAGGGCTCGTAAAGGATACCGGTTCTGCCCGGGTCAATGATCTCTGGCAAACCGCCGCAGCGCGAAGCAATAACCGGCAGGCCATGGTAATAGGCTTCCAAAACCACCATGCCCAAAGGCTCTTCCCACAAGGAGGGCACCACCAGGACATCAATCTGGCGGTAAGCTTCATGAGGATCGACAAACCCTAAAAACTCGATATTAGGATTATTCCCGTAATGTTGCTTTAAATAGGCCTCATACTCAGGTTTTCCTCTACCTGCCACAACCAATCGCCAATTGCTTTGTTCAAGGCGGCTAACCGCTTGCAATAGGTTTTCGACGCCCTTGCTTGGAGCGAGCCGTCCTACATAGCCTATCCGTAAATCACCCGTAGGCTTTGAGGGCGCCGGAACATTCGGCGGGGCAGAAAGGGCGTTATGAATGACAGTTTTCACCTTGGCGTTGGGGAAATATCCCGCCTGTAAATGCCGGTCTAACGTAAACTGACTCACGCCAATAACCCCATCCACGAGCGCCGAGTAGCGCTGGCTGGGGCGAGTGTAGAAATAGCAGATCCGGCATTGCTTGGCGCAGTTTCCGCTGCTTGTCAGCATGGTCACTCGCGGGCAGAGCAGTGAATAATCATGGAGCGTATGATAGATGCGCAAGCCGTGAGACTTGGCCACTGGCCATAGCGCGGTAGAAAATCCCGTCATATTATGAGTATTAACTACCGCGGGCTTTTCCGTTCGAATGATGTCGTTCACGGCACGCGCCATTAATGGGTTATAGCGGTCTACGGCGTGCCAGACTGCCTTTGCCACGGAGGATTGGCCGTCGTCCCCTGCATGCGGCCAATAAAGATTTCTCAGGCCCACATAGTAAACCTTGACGCCATTTACCTCTCCCGTAGCAATTCCAGCCTTGGGCGAAGTAGCTATCACAACAGGTTCATGCCCTGCATCACGTATCGCCTCTACCACGATTTGGGCGATTTTCTCGGCTCCCCCTACCCTGTAGGGATGATAGAGAGTGCTAACAAATAGAATTTTCATCGGCTTTTACACTCCCGCAACACTAGGGAGGGGACCGGCTTTCTAAGTTTTCGCAGCGACCTTTCCAGCAAGATATAGAGAATGATGGGGTAAATAAGAAAATAGCCGCTCGTGGCCACCGCCAAACCCGGCATTCCGAAACCAATAAATCCGATTGACTTGAGGGCGATGCCCAACGTAAAGGATCCCGCCAGCGTATAAGCTGGCGTGCGTGTGTCGCCCTTGGCAAAGAACGCTTCCGCCAGAACCAGGCCGGCACTGCCGCCTACCAGCATACCTCCCAGTAAAGCCAGCGATAGCCACAGTTGCTGCAAATTGCTCGCGTCAATCCGTTTAAAATCCATCAACGGCTGCAGAAGAAACTCGCCGAAGAGAAGGAGGACAAGGTAACAAGTCAAGGCCACCCCCGTAATCAGCAGCAGTCTCTTCCGGTACAGCTTATAGAAATTCAGGTAATCCGCGGTTTTCCAGTAAGTGGAAAGAGCGGGCACCATAGGCGCCGCGATGGCTTTTCCGATAACAGAATTTCCTGCCGCATGCGCTTGTTGCGCGAAATAGAAAACCGATAGCCCTCCGGCGCTCACAAGCGAGGTGAAAAAGCGGTCAACCAGCTGGTCGGACTTATAATAGGAAGAACTCGCTAGAAGCAGCTTTAGGCTTTTCCAGATATCGCGGACAAGGTGAAAAGCCGGCCATAAGGGACGGCCGAGGGCCGGCAATAAAATAAGAAACAATAAGATGGAGCGCGTGCTATAAAGCCAGGCGGCGCCTTCAATGCCGTAATTCTGCATAGCCCAGTCCAGGCCGAGAAGAGCGGCTGTGGTGGCTAAAAAGGGTGCGAGCTCGGCCCGGATGAATTTGTGCCTTGCATGACATACCGACAGCAAGACGCTGCTAATCGCCGCGAAAACCATCCCCAGGAGTTGAATGCGCGCTAGCGATACGGTGAGCGACTTTGCCGATGGCGCGAAGCCAACCACCAGCCAGGGTACCCAAAGGTGCGCCGTCAAATGCAGCAATGCGGCGAAGCTAGCGAATGCACCAATCAGTAGTAAAACGATTGAATACGCATTTCGCCGAACGACCATGTCCGATTCTCCCGAGAAAAAAGGGACTAGCACATGCATCATGGAGCTGTTGGCAATCGCAAGAATGAGCTGAGGAAAGGCAAGCGCCGCAAAGAGGGCATCCGTTTCAATCCCAGGACCGAACTCGGCCAGGATTAACCCTTGAAACAAGAACCAGAGGAGCATGTTTCCCGCGGTAATACCGCCCAGGCAGAAACTCAATCGCATAATTTTTTTATCGTTCCAGAGACAACGATCGTCACGCGTAAGGCTTACCGGCGGGCAATGCGGTTCAACACCGTGCCTACGACGTGGACTCCCGTCTGATTAAAGTTGGAGATAAGCTGCCTGAGCTGCTTGGTTGAGGTATGGTCAGCCAATGCCGTCACGATCGCGGCCTTCGTGTGCGCGCTAACGATCTGCGCATCGGCGTGAGGCGAAGCGGCCGCCGTATCCAGCAATATCACATCGAATCTCTCGGCCAGCTCGCTCAGACAGTGGCCGAAGCTTGGACGGGACAGTAGCTCTTGTGGATTGGGCGGAACCGGTCCGGCCGGTAACACCGATAAATTGGCGAACCCCGGAATTTTCTGAACGGTTTCATGGCCAGCCCGTTCCGCGATGAGCGAGGAGAGGCCCAAAGCATTGGGGAGCTTGAACAAAGCGTGCTGGCGAGGCTTTCTAAGGTCGCCGTCAATCAACAAGGTTCTCTTGCCAAGTTGAGAGAAAACGACGCTTAAGTTGGCCACAAGATAGGAGCGCCCTTCGTCTTTCGCCGGGCTGACCACCGTAAGCATTTTTCGAGCGGAATCTTGGGCGAACCACCGCAGCATGAGCTGGGTTCTAAGCGCCCGCAGCTTTTCAACGCGTGGACTGAACGGATCATAAGCCGCGATCACTTCCGTGCTGACATGACTAAGATCGGGAACAAGAAACGGGAAGTCGAACTGCAGGGACAATCCTTGCCGAAGATCGCTTTCGGTGATCAAACCCAGCTTGATCGCCGTTTCGCCAAACCGCAATCTGAATTCCTTTTGGGTTCGGATAACCCGTTCGGCATCTGCCGGTTTGAGCCTTCCGGCATCGATAAGAATTCCGCCAATTTGACGCGCCTCGGCCGCTCGTATGGCTCCCATCGGGCCCGCCACGACCTTCTGATCGAACATCATGGTTGATGCTTGCTTTGACATTAGTGTCCCCGTTTAGCCGGTATGCTTGTGAATAAAACCCAGTTTTTAATTGCGTCTGCCGTGATGCCCGCTTTTAGAATGACGTCAAGACCGGCACGCCAGTCTCACTCTCCAAATCGAATTCGGAGCGGATACGCGGACTCTTGAATTCCAATAAGCACGCTAACGCAACTCCAAGCATCATCCCGAAAACTAGGCCGAGTGCCATGTTCAACCAAAGTTTCGGTTTTGTCGGCTTTATGGGCTCAATGGCTGGGTTGAGCAGCATCACGTTCGTTTGATTGACTTGGCTTTCCAAGCTCGTTTGGCCGTAACGTTGCATCGCGTTATCGTAAGCACGCTGGGCATTTTCCGCTTCCCGACTAAGCATGGAGAGGTTATCCCGCTGTCGCTTGATCTCGAGAACTTTGGCTTTTTGCGCCGCGGCGGCATTTTGCAGTTTCGCGCTCTGTTGCTGCGAAACGCGTAAGCTATTTTCCACACCCTCCTTTATCCGGTGGACCTCTGTTTGAAGGCGTGCCCGAAGGCTGTCGACCGCAGCTTGCTCTCGCATAAATTGCGGATGATCTTTACCTAGATGTCGAGATAACTCCGCAAGATCAGCTTCTTTTTTCGCCAAATCGGTTTTAATCGTCTCAATAGCAGAATTGGCCAGCACCTCGGGAGCGGATTCAATGTTATTAAGGGTGCCGTTCGCCGAGAAAATATTCTGCTTAGATAATAAAGCGTAGGTCTCCGCCTGGGCGGATACTAACTGCGACGATAATTCTGCCAGACGGGCATTTTCCACATCGAGCTTTTCATCCACGGCGACTATACCGTTCTCTCGTTGAAAGGCCGATAGCTTTTCTTGCGCTTCTTTAAAGCTGTCTCGAAGCACTTTTAACTGCTGATCAAACCATAGCAGATTCTGCCGTGCCGGCCCGACTTTGAATTCAAGGTTGGCTTGAATATAAGCATCGGCAAACGCATTTGCGACTTGCATCGCTTGCTTGGCATCTCGAGATTCAAAGCTAATGTCCAATACGCTGCTATCTCGGCCGGCGCCAACATATAAGTGGCGAAGCAGTTCTTCTGCCAACCAATTAGGAAAATCTCCCTTGCCCTTGGTTTCTCGACGGTATTTTTCTTGAAAGTAAAGATCGTCGGTTAGGCCTAGCTGCTCCACTACCTTAAGCGCAATTTTACGGCTGGTGACGATATCGGCTTGCGTCGACAAATAACCGGGAATGAGCTGCAATGGAATGGTTGCGCCACTCATGGGATCAGAACTGCGGGCATCCACGACTAAGGTGCTGGTGGCGCGATATACCTTTGGCAGAAGCTGGCCCGCTGTCGTGGCTATCACAAACATAACAACAGTCGACGCCATAACGATGCGTCGACGCGCCCATAAGATAAGGAGCATTTGCTGGAGAGTCATAGTGTTTTATTCATGAAAAGAAAACAAGTAACAGTTTACCTATCGCACTCAGAGATAGCTGCCATTATATCCACGCATGAGGATCAAAATGGATTTGCTTCGCTGCCTATGAGAATTTTCTATCAAGCTGGCACCATCTCTATCGACTTGCATATATCCAACGCACACTTTAGCCAGGAATAGGCTCTTATACGTTTAAATCCTCTGCTAATCAGCATATCCCTTGTTTTCGGGTTGCTGAGCAAGAATTTGATCTGCCGGGCAATATCTTCTGGGCGGTGAGGATTGCAATAAAGTGAGGCATCTCCACAAATTTCAGGCATGGACGTCGTGTCGGAAACGATTGTCGGGCACCCGCACGCCATCGCCTCAATGGGAGGTAGGCCAAAGCCTTCGTAAATGGAAGGAAAAACAAAAACAAAGGCGTGCTCATACAAAGCCTTGAGTTCTTGATCCGTAACATAACCGACATATTTTATATTGCCCGGTAATTCATCCGAATTCGCTCGGAAAACTTTCGGATTGGTTCCTCCGGCAACGACAATTTCCACGTCTAAGCCATCAAGAAGCTCAATGGCTTGCGCAATCGACTTGAAGTTCTTGTTCGGATTCATGCTGCTGACTGCGAGAACATATCGTTTATTCTTAAGCTGGAACTTATCAATGACAGACCTATCCGAATGGATTCTTTGCATGTGGTCGTGGCCTTCACAGACCACATCTATTTTATCCGGCCTTAAACAATAATATTTGATAAGCTCATGTTTGGAGAACTCAGACACGGTTAATATGCGATGGATTCTTCCCGCCAAGGCAGTGTGGAGGCATTTATACCATATGCGAAAGCTTCTCGAATAAGCTTGGGGGACGCTATGCACAGCGGCATCATGAATGACCATGAACTGATCACGCTTAAATAAAGGGGCCGTATTGCATAAGTTAAGCAAACATCCTCTTGCAGTATAAAAAGGTAGCTCAAATTGCTCCCACACATGCCCCCTGCTCCCACCGACAGCACGGATAGGAATATTGTCTAACCGTATGTCGGCCACTCCTTTTTTTGGAGTAATTATCTCAAAGCGTGTTTGGAATCTCTCTGGAGCCTCCCCTATTTGTTTATCCAACGCTCTAACAAATTCCAAGGAAAACCTCTGTACCCCGGTTACCTTCTGAGTGAGGAATCTACCGTTAATATAGATAAGCGGCTTCATAGTGGTTGTTTTTTTCCTAAAGCGATAGTTTAGATCGTACCTCGACTGCCACCGGATGATCGTAGCTTCAACTCTTCGGCGTTGAAGACGCCTGTCGAGCGGGCCAATAGCCCGCCGGGTTCGATTGTGGAGGCATTTTTGAGCCAGTGATACACGTGCATCCGTAAGTTGGTCGGCTGGAGGCACCTTCAAACTATTTGCTGTTCAGCGGACTCAGTAAGCCTGCTCTGAAAACATGCCTTTTATAATGGTTAATAATATAATTTTAAAGTCGAACATCACCGACCAATGGCGTATATATTCGAGATCATAATGGATCCGTATTTGCATCATCTGCTCATCATGTATCTCGCCTCGACAGCCACTAATCTGCGCTAGACCCGTGATACCGGGCTTTACTTTATGCCGGAGCATATAACCACGCACCAGCTTACGATAAAGCTCATTATGAGCCACCGCATGAGGCCGTGGGCCAACAATTGACATCGTTCCTTGCAAAACATTAAAGAATTGTGGCAGCTCATCCAGCGAGGTGCTCCTGAGAAATTTTCCAATCCTTGTCACCCGTGGATCATTTCGAGTAGCCTGAACTATATTTTTTCCATCCTCACAAACATGCATGGTACGGAATTTCCATACTCCAATTGTTTGCCCATGTATGCCATAGCGTCTCTGCTTAAAGAATACCGGCCCGGGCGAAGTCAGTTTAATGCCGATCGCAATCAGCATCATAGGCACAGAGCAGATCAGCAATATGATGACGCTTAGGACAATATCCTCCAGCCTTTTAAAGAGGCCATCTAATTGGCGAAAAGGAGTTTCATGAATGCTAACGGCTGGTATTCCTTGAATAGACTTCCAGTGTGAATGAACTAAATTAAACACGAAAAAATCCGGGACAAAGTATACTGAAACCGTAGTATCAGCCAATTGCTCGATAAGTGCTTCCACGCGTTTTTCAGCACATAGCGGTAAGGTAATATAGATAACGTCTATTTTTCCGTCTCTAGCATGCCTGTATAACGTTTCATAGCCTCCGGCCACCTTTATGTCCTTGTCGCTTAAGCGTCTACTTTCTTGAGCGCTACGGTCATCATAAAACCGAAAGCTTCGGTAGCCGAGCCAGGGCATCGCGGTTAAAGCCCCAACGAGTCGCTGCCCAAGCTCATTGCCGCCCAAAATTGCAACATTACGGGTATTTTCTCCTGTATTTATTAAATATCTCGTGGCCAAGCGAAAAGATTGATGCGATATGATTAGCCCCGAAGCACTGGTGAGCATCCAGGTAGTGATCACCCATCTGGAAAATTCTTCCGAGGTTTTGGTTATAAATGCGAATATTATCAAAGCGCCAATCGCGCTGAACCATGCCATGGAAACTCTTGCTGCTTCCTTGTACATGGGCTCGTCTCGCCAATCATGATAGACCTCATGAAATTCCGCGAAAAAGTTATACAAAAGCACTGTTGCCAGCAGAAACCAGCCGTAATGGAAGTTCCAGCTTGTTCCACTAAGTTCTACAACAAGCCAGAACATCACACATATGCTGAGACCATCAAACAGGCGCTCCAGAGCGGGCACCTTGGAATAATATGGCCTAATAAGCCCGCTCGAGCGGAATCTTTCATCCGGTTTCTTGTAAACATACTCTGCCATTTGCCTTGCTCCAATTAGTGAGGTAGTGGCTCGCCGTCCTTAATATGTTCAAGGTGGCTACTATTCCAGGTTTATGAAATCCATTTAATTCCGGTTTTTTTGCATTGAAGAATTACCATGAGCTTGGCCAGTTTTTAGGTCCTTAGTGGTCAGCCCTGCTTCCATAATCAAATTCAATTCCTCTCTCACGCTACGTCCTTGTCCTCACTTAGCCATGCTTAAGTGATTCCAAAACCCTCATAAATTGCGTCAATAAATACCTAAGTTCTTTAATTTGGAAATCAGCACAGTCCGGTCAACAGAGTTTTATCGTTATTTCTTTTAACCTGCCGAGAATTCCAAATTTGAATCCTCGCTGCTTTTGGTTCTTTAGGTAACTGTCTCCTGATAATGTTTGGAGCCGTTTGCTCGCGAGCCGCTCAAACCGGATGGATTCTAGAGGGTGCACATCCTTACCATCTCCCCGGCAGACTCGACCGACCTTCCGCTATTAGGTAAACCTCAGGAATCCCATTCATCGGTTGTGCCGACAATTTTTACCCCTCCAAAAGCCGCCTCCCGCCGATCTCTTGAAGAAGTGATCGAATGCGTCGTTAACCCTTGGCCCAATACCGACTTCACGATTGCCAACATCAGCAACTATGGGGTCGAGCATGTGCCGCCAATGATTCCGGCCACTTTCCCACACTGACTCGCTTCCTGCTCATGCGTAACACACGGATCAACTTCGCAAGGTGCCGCACATCGATATCTTGAGAAAACAATGCCGGACAGATTTTTCCCCTGGGATTAGAACAGCTTCGGTCAACTTAACGTGGCTAAGCATCGCCGAGTTCCTACCTCACCAATTTTTAATTAAATAGATTCTCACGAGAGCGAATTACTAAATAGCTAACCCTGTAATACATAAAGTTGTAACTAAATTAATACAATTTAGTATGGGCATAGAATTTCGAATCGAAGGCAGTTTTTAGCTCTTAACAATGCTTAAACCTAAGTCCATCAAACCTGTAGGCTTCCAAAATCCAATGTCCATAGAGCCGGACAAGCATAACTCATGCCTTTGGTTTTCTCTATCTATGTTAGAGAACGTGGATTGCAATTCAATGCTTCTCTGGCTCACTTGAGCATTGGAATTCAACGGCTTTTATTCATCATTGCGGAGACTGCACCAAAATGGCGCAATACGTCATAAATAAAATATTCAGCTGATCACTCGCTATAGCTACAAAGCCCATAGGCTACTTAGCTCGGTAATATTTTTGTCAGACTTCGAAGAATATCGCAAGTTTTTATTAGCACATTAAAGCCTGGTATGTTGGCCAGGCATACCTATCTTACTAAAACCTTTTTATTTAATTAAGTTAATGTTTTTTATAGTTTTTTTTAAATTATATGGACTATATATGTGCCAATAC
>CADDYU010000093.1 GCA_902810705.1 Methylococcaceae bacterium
TATCGACGCTCTGGAGGATCACTTGGAAGACAGCTTGAGAACGCTGGAAAACGACCACGGCCGAGTCCATTCGATCGTCGCTTGGCCATGGATCATAGATTCACTTCAGAATTAGAAATGGAATTAAACATCATTCAGAAAAAATGGATATATCGGAAGATGAATCAGAGCAATATTATGATTTCGTGATTGAATCAGAATATGAAGACGGCCTGGAGGCCGCTGAATAAATCACCTGATCGAAACCAAGGGGCCTCGTTTTCCCGATGCTCACCGCTTGACGGCGGTTCACCCCAAGCGCAACATCGGGCCGAAAGGGACAATTAAGCCCATTGAAATTCCTGTCTTTGAAATGAATTCATGGAGTGAAAGATGAAACACATCATTATCGCTATATCCTTGGCAACGACGCTGGCTCTGGGGTGCTTTGGCCCGGCTCAAGCGGAGCAAGAGAATCACCCGGCGCAAGCGCGCGAGCATGCGAACACTGCCGTGACGCAGGGCCAAACGGGAGATACGAAGGCCCTTGCGCAACATGCTCAAACTGCCTTGGAACACGTCAGAATAGCTCACCAAGAAAAACCTCTTCCCGATTTGGAGAGGGCGATCAAAAGTCTGGAAGAGACTATTAAGCAAAGCCAAGCGGGCCAGGCCGAAAAAGCCACCGAACATGCCAAAGAAGCGGTCGAATATCTTGACGCAGCAATAGCCGCTCTCGGTGGATGAACCGGATGAGCCGATGGACTGGTCGAACGCATTTCGCCTCAATTCCACCCGGCAATGCACTTCGACCGGGGGAACAGGTCGATTCTTCTCGACCAACGCTCTGGCGGGGGAATACCGGCCGGCCTCGACGCTCCAGCGTCACGTTTCCGGGTTTTGCCCGCCTCCACCCCGGCCTTTCCCATTGGAGAGAAGGGACTAGAGGCCATCCACATACACACCAGTGCCAATATCCCGATCAGAATCAGATAAATGGCGATGATGTAATTCAGCACTTCGGGCTTTATGAGGATCAGGATTCCGGCGAGGATGGCGAGAACGGCCTGAATTTGGGTTGCGCTCACGAGCATGGTTCCTCCCTATCACATCAACCAAAGCCTACCGCCCGAAAACCCTCTCTCTGCATGCGGTCCGCTCTCTGCCGCTGACTAGCGGTCCGAGAAAGTTTGTGCCGTTTGCCTGGCGATACTCAACCAACGGCGCGCCCAGGCGTACTCCACGCCCAGGATCGCGAGTCCGATTGGAATGATTAGGAAAGCCGGCCCCGGCAACAGGATCATCGCCACGCCGATAGCAATCACGGTGCCTCCGACCAGTGCAATCGCCACGCGCCGGGCACTCCGATAGGAATTCGTCAAACTCCTGAAGTTCATGAATCTCCGGCACGAAGCCGTTTCGAATAATGACGGATATCGGTTCGACCCAAAGCCTTGAGGATCGTTTCCTCGTCTGGGGAAACTGCTATCCATGGACCTCCCGGCCGATCCACCCGCCGCACCGGTCTCTCCCGTGTCGTCCGATCCGGCCCCGACTGAAGACTCCACCCGCTTCGCACGCGCGCTATCTCTAGGGCCGTGCCGATCGCCAGCATCGACGCGGTCCTGCCCTTGATCTGCCCAGACTGCGGCCAGGCAAGGCGCTCGATCGCCTTCGTCACGGAACCGGCGCCGGTGAAGCGCCTTCCGAAGTCGGTCGGCGAACCCATCACACCGCCGCCTATCTCACCCGCACGCTCCTACCGGTTGGGAGCGCCTTCGACTGGGATCGAACTTCCGCCAACGATCCGGAACCGCGCGAACCGGTGTCGGCATTTCACAAATCGTCACGAGCGACGATTTGCACCGCGAAGCGGCCCTTCAGGGTGGCGTACAAGGCGGTACGCCATGAATTTGATCAGACCGTCGACGGCTAGCCTGCCCGCCCACGAAATCCTCTCCTTGCCGACTCCCTTCGAGCCCGACAGGAAGGCGCTTTGCCGATCACGCGGGTCGGCCACGGCCCCATGCCCGTTTGCCGCCTCGAGCACCCTCTGGTTTCGTGCCTCAATCTCGACAGCCTCGTTTTCCCGATGCTCACCGCTTGACGGCAGTTCACCCCAAGCGCAACATTCGGCCGAAAGGGACAATTAAGCCCATTGAAATTCCTATCCTTTTAAACTGGGCAGATTTATCCGACCTTAAGACTTATTGGAAACGAGTAGTACGACAAAAGCACAGGGCGATCTTGAAAATGCGGCTGTGAAGAAACATTTGGCCGTTCATAAACGGCCTCCCGAAGCCCTACCGAGAACAACCTAAGGAATTGATCGGGAGCTGGATCGCTTCGAAAGGGCCTGGGCGTTCCCCCTCGCTTGATTTACCAAACACAACCTTAATACGACAAGGTGACTCGATGATGATCTTTGGGAATTTTGTACAGCGCCATGAGCGGCGTATCAAGGCTTTTCTTGATCTGATTGCTTATGATTATCGACACTGGACCCGTCCGGTTATGTATGAAAAATGCTTCACAAAAATACAAGACATGAGGCCAGGCAACATGGATGCATTAGAAATCTCTGCTGGCGAATACTGGCGACATCTTGCGTTCAGGACTTTTACTGAGGCCAACTACCCGGAGTTTGATATCACCAAGGACAAGCTAGACGGGCAGTTCGATATTATTATCGCCGATCAAGTTTTCGAGCATGTTTTATATCCTTATAAGGCCGCGAAGAACGTGTATGAAATGCTACGGCCCGGCGGTTACTTTGTCATAACGACCCCTTTTCTCATAAGAGTTCACGATATCCCTTATGACTGCACGCGATGGACCGAGACTGGCATGCGATATTTTCTGAATGAGTGTGGATTTCCGCTGGAACGCATCGAAACAAACTCCTGGGGCAATAGGAGTTGCGTGAAGGCAAATTTGAGGCGCTGGGCGCGACGCGGTTGGTTTGGGTCGTTGAAGAATGAGCCAAATTATCCCGTTGTCGTTTGGGCATTCGCGAGAAAATAGATTTATTTACCTTGGATTGCAAGGTCCCACAGCAAGGATCGCAGGAATTCCCCGCCCCGGTGTTGCCAAGTATGGGTGGCGTGCGGTCGGTCGCCGGTTGCCATGCCCGCTACGCGCAGTGCAAGGCCGGAAGAAACAGAAATTCGAACGAGTTGAATAATATGTTTCCGTTTACCCCAAATTACCGCCGCAGGTTGGTGAGTAGCATTGGCACGAAGCGCGAAGGCTTTAGCGACCATGGCGTAAAACGCGGCAACTGAAACACGTCGCTGGACTGCGTGGCCGAGCTCCATTGCGTAGACACCGCCACATCGAATCCGAGTTCACGCACGATAGCAGCTTGCTCCGGCAGATAGTAAAGCCTTGCAGGAAAGGCTCGAGCGCGCTGATGCGCGCTGGGATGAATTGGGTTCTTCGACGTGAGTTTTCATCGGGCCGATCAAGGCTGCAGCACTCGACCCGATCAGGCAATAAAGCGCGCCGTTCAATTTCTTCCGCTTCCAGCGACGTGCCAGCCGGCTGCCGAACCTCACATGTGGCGATTGATGCATTTCTTCGACCCGAGCCGGCTCACAGCAGATGTTGAACCATGGCGCGCTCTTCTTTGAGCTCGCTCTCGCTCAGCGACATCCTCGCGCGACTGAATTCGCTGATTTCCAGCCCCTGCACGATGCGGTAATCGCCATCCTCGACGGTGACCGGAAAGGAATAAATGAGACCCGCTTCAATCCCGTAGCTGCCATCGCTCTGAACACCCATGCTGACCCAATCGCCTTCCGGCGTGCCCTTGATCCAGTCGCGCATGGCCGCGATGGCGGCATTGGCGGCAGACGCCGCGCTCGATTTTCCGCGCGCCTGAATGACCTTCGCGCCTCGCTGTTGCACTTCGGGGATGAATTCATTGGCAAACCAGTCTTGTCCTAGCAGCGCCAAAGCGCGTTCGCCCCTCACGCGGGCGTGGGACAGATCGGGGTATTGGGTGGATGAATGATTCCCCCAAATGGCGACTCGTTGCACATCGCTGACGAGACAGCCGCATTGCAAGGCCAGCAGACTGACCGCGCGGTTGTGATCGAGACGGCTCATGGCGGAAAAGCTCGAAGGATTCAGAGCGGGCGCGTTCTTCAATGTAATCAACGCATTGGTATTGGCCGGATTGCCGACCACGAGCACCTTGACCGTGCGCTTCGCCATCCGATTCAGCGCCTTGCCTTGCGCCGAAAAAATCTCCGCATTGACCTGCAGCAGATCTTTCCGCTCCATGCCCGGCCCGCGCGGCCGCGCGCCGATGAGAAACGCGATGTCGGCCTGATCGAACACCGTTTCGGCGTTGTCGCTGATCACGATGTCCCGCAGCAACGGCGAGGCGCAATCGTGCAGCTCCATTTCTACGCCCCGTAAGCCATCGATCGCCTCCGGCACCTCCAGCAGGCGCAGCGAAATCGGTTGATCCGGCCCCAATAGATCGCCGGCAATCAGGCGAAAGAGCAGCGCGTAGCTGATTTGTCCGGCTGCGCCGGTTACTGCGATCTGTACAGGAGTCATCGAGTCACCTTGGAATCAAGTTTTTACCAAGTCTATATATAGCCGGATAACCGCACGCAGGATCGTTCTGAAAAGCGAATCTATTCTGAGCGCTGCGAGACCGGAAAATCAACCTTGCCGGCCCGCCGAACAGCGAGGTCCAGGCGCTATTAACCCGGCCCTTAAATAGGCCGGGTTAATCCGGGTCAGGGAGCCGAAAGCGCGGCGCCAAGCCATGTGAGCCAAGGCTGGGCGTGTACCGGCCTTCGATGGCCCGAAATACCAGGAGGGTATTTTGGGGCCGGAATAATCAGTTCTCCAACCTGCTACGGAGGTCAAGCGATTGCCCACCAAACGCCTACTCTACCGTATACCCTTGCGCGGTGATGAGCTTTTTTATCGCATCGACGTTCGTTCTCGCCTGATCGAACTCGACTTCAACCGTGGCCGCCTGGCGGTCCGCTTTCACGCTGACAACCCCCGCATCGCCCCTCACCGCATCCCGTATGGTGTTCTCGCAGCCACCACATTTCATGCCCTTTACGTTCAACACCGCCTTTTCCATTACGCTCACCTCACTTCTGATCTTTTGCTTGGGACAAGAGCCGGCTCGCCGGGTTCGCTGGATCCGGACTATTCTTGAGAAAAAGCCAGCGCTTCACAGCTTAACGCATTGCGCCGATTCATGTCGGCTGATTTGGCCGCTATCGGCTCGCCCCAAGCATATCGCGAAAAGGTAGAAACGCGCATCCATCGCCGGGCGATCCCGGACAACCGCCTCGCACATCGCGCCGTAGGACATGAATTCGAAACGACGTTAACGAAAGCATGCAAGCACGATATGGCCATAAACGACGATCACAGCAAACTCATCTTCCGCTATTGGGGCAAGGCCGATCCGAGCTATCCGGCGGAACCCAAATGGCATCCATTGGTTTATCACTGCCTGGATGTGGCGGCCTGCGGGGCGCAATTGCTGGAGCGCCGGCCGGTTTGGCTGGATAACCTAGGTCGCATTTCAGGCTTGCCGTCCGATGTACTGCGGCCGTGGCTGTTGTTCCTGTTCGCTATTCACGATATCGGCAAATTCGCCGACGGGTTCCAGAACAAACGCCCAGATTTGCTCGAACAACTGCAAGGCCGTAAGGACGTAAAAGTGGGAGGCAATGAGCGGCACGATACCTTGGGCTATGTACTGGCAGAAAAACACCTGCTCGATTGGCTGGGCCAGGATGGCGGCGATAAGTACATGAAGGAGGATATGGGAAGCTTGTTAAAGCCCTGGCTGGCAGCGGTAACCGGTCATCATGGCCGCCCGCCCAAAAACGACGGCGCGCGGGCACTCATGCTCCGCAATCATTTTCCCGCCCCGGTGCTGTCCGACGCCCGAGAATTCGTCGCGGACGCCGGCGATTTCTTCTTGCGGGGCGCGTTCCTCCTGTCCGCGCCCGAGCCGGGTTTGGAGGAGCGGTATCAGCGGGCTTCCTGCTCAAGCCGGGCGCGGAGCGCTTCAGCGTGTTCGCTCAACAGGGGCTTACGTCCCCCGGCCTGGGGCTTCGGTTCCAGGGTGCCGCTTCAGTTTTTCAGTGAAGGACTCACTCACCGTGAAGGTGGGCTACCGCCGCGGCGCTCTGCCCACCCTCACAGGCGGCAACGATGCGCTCCCGCAGGTCCATCGAATAGGCTTTGGCCATGATCCTGCTCTTTCGATAAAACCGCTTCAGATCCATCCGCGAACCTCACGTTTCCGTACGTCAGAGATGAAAACGCTCTAGCCGCCACGCTGCGATAGCCACAGAGCAAAGCGCTCTGAACAAAATCCAGGAGCGTATCGACGACCAGCTGAAATCACGTCTGCATCATTAGAATACGCACTCGCTCCGCGGTAACCCCGCGCTTTGGTGATCAAACCGATCATCACCGAATTGAGGTTCGTCGGGAGCGGCACGGATAACGCTGGCTCGGATCGCCAATTCGCGCGCCCTTTATGTGGTCAAGAACTACAAACAGGCCGTGGGCGGGTCCCGTGATGCTGCCGGAGGTCGAAATATCATCGATCTTGACCGAGTAATCTCAATGGAGCCCGGTAGTTCAGATACCCACATTGGCTTTTCTGTCCTTTTTCAACCTCTTAATCTCTATCTCCGAAACCTTCTCAAAAAGTCCTGGCGGCCTTTAAACCCGTAAGGCTGCTTCCGCGTGGTGCCGGATGAGCGTCGGCAAAGGCGGAATGGCCCGCTGGTCATGGACGCGATCCAACGGATAGCGCCAAAAGGAGACTCCCCATTTGAGGCAGGTGTTCTTCAAACTGAGGAAGGTATCGCAGCATTGACGCCCCTCGCTGCGTGTGCCGTCGCGCTGAGCATTTTCCTGAACACCTGATCGCCGATATCCCGCTCGCTGCCATTGATATGCAAGGGCAGGTCGGAGCGGTTCAGAACCAACTGTCGTTCAGGGAAGAGGCGGTAGCTTTTCATGCGCCGATCATTTCACAGGTGCGCCTTTAGAGCACTCTCCTTGCCAGGATTTTTGAGAATTTACTGTATCTCTTCACGCTGACAAGGCTCCGTCAAATGACGGACCTCTGCATTAAGCTACGCAGCACTTTTCATCTACATTTTTACTATGACTCTGCCTATGACGATGTATGGCAAACCGCAAGAAAAAACTTACCCGGTTAACGATCAGCGTCGATCCGGATGACTATGCCGGTATGGAAGAGCGTGCCGAGGCCAGCGGTTTTTTCACGTCTTGGACGATCCGCCAAGCCATGCGGGGTTTCTGGAAAAACATGAAAAAGGGAAGTACATCCACATTGCCTTAACGGGAAGTCGCGCGGTCGGATTAAGAGGAAAGACTTAATGCTCGGATTAATGCTACGAGAAGAATTTCGAGGCAAACGCCTCAAAGGGACAGCCATTGAGCTCTCCAACGACACGAACACCGGCGCGACGCAGATTGCCGCGAAGGAGTTCCTTGGAATTACCTATCCCACCCATGACTTGCTAAAGGGCATTGAAGCTGTTGGCCCGAATCAAGGCCGTCCGGTCGTGGTGATTGGCGAACGCGGTCTCGGTAAGTCGCACTTGATGGCAGCGCTCTACCACGCCGTGAACGATGCAACATCGACTGGCGCTTGGCTGAATTCCTGGGCCACCACGCTGGGCGATCCACAGATTGGCAAGATCACGCTCCGCGGCGGGATGCTCGTGATCGGCGAAAGTCTGCACCGCCAGCGCTACAAGTTCCTGTGGGACCTCCTGTTTGAGCGCCATCCCCATGGCACTTACATCAAAGGTAAATGGGAAGGCATGGGGGCGGCGAAAACCGACATTCCATCCGACAAGCTGATCCTTGAACTGTTGCAGCAAACGCCCACGATGCTTCTGTTGGACGAGTTCCAGACGTGGTTCGACGGACTCACCGACAGGAAGCAGTGCCCATGGAAGAAATGGGCGTTTAACTTCATCCAGATTCTGTCGGAGATTGCCAAGGAGCGGCCAGACCTGCTGGTGCTGGTGATCTCGGTGCGTAATGGTGGAAGCGACGCCTACCAGCAGGTTCATCGGGTCAACCCTGTAGCGATTGATTTTATGGCTGGGGGTAACGCTGAGCGCGTTCAGCAGGATCGTCGTCGGATGTTGCTACACCGGTTGTTCGATAATCGCCTCCATATTACAAAGCCAGCGATCGATAAATTGGTCTCGCCCCACGTCGCGGATTACCTGCGCTTGATGGAGGTTCCGTCTTCAGATCATGAACGCAGACGCCGAGAGTTTCTGGTTTCCTGGCCTTTCGCACCGCACCTGTTGCGCCTGCTCGAAGAGCAGGTGCTAATTGCGACCGACGCGCAGGAAACGCGCGACATGATTCGCATCCTGGCCAACCTCTACAAGAGTCGCGGCGAGGTTGCACCGGTGCTCACGGCTGCGGACTTCCGGCTGGACGATGACGCATCGGGCATCGG
Organism: Methylococcaceae bacterium; assembly: GCA_902810705.1. Classification (GTDB taxonomy): domain Bacteria; phylum Pseudomonadota; class Gammaproteobacteria; order Methylococcales; family Methylococcaceae; genus CADDYU01. Next base: position 8,495 of record CADDYU010000093.1, read on the forward strand.
CGCGTTGCTGGATTCAGTGTCGAACGAGCATCACCGCACGCTGCGCGCAAAAGCCCAGCAGAATATCATCTCGGTCACCGAAGCCGTCCCCAACCACGCTAGTGTTGCTCCGCACCTGCAGGAGATCGTGGGCGCGTTGTGGTTGCGCTCGATTGCGGTAGGTAACCTTGCGGGTGCCGAGCCGGCGATGCTGCAAGCCGACATCACTCGTGACAAAGCCATCGACGACAATGCCTTCCAAGTGGAGCTGGCCACGATTGTCGAGAACAGCTTTAACATCCACCAGGACGATCCCCGGCTGGTCTTCCGTGAGGAAGAGAATCCGCGTGCCAAACTGATGGCCTGTGCGCGCAATGACAAGCTATTCACCGACGGTTCCGATCAGGCCCAGCTCGCGAAGGAAGTCCGCTACGTCATCGGCGGCACCGACGAGGTGGCCAAGACCTTCCGCGTGATCGCGCTGCCGAAGTCCTGGCAGACCGATCCGTGGTCAACACTGGATGAAGCCGAGCAGCCCGAGCGCTGGGACGACCGTCTGCCCATCGCGGTGCTGCCAGAAGAGCCCGACAACCTTGATCAGCGCCTTGGCCGCTGGCTCAAAGACCACCTGCGGAAGCGTCGCAACACCATCCGCTTCCTGCTGCCGCGATCCGGTTCATCGAATGCGTTCCACGACCGCGACCTGCTGATCCTGGCCCGTGCCGAGATGAAGGCACAGGAATGGAGCGGCCAGAACCCCGAGTACAAAAAGCTGCACACCGAGTACCAGGGGGCGCTGCGCGACATCCTGAAGAAACGCTTCGACCGCTTCGCCGTGCTGCATCGCTGGAACTTCGCCGACCCGAACCAATGCATGTTCAGCGTCGAGAGCCTGAAGAAGCAAGGCGCGCAGATCCCCGAAGGCATCGAAGAAGTGCTGGTCAACGATTTGTTCGTGCCCGAGGACTTCGAAGACCTGGTGCTGGAAGCCGCCACCGACAACTCGGCGGTTGGCAAGCTGCTGCGCGAGCTGCAAGAACCTCGCCCGGCGGGTCAGGATTGCATCCCCTGGCTCGGCGAGACCGCGATGAAGGAGCGCATTTTGCGTCTGTGCGCGCGGGGCAAGATCGCCATCAATCTGCGTGGCCTTGAGTACCTGCAAGCGCAGCCCGGCGAGGACGAGGACACCGCGTGGAATCGGCTCAGGCCCAAGCTCTCCTACACCGGCCGCCACCTCGACGAGGTGTTCCTGCTGCAACCCTCGGCGGTGTCGACCACCGACGGGATGGCTACGCGCGTGCGCCAGGACGGTGGTCCCGCAAGCGGGCTGTTTGGCAGGGATGCCATGTATTCTGTGACGCCAGCGCAGTCGACTTCCGGCGTCACCGATCTTGCCCTTTCGAATACCGGCGGAATCTTCGGCAGCAAGCCTGCCTCGCGCGTCAACCTCTCGAACCCGCCCACCTCGCCGCTCAATCTCATCGGCAAGCTGGAGAGCTGGGGCATTGGCCCGGCCACGCTCGTGGCCGACGTGACGATCAAGGTGTCCGCCGCGACGGGCGCGCAGCTCAAGGAACTGGTCAAGAAGCTTCCCGACGGCATGACCTTCGAGTTGTTCCTGGAGAAGGAGGAAGGCGCATGACGCTGGAGGTGGGTGTTCTTCAGCTTCTGACGAAGGCGCAGCCTGTCGATGCATGGCGCGTCATCGTCACTCAGGCGGTCGAGATCGCGTCCAAGCCCCTCGCCCCCGGCAATGCACCGAGCGAAGTTACCAAGCGTGACCGCGCGATCGGCGCGCTCGATCATTTCCTCTCGATCAGCGGATGGGATCTGTGGCAGGCCTTCGGTGATACGGTTGAGCGGACCTCGGATCGGCTGGCGCGCTGGTGGGCGGAACCCTTCAGCGCCAAGGCGGTGCTGATCCTCGATGGTCTGTCGCTGCGCGAACTGCCCTGGCTCTTGCAGGGCGCGAAGGAGCGCGGCTTCACCTTGCGCGAGGTCAGCGCCAACGCTTCCGAGCTGCCCGGCGAAACCAACGAGTTTGCCCGCGCGCTCGGCTTCGGAAGTCGCAGCCAGCTACAGAACAACGGTGGCGGTCTCGCGCACAAGCTGCAACCCTCCAGCACCGAGTCGGTGGACTTGCCCTGGAAAGATTGCGAAGGGCTGGTCAGCAATACACCCAATCAAGTCTTCTGGCATCACTGGCCAGATGCCAAACTGCATGACGGCTCCGGCGCGGGCCAGGGCCTCGACACGCTGACCCGCGACGCGGTTGATCAACTGAGCAGCGACGACTTCTGGGCATTCGTCGAGCGCTTGGCTACGGGGCGGCGGCTGGTCATCACCTCCGACCACGGCTACGCCGCCACGGGCTACTTCCCCGACGCCCATGGCGAGGTTGGCCAGTTCCTCAAACAGACCTTTTCCAGCGGGCGCAGCAAGGCGGGCACGGGCGATCCGGGCCCTTTCGTGCCGCCTGTGGCTTTGCAAATCAACAGCCCGCACGGTACGCACCTGCTGGCTTTAGGGCGCAGGAAGTGGCGCAGCCAGGGCGGCTATCCGACGTTGACGCACGGCGGCCTCTCGCTGCTCGAGGTGCTGTCGCCCTTCGTCGAGCTGACGAAGTAAGGAACGCCCCGCATGGCAACCAAAAAAGAACTCCTGGCGCAAGAAGTCGCCAAGGCCGTCGGCGCTGGCAGGACCGTCGCGCTGGAGACCGTCGATTTCAACGATCCGAACCGCCCCAAGACTTGTCTGGAAGTCGATTTCCCGATCCTGCCCGTCAATCAGGTGGCGATCATCGAAGGCAACGCGGGCAAGCCGATTTACCAGATGTCGAAGTGGTGGGCGCGACGTCGCTCCAGCGTGTTTCGTTCGATGCTCATCGCGGCGGCCACCAAGTCACCCGAGGACAAGTCGCACGCGGCCAAGCTGGTGTGGGACAACTACTACGCCAACCACCAGAAGAAGGGCGCGTTCAAGAACCTCAAAGTAGCCGACATCTTCATGGGCGGCGGCACCACGCTGGTGGAAGGTTCGCGTCTCGGGATGCAGATGATCGGCAACGACCTGAATCCGGTCGCTTGGTTCGTGGTCAAACAAGAACTGGCCAATGTCGACCTGGAGGAAGTGAAGCGCCTGCTCGGCGACATCGAGGCCGAGGTCAAGCCGCAGATCATGCCGTACTACTATTGCGACGGCCCGGAAGGCGAAAAAGGCAAATGGACGCACGTACCGACCAAGCGCGTGATGTCCGCCGATTTCGATCCGCTCAGCCTCACCCAAGAACAGCGGCGCGAGTACAGCTACGAAGGCCCAGAGATCATCTATACCTTCTGGGCCAAGCACGGCCCTTGTCAGGTCACAGGCTGTGGCCACCGAACGCCGATCATGACCAGCCCGGTAATGGCGGTGAAGACGCTCAGCGTCAAACACTGGGAACACACCTGTGGCAACTGCGGCAAAGAATTCCACGTTGAGGAAGACGCTGCGCGGATGGCACCCGATGTGCCGCTGTACGTGGCGCCTTCCGAACACCCGTTCTCCGCGCTCGACCGGAAGAAGGGTGTCGTGTGCCCTCATTGCGGCCACACCGCGCTGGTCAATCTTGGCAAGGGTAAGAACAAGAAGGTCGAACTCAGTCTGCTCGTTCATCCGCAATGGCTCGCGGGCAGCGCAAAGCAGGACGGGAATGGACAACCCTACGGCGGCTCGGCGCAGGACGATGCGGCCTCGTCCGCCCGCTGGAATCAAGAACGGGCTTCGAAGATTCGTCTCCTTGAGGTCCGCGGCACCGTCCCCGGCGAAGTCACCTGCCCGGAAACCAGGGTCACTTTCCAGACCGATGCGAGCACAGCGCCGAAGCGATCTAACTACGCCTGCGGTGCCTGTGGCACTGCCCAAGACGTACTTACAACCGTCAAAGCTACGGCCAAGACAGCGCCAATGGCAGCCTATGCGATACAGGGTTATTCGCCGGTGCGTGAAAAAGCAAGCATGTCATACAGTGGTCGCTTCTTCTCTGCCTTTGACGAGAAGCTTGCGAGGCAACATGACTTTGCCATGCTTGAGTGGGAAAGCCGAAAAGATTCAGACCTTGCGGATTTTTGGCCAAGGAGCGAAATCCCGATTGGAGCCGAGATTGGACCACACGATGTAGAAGGACATCGTTTCACACACTGGTGGACGATGTTCAATCCGCGCCAGTTGTTGGTTCATGCGCAATTACTGAAGGCAATCCTGAGTGTTGGCAATTATTCATGGCAGGTTCGCGAGTACGTGCTGGCGGCGTTTCAGCAGTACCTGAACTTCCAGAACGGCTTCTGTCACTGGAACATTCAGCGAGACTGCATCGCTCAACTATTCGCAAACAACAACTTCCATCCCAAGGCGTCATGGACGGAGAACGGCGTGTTCTCAGAAATGGGTTCGGGGAACTGGCAATCCTGTACTGAAACTCTGATTGAGGCTGGCGACTGGAAGGTCGATCCTTATGAATTCGTCAGGAATGAGTATCTGGAGCGGAAACTACCGGAGCGCTCTGGCAAATTGTCAGGAAAGAGCACAAAGGTGTTTGCGGGGGATCGCCTGGGCGAAGCAATTGCGATTCAGGGTACCTCGACAGACTTGAATTGGATCTCCGATGGCGAAATTGACTTGGTCATTACAGATCCTCCGTTCGGGGATCTGGTTCAGTACGCGGAACTTGCAGATTTCTTTTATGTTTGGCTACATTTGGCGCTGAAGGAGCAATATCCAGAAGTATTTGGCCCGGAATACACGCCCAAGTCGCTGGAGGCGGTCGCCAACAAGTTCCGAGAGCCAGAAGACCCCAACGGCTTCTACCAGCGCCTGCTCACCCAATGCTGGCGCGAGGCGCATCGCGTGCTCAAGCCGAGCGGCATCCTTGCGTTCACCTTCCACCACAGCGAGGACGAACCATGGGTAGCGGTGCTGGAATCTCTCTTTGAAGCAGGGTATTACCTCGAAGCGACCTACCCAATCCGATCAGACGAAACCAAGGGCGAGGGTCAGTTTGGCTCGCAAAAGGTCGAATACGACATCATCCACGTCTGCCGCAAGCGCACGGAAGAACCCAAGCCAGTGAGTTGGGGCCGGATGCGCCGCGAGGTGATGGCCGACGTGCGTCAGTTGCAGGCCATGCTAGAGAATCACGCCAAGGAAGGTTTGCCCGCCGCAGACATCCAGGTGATCCGGCGCGGCAAAGCGCTGGAGTACTTCTCCCGCCACTACGGCAAGGTGTACGTCGATGAGGGCCGCACGATCTCCGTCAAGGATGCTCTGGTCGGCATCAATCAGCTCATCGACGAAGATGCTGACAAGGGCAAAGAGCCGCCGCCGGTCAATGCGGAACCCATCACGCGCCAGTTTCTGCGCACTTTCGGAAACGCCACCGAGATGAAGCGTGACCAGTTGCAGAAGTTCCTGAAAGGGTCTATCACCACGCCCGACGAGTTCGAGCAACGCGGCTGGTGCTCGGAAAAGAACAAGGTCTTCACGCGGGTGAATCCGCTGGACTTCGCCCGCGAATGGTCTGGCAAGCACCGACGTCGGCTGACCTCGGATCTGGATCAGGCGCTCGTGCTGATCGGCGCCTGCTTTGACGGCAGCGGCATCAACGCATCCGACACGCTGAAGAACGAAAACTTCAAGCCTCATGTAGCGCTCAAGCCGTTGCTGGAATGGCTGCACAGGCACGGCGCCGATTCCCGGACGCGGGATGCCGCTTCCCGTGCACTTTGCATCTACAACCACTGGGCCGCCTCGCACAAACAGCAGGTGCGGCAGATGGTGCTGTTCTTCGACGAGGCGGCCGCGTGAGACAGTTGCGCGACAGCGTGTGGCAGCGGCGCGGCGTGAGCTGGCTATGGGATGCCGAGGCGCGCGCCCAGGTTTGCCAGCCCTCGGAGATCTTGAGTCTGCGGCAATGCCTGGGGATGGTGAGTCAATGGCCAGATAATCTGCCCAGCAATGAGGGTAACGCGCTCGTCGTGGCCGGCCTGGATGGCGTGTTGGACCTGCAATTGCCGACTGACGCGGAAAACTGGCTTGGCTCCTGTGTCAAGGATGCCATTCTGTCTTTTCAAGCCTTTTACGAAGGCCAGGCGGCGCTGTTGTTCTGGCTGCCGTCGGGCGCCAGTCGGCTTACGACAAATTCGGCGACCGACGCCGTGAGCTGGCGCTGTGCTCCCCCAAACGCCCATGAGAGTCTCGATTTCGGCCGGGTGTTGTGGGGAGCGGCGCACGAATATCCACAGGAAATCTTGCTGCACGCGAGAGCGGGGCCCGTCGGTCTATTCCATCTCCGGATCACCTGAGATACATCTATCGTGGAACAAGCCAGGTTTCGGCCCGGTGACCGCATCATGCACGCCGAGTTCGGCCAGGGCGTCGTCCTCGACGCCCCGCGCGATGGCTATCTCCGCGCCTTCTTCGGCGTCGGCGAGCGCCGGGTTCCGGTTGGTTCGGTGCGCCGCGAGCTTTCGCGTACCGAACGCATTCTGCGCGCCGTCGCGGGCGGCGCGGAGCGTGCGCGCAAGGCGTGGCTGTCTTACGAAGCGCACGCGCTGCCGGTGATGGAGAGCGCCTCGGCGCTGACGTCGGCCAAGATCGACCTACTGCCCCACCAGGTAGTACTGACGCACCGCATTGCTACTGCCTCGCCCCGGCGCTATCTCATCGCGGACGAAGTGGGGTTGGGCAAGACCATCGAAACCGCGCTCATCCTGCGGGAGCTGGCTAGCCGAGGCGAACTCAATCGCGCGCTGATGGTGGTGCCTGCCGGGCTGGTGAACAACTGGCACCGCGAGTTGAACGAGGTGTTCAACCTCGATTTCGAGGTTTTCGGCTCCGAGGGCGACATCACCGACCGCAAGACGAATGCCTTTGCCAAGCACGACCGGCTGATCGCCAGCATCGACACGCTCAAGCGCCCGGCGCGCATCAAGCGCCTGCTGGACGCGCCGCGCTGGGATCTGACGGTGTTCGATGAAGCGCATCACCTGACTGCTTACCGCACCGGCGGCAAGGTCAGGAAGACGGAGAACTACAAGCTGGCAGAGGCGCTGAAGGATCACTCGCGTGACCTGATGCTGCTATCTGCCACGCCACACCAGGGCAACCATTTCCAGTTCTGGATGCTGGCCCAACTGCTGAACCCGACGTTGTTCGGCAGCCCCGAGGCGATGCTGGAGAACCGTCACCGCTTGAACACGGTGATGTTCCGGCGCACCAAGGCCGATGCCTGCCAACCCGATGGTTCGCCGCTGTTTGCGCGGCGTTGGGTACACACCGAGTCCTTCCTGATGGGCCAGGAAGAGCGCCTGTTCTACGAGAAGCTGCGTGATTACCTGGAGGACGGCTTCGATCTGGCACGACGCCAGGGTAACCGGGGACGCGCGCTGGGCTTCCTGATGGCCATCTTCCAGAAGATCGCGGCATCGAGCTTCGCGGCCGTGCGGCGGACGCTGAAACGCCGTCTGCTGATGCTGACGCTGCACGAGGCCTTGCTGCGCGACAAAGATCTGGATATTGAGGGCCGTGAGCGCCTGACGGTTGAGGCGCGCGAGCTGATCCACCAGGAATTCAGCCTCTCACGCGACAGCATCGGGCGCAGCGAAGTGGATCGTGTGCTCGCCGACCTCAAATACCGGTTGGTCAAGAAGCTGGACGAAGAGGCGCTGGAAATGGCTTCCGACCCCTACGGCAGCGAATACTCAGCGACGCACGCAGAAGAGGCCGCGTCGGCGGTCGTGGAACTCCACCTGCCTGAAGAGCGCTTGCGCATTGGCGATCTGCTCAAGGTATTCCCGCAGCAGCGTGAAACCAAGGCGCAGAAGCTGCTCGACGGGTTGGGCACCTTGTGGCGGCAGAACCCGAACGAGAAGATCGTGGTATTCGCGACCTACCTCGGCACCGTGGATTTGATCGCCCGCGAGATCGACCAGACCTTCCCCGGCCAGGGCGTGGCGGTGCTGCGCGGTGGAGATCACGGAGCGAAGGTGGCAGCGGAGCGCCGGTTCCGCCAGAAGGATGGCCCGCGCGTGCTGGTCTGCACCGCAGCGGGGCGCGAAGGCATCAACCTGCAGTTCGCCCGCATCCTGTTCAATTTCGACCTGCCGTGGAACCCAATGGACGTGGAGCAGCGCATCGGGCGCATCCACCGTTACGGCCAGAACCACACGGCGCAGGTCTACAACCTCGTGTTGTCCGACACCATCGAGGGCCGCATCTTCCTGCTGCTCGACGAGAAGCTGACCGAGATCGCGCGGACGGTCGGCAAGGTCGATGACCAAGGCAATGTGGCGGAAGACCTGCGCGCCCAGATTCTTGGCCAATTGTCCGAGCGGCTTAACTACGACCGGCTATACCAGGAAGCGCTTTCCGATCCCGAACTCAAACGCACGCAGGTCGAGCTTGAAGCGGCCTTGTCGAACTCCCGCGAAGCGCGGCAGGTGGTGTTCGATCTGTTCCAAGACCTCGAAGGCTTCAGCCTCGATGACTACAAGCCCTTCTCCGACGTGTCGTCCAGTCTCGATCGGCTGGTGCGATTTCTCTCCGCTGCGGTGGCGGATCGTCAGCAGAAGCTGATCAAAGTCGACGAAGAGACCTATGACCTCGTCACGGTCGATGGCACGCGGCGTGTCCGCTTCACATTGAATCGAGACACCGCCACCAACCAGGACGATCTGGAACTGATGGGCTTGGATCACCCGTTGGTGCAGGAAGAGCTTGGTCGCTGGCGCAGCTTGCCGCCGGAGAATGTTGGCATCGCTATTTCGTGGGACGTCGAGGAGCCAGTGTTGTTGTCGCTATGGATGGTGGAGGCATCAGCAGGCAACGGCGAGCGCCGCGTAGTCGTGCAGGCGATTGCCGTCAAACAAGATGGCGCGCGGGTTGCGGCGGTTGAGCGCCAGTGCGAACGCTACCTGCAGGCACCAGCCATCACACCGAGATTTGTGCCCGAGCAGCGCCTCGAATTGTTCACGCGTGCAGTGGAGCCGACGCTGCAGCGGGAGCTCAAACATAAGGGTGCGGCGAATGGTGATGGAAGTTACTCGGCGGAGTTAATCGGCTACGTCGAGATCGTCGAGCAGGAGTCTGGCCTTTATAGGTAGCCGGCGCAGCACGAAGAACGAACAAAGGACAGCAAGCATGGCCGGTATCGAAAATCACAAGTACAGCATCGAGGAAGCGTTCAAGGAATGCTTCTACATCGTTCCGGACTACCAGCGCGAGTACGCCTGGACGGGCCAACCCGCCCGTCGAGAAACCGTTGCAGGCACGCTGCCTTGACGCGCGGCAGGATTGGAGTATCGACCTAATTGTCCAAGACTGAAACGGCTGCCTAGCCCGCATTTCTCACCGCTAGCAGGGGCATCGCGGGCGGGAATCTGAGAAAGGGGTTGTACCCGAACGACTTACCCCAGGAGACCGGAGGACCTCGATGCCCACACAGGGTAACGCTGACAAGTTTGACTTGGGAAGGGTGGAGGGCCGTTGCGTGGCGGCGGCGTTTGACGGGGGCGCCATCACCTCGGACGCCGGCGCCCTGCGGTTGGAGCACGCGCCGTCGGACGGACCGGATCGGTATCCCCAGATCGGGCATGACGCGGGGGCCATTGAGGCACTGTTTGGGGATCTCTTCCTGGACGCCCAGACGAGCGTGCCCGAGGAGATCGTGCTCGATTC
>CADDYU010000094.1 GCA_902810705.1 Methylococcaceae bacterium
CAGCTGCCGCTCTCCGTCGACGGCGCCGGCTACGTGCGCGCGGCCGGCAACTTCTCCGAGCCCGTCGGCCCGTCGTGGTGGGGCGTTCGGATGGGAGAGGCGAGGTCGTGATCCGCCGGCTCGTCAGGTACTCCCAGTCGATCCGCGCGTCGCGGAAGTCGCTGGCGTGCATCGGCTCGCCGAACGCGTGGGCGACGACCGGGTCCGGCCCGCTCCCGCCGCGCCCGAACGTCGGGAGGATGAACGCGACCATCAGGATCGCCATGATGATCGCGACCACCTTCTTGTTGTTCCGTCGCATGAAGTTGGCCATAAGGGCGTCGTCGTCTCTGGTTGGAGGTGTGGGGGCGGATCTCGGACAATCGTCCGCGCTGGCGGCGGCGCTACTTCGTCGCCGACCGCAACCGCTCGGCGGCGGCCTTGGCGTCGGCGCCGGCGGGCTGGGTCGGGTAGGCGCGGGCGACCTGGTCGTACAGCGCGGCCGCGTCCGTCGTCTCCTTCATCTTCTCCAGCAGCGCCGCGGCCTTCACGAGCGACTCGGCCACGTGCGGCGCGCCGGGCGTGTCGCGGAAGTTCGCCGCGACCCGCATGTAGTTCAGCGCCAGGTCCTGCAGCGTCGGCTTGTCGGTCTTCCCCGCCGCCTCCGCCTGCGCGGCCTTGGCCTCGGCGATCACCCACAGCGCCTGCGCCTGCTGCGCGGGGTCGCTGAAGAACTGCTTGTTCTTTTCGATCTCCGTCAACGCCTTGTCGTAGCTCTTCTCGTCCAGCGCGACCACCGCCATGTTCAGCTTCAAATCGGCCAGCGCCTTGGCGGCGAGCGGGTCGTCCGGATTGTCGGCGTTCAACTTCAGCAACCGCTCGGCGACCTCGCCGGCGGCCTTGGGATCCTTGCGGGCGCGGTGCAGTTCGAGCTGGAACGACAGCAGCGCCGACTGCTGGTCGCGGCTCAGCCGCGGGGTCGCCAGCGCGTCGTCGACTTCCTTGACGGCCGCGTCGAGCTGCGGCGGCATGACGGCGGGGGGGACGGCCGGCTTGTTCGCCGCGGCCAGCGCGGGGTTGCGCGTGACGAGCGTGGCGTACCCGGTGACCTGCGCGTCGAACCGCCCGGTCTTGTTCGCCGCGTCGATCAACCGCTGGGCGGCGCGGTCCTTGACCCAGTCCTTGCCGGTGCCGCGGATCGCCTTGGCGTAGGCGTCGGCGGCCTTGTCCATGTCGCCGGCGTCGAACGCGGCCTCGGCGTCGTTCAGCGCGGGCTCGCCGTCGACGTTCAGCTTGACGACCTGCGCGAACGGCCGGCCGGTCTTGTTCCCACCGGCGGTCTGGAAGAGGAGGTTGTCCCCGTCGAAGCCGAGGATCCTGACGTTGCTGATCGTCAGCCCGCCGCCGCCGCCGCCGGAGTTGACGACGAGGCTGTCGGCGACCGCCGCGGCCGCGGGGGACAACAGCGCGGCGGCGACCGCCGAGACGATCAGACGATGCTTCCACGGGGACGGCATGGCGACCACGTCCTTTCGACGGTGCGGTGCGATGGGTGTGCCCGGCGGGGTTCCGCCGCGAATGCAGGAGAGGGGGGTCGAACCCCTACACCTTTCGGTACGGGAACCTAAATCTATGCCACTGCCGATAACCCGGTATCCATCGGATACTGCGAAGAGGGTCGAAGCGAAGACGTGAATTGGCGCGAATTCAGAATCACTCGGCGGCGCAAGGCGATTCTGATTTTTCGCGCTGATCCTAAGTCCTGCGCAAGTACCATTTTCGCCGTTCCAAAGGCGTTTTTCAGGGTCGAATCGAGCCTCTCGACGACCCAAAAATACCTAACAAGACCAAAACAGCGGGCCGCGACCCCTGCTCCAACCAAGTCCGACCCTCGGCGAAGTCACAAAGCCGACCCTCGCCAAGCGTGCTCATCGGAGCGCGATCGACGTTGCCGGCAAGGGATTGGACGGGTCTAGTTCGGCTCATCCTGTACCACTTCTATTGTACGCGGGGAGCGGATCGGCTGATAGTCGCGCCACCGCCGCGCGCCATGCCGCGCCTATCTGACGGCGCATCGAACGCCTCAACTCAAGTACCCTAATACGTCCGCCGATTGTTAGGTTGTTGAACACAACAAATGAGTTCAACATATGAACGCAACAAAATCGTCTGCAACCCGCCGTCGAGTTTCGTTCGTGTGAACGAAGTTTCTAAGGTGGGCAACGTAGCCCGGTGAGCCGTCAGAGCCGGGGCCGCAAGCGAAGCCAGCGGCGCTGACAACAGCGCTCACGGTCTGCGCCGGCGGCGAAGGGCCGAAGCGCGGGAGGCTGTTCCGAATCTCAGCCCGCCCGCCGGAATCTCCTGCCTCACGTCGCTTCCCGTGAGGCTGGCCCGACATCGACGGCGGGACGCGACCATCACCCGCGCGGCGACCGAAAGGTTGTCGTGCGGATTAGCCGGTGAGTGTACCGGCGGCAATTTAACGCGGCAACAACCCGGAGCGGGTGAAAGGACATGCCCTATGTCTTGGGCTATCGGTGCGCTTTTATTTCTGTGCCTCTTGTGTGCGTTCGTGTGCGTGTACTCCCTCTGCGCGGCAGCAGGCCGAGCAGATCGAGCAGCGGCCGTGATCTTCGAGAACGAAATGGCGCCGGGCAAGCGCCTCGATGAGTTCATGGCGTGGCAGCACGCCACGATGCTCCGCGCGACGCTGGCGAATGACCAGCTCTGCGGCGGCAAGCAAACCATCCACCTTGACCAGATCAGTGAAGCGGCGGCGGCGATCCGTCGCAACCACACCAAGCCAGGCCCGCTCACCGCGGACGAGGAAGCGGCCTGCACCGACGCCACGCTCCGCTGGTGCGCGTACGGGTTGGGCTACCAGCTCAAGTGACGAACGGAGCGGAGAGGCCGGCGGCGGGCGTAACTGTCCGTCGCCGGATTTGGAGAACGGACCATGCGGAACTTCGGGCAACTCTACGTCGCGTACCAGGGCAAGCGCGTCGCCGTCGCGCTGGGCGCCGGGTTCGAGGTCGCCTGCATCGTGGTCAACGTCACGGTGAGCTACGGCAACGAGCGCGTGTTGGTGCGCCCGGTCGCCGGGCAAGGAACGCAATGGGTCAGCGTGCGGAAGTGCCGGATCGTGCCGGCGGACTGGATCGGCAATGCACCTGATTCAGATGAACAGGCCGGCGCTGCTGGCGACGGTCAGGGAACTACTGCCGAGGCGATACCGACAACGGTTCGACGACGGCCGGGTGAACGTCATCGGCGTGTTCCGTGACGACTTGGGCGGCAACTGGGCGCTGGGCATTCGCTTCAAGCTCGACCGGCGCCGCCCCGTGTACGTCCGGGTCCGCGAAGTCAGGACGCCGAGCGGATTCAAGATCGTGGCGCTGACGGGACCGGCGCCGTTCGACTGGCGCGAGTATCGCGCGTCGCTGTACGTCGGAGACAACGCGCCGGCTTACCGCCGGCTGCATGAGAGGGCGAGAAGAAATGGCAAGGATCGAACCGGTTGATGCGAAGAAGGTGGCGGCAATCCCGCCCTGGGACCGCGAGCAATTCCACTACAAGGACGCGCCCGCAGTGATCCAACGGTTGTTCGGATTCAGCGTGCGCCACGAAACGATTTACCGGTGGATTTACAAGGGCCGCACGCTCAAGAGCAGCGGTCAAACCGGCTACCTGCCGGCGCACACGATGGCGGGTCGGCTGTTCGTCAAACGCGCGGACCTCATCAAGTTTTTGGAGCAAACGTAGGAGGCCCGCGGTGGAGAAGACGCAACTGACAGAACGCGATTTGTCGGCCACGCAGCGCAGCATCATCGGAGCGCTTTCCCGTGGCGCCACCTTGCACACCGGCGATCGGCTCTGGCTCGACACCGGATTTGAGACTGGCGTGAGCATGAACACGTTCTACGCGCTGATCCGCAAGGGACTCATCCGCATGAAGCGCAGGCGTGCCTGGGGGTTGTCCACCAAGGGCCGGCTCTGGGCGCAGATGCCTTGGAACCCGCGGAGGATCGCGCTGTGAGCAACGTCGCGAAGACGAGCATCGAGGCGTTCCACGCAATCGCCGAGCAGGCGCCGAGCCTGATGGAGCGCGTGTACGCGGCGATCGAGTCGAAGGGACCGCACGGCGCGACCATCGACGAGCTTGTGATCGAGACCGGGATTCTCACGCAAACCGTCTGTCCCCGCGTTCACTCGCTCAGAGAAGAAGGACGGATCGTGCGGACGAGCAAGACGCGAAAGACGCGCAGGAACCGGAAGGCGTTCGTGTTGGTCGCCTCGAAGTTCGTGCCGCAAGACCAACTCACGATGTTTGGAGTGACCAATGACGAATGATCTGGTGAATGTGATTCGATGCTCAAACCTTGATGCGCTGTTCGACTGTACGCCATCAGTCATCGGTGACGGCGGGCTTGTGCGGATCAACACCGCCGGCGAGCAGGCGGCACTGGGGAAGGTCGTTCACGCACTGGCCGGCCGCTACATCGAGGAAGGCCGGTTCGAGGTGAAATCTGAATGCAATCGACGCGGCTTCGAGGATGAGGAAGAAGTCTCAGGGTTGATGAACTACGTCGTTCGCTCGTGGGATGAACTTCGCCGGTCCTTTCCCAATCCCCAAGTCGAGCGCGTCATCAAGAGCAACGTCATTGAAACGCCCGCCGGCAACTTCCGCATCGAGGGCACGGCCGATGTGCTCAGTGCCGTCGGCGACACCGGCGCCGTCTTCGCGGACTGGAAGACGGGCTACGCGGACGATGGCTACCACAACCAGATGTTTGGCTACGCCTACTGCATCTGGAACGTGATGGGCCGCCCGGAGAACGCGGAAATCTTGGGCATCGTGGCGTTCCTCCGTCACCGTTACTACCGCGTCGTGAAGTACACCGCGAAGACGCTGGCCGAGTGGGAATACGACCTGATTCACAACGTCCTGTCGCGCGTCAACGTCTATCGCCCAGGCAAGCATTGCACGCACTGCCCGATCTACCACACCTGCGATGCGCGCAAGGCCGAGACGAGCGGGACGGTTCAGGCGCTCATGTTGCCGAACAACCTGCCGGCGAATGACCCGTACCGGAAGTTCGTCGAGCGCGTCACGTCGCTGATGGCGAGCGTCACGCCCGACAACAAGAACCAGCCCGACATGATCGAGCTTACGTCGCAACTGCGGTTTCGAGTGAAGCTGGTCGAGAAGGCGGTTGACGACGCGCGTGAGCTTCTGCGCAAGACCGTCGAGCGCGTCGGGCCGATGCCGCTCGACAACGGCTATGAGCTGGCACTGCGCGAGATCGTGCAGCGCGTGCTCGATCCGGTGAAGGCAATCACCGTCCTGCGTAAGCATCTCTCAGACGCGGAAATCTTTGATTGCATGAAGGCCAGTCTTCCGAGCCTGCTGGCGAAGAAGGCGGGCAAGTTCACGCGCGGTGAAAAGAAGGCCGCACGCGAGCAACTGGAAAAGGAATTGGAAGCTGCCGGCGCGATTACCGTGGTTCGGCGCAAGCGGCTTGAAGAGGTCGAACCCGGATCGGAGCAATCGAATGAGCCAGAGTGATCGCATGTACGTCTTGTCCGGCAGGGTAGCCGAGTCCGCCAATACGTTTCGGCAGGCCGTGGACAACGGCAAGTGGGCCGACGCCGCGACGGCGCAGGCCGCGCTACAGAAGTCTCTCGATGAGAGCCAGGACTTGCTCATCGACCTCGACTTTACCGGCCACGCCCGCGAGATGTTCGGCGCCGGCGTCGTCGAGACCGCGGACAAAGGAACCGTCGCCACCAAGCCGCCGGCGCGGAAGAAGTAGCGGACGACCAGGGCAAGTGTCTTCCGGCGGAGGAAATGCAATGGACATGGAAAAGAGTCAGAGCGAATCGATCCTGAAATTCTCGGCGGCGTTCGTGAAAGCGCAGCGCGAGATCGAGGGCGCGGTGAAGGACAAGACCAATCCCGCCTTCAAGAGCAAATACGCGGACTTGTCTGCGGTGATGGACGCCTGCAAGGACAGTCTCAACAAGCACGGCATCGCCATTATCCAGACGCCGGCGCCCGCAGAGGCGGGCAAGCTCGGTCTCACGACGAAGCTGTTGCACGAGTCGGGCGAATGGATGAGTGGGACCGGTCAGATTCCGATCGGGCGCGACGGGCCGCAGGCGTATGGGTCGGCGCTGACATACGCGCGCCGCTACTTCCTCGCCGCGATGGTCGGCGTCTGCCCCGAAGACGATGACGCCGAGGGCGCATGCGGCAGGCCCGCGGGCGGGTTGCAGGAAGGACGGCAGCCGATGGCCGGCGCCGGGAAGGCGGCAGACAACTTCCTCTGATGGGTCGGCGCAGCAATCAAGTTCGTGTTGTTGACCCTGAGCAGGACCGGCGCCTTCACCTGATCGGTGAGACGCTGATCCGCGACGGGTATGCCGCCGCCACTGCTGACATTCTCGCCGAGGGATTCGTGGGCCGGCTTCGCCGCCGGGTCTACGCGGCGCTGGATGACGTGATCGGCAGTGGCGACGACCTCGAAGCGCTGGCGGGCTGGAAAGGCCCACCGCGCTCTTTAGCCGCCGCGATGTTGCGGGCCGGCTATGTCCGTGAAGTCAACGGTGTCCTCGTGATGGTGGACGCCGTGAACGAAGCCCCGGAGTACGTCAAGAAACGGTGGAGTCGGCAAAAGCCGCAGGCTTACAAGCAGGCGGTGGCACGATGCGGGAAACCGAACATCGCCAACGAGCAGGCCGGCTACACCGACGATGACGGTGATGATTGGGACTTCGAGGCAGAGATGAAAAAGGAGAGCGACATGCAGGAGCAGATTGGGCTGTTCGGAGCGGAACCGGACAAGCCGGGAGAAAAGCATGTTGCCACACCGGGATTTACCGAACTCAAGGAATTCTGGCACACCAGATACCGCGAAGTCGAAGGCATTACCTATCCGTGGCGAAGTCGGGACTTCGCCGAACTCAAACGCATCATCGACGCCCTCCACGACGTTCACCGGGCCAAGCGAGCAATCGACAAATTCCTCGCCTGCCGCGAGCGTTTCTACGAAGGGCACGAACTCCGCAAGCTCACCAACGACCTTGCGCGGTTCGCAGGGGCCGACGCCGCTGGGGTCGATCCTCAACTCCGTTCCCAAGCCGCCGCCGAACGCGGACGCCTCTGAATACGAGCGACGGCAGGCCGAGCGCGAAGCGGCACGGTTCAAGGAACTTGGCGCGCGCTGCTGGAAGAACGCCGGATGCCCGGAGCGGCACAAGGCGACGGTCATCAGCTTCCAGAACGAAGCCTGGGCTGCGACCTACGGCAAGACGCTCAAGGCGGTGACGGCCGATGGAATGGTCGCGCTGATCGGTGGGCGCGGCACGGGCAAGACGCAGATCGGCGTCGAAGCGATCCGCGAGACTTGCAAGCGCATCGCCAAGCCGTGCCTCTACACCCGCGCCGCCGACGTCTTCATTGCCGTCCGCGAGTGTTACCGCAAGGACGCCACGCGCCGCGAATCCGAAGTGATCCGCGACTACACGCTGCCGCACCTCGTCGTGTTCGATGAGCTTCACGAGCGGTCGGAGTCGGAAGCGGAGAATCGGCTGCTCACACTGATCCTCGACAAGCGCTACGCCGAGTGCAAACCCACGATCCTGATCGGCAACCTACTACCCGGCGAGGGCAAGGATTCGCTGCGCCACAACATCGGCGAATCGATCTTCGACCGGATGGTGGAGACCGGCGGATTCATCGAGTGCAACTGGCAGAGCTTCCGTGTGAAGGAGGGCGCATAGATGAACAGCGCCACCTTTGCCGTGGGGGACGCTGCGCGCCTGCCGCTGGCCGACAAGTCGGTGGATCTCGTCCTGGGTTCGCCGCCGTACTGCGACTGCCGCACCTACGGCATCGACGCCGTGTACGACGTGCCCGGCTGGATTGACTTCATGCTCCGCTGCACGCGCGAAGCGCTGCGCGTTTGCAGGGGGTTAGTCCTGTGGGTCGTCGCCAGTCCGACGCGCGAAAAGGTGTACTGGCCGGCACCCGAAGGGCTGATGCACCAGGCGTGGAACCAGGGCATCGAGCTTTGGCGGCCGTGCTGCTGGCACAAGGTTGACGACGATGGCGGCGGAACGGGCACGCCCGGATCGGGTGGCCGGCAGTGGCTTCGCTCCGATTGGGAATACGTCCTCGCCTTCAAGAATCCCGGCGATCTTCCGTGGGCCGACAACACGGCGATGGGAGCGCCGCCGAAGTTCAAGCCCGGCGGCGCAATGCGGAACCGCCAGAAGGACGGCAGCCGTGAGCTGCAAGCGTTCAAGAACCCGGAGCGCTGCAATCCCGGCAACGTGATCCGCGCCCGCGTCGGCGGCGGTCACATGGGGGACGCCGAGTGCCACGAGAACGAAGCGCCGTATCCCGAAAGGCTGTGCGAGTTCTTCATCCGCTCGTTCTGCCCGCCTGATGGAGTTGTCTGCGATCCGTTCAACGGGTCGGGAACGACCGTCTGCGAAGCCGTTCGCCACGGCCGCAACGGGATCGGCTTCGATCTTCGTGAAAGTCAGATCGAGTTGAGCAAGCGCCGGCTCGCCCGCCGCATCGCGGAAGGGAGCGCCGTCGCGTGAGCACTCAGCCCTTCCAGTTGTTCCAAGGCGACTGCCTATCCGTCATGCCGCAGATCGCGGACGGATCGGTTGACCTGATCCTCTGCGACCTTCCGTACGGGGCGACGGCCTGCAAGTGGGACGTGCCAATCCCGTTCGAGCCGCTGTGGGACCAGTACCGCCGGATCATCAAGCCCAACGGCGTCATCGCGCTGACGGCGAGCCAGCCGTTCACGGCCGCGGTGGTGATGAGCAATCGCGAGTGGTTCAGGCACGAGTGGGTCTGGATCAAGAACCGCGGGAGCAACTTCGCCAACACGGTTCGGGAACCGATGAAGGAGCACGAATCGGTCCTGATCTTTAGCCCTGGGAAGTGGACCTACAACAAGCAGATGCAGCCGCGCACCGGCGGCGGCGTCGATCGCGTCAAGTATCTCATCAAGGGCGGGGAGAACTCCGAGAACTACCGACCGTTCGGACCGCAAGCGGCGCTGATGCGCGACGAATTGCGCGTGCCGTCGTCGTGGCAGAAGTTCAACACCGAAGTCGGCCTGCACCCCACGCAAAAGCCCGTCGCGCTGATGGAGTACCTGATTCGGACCTACACGAATCCGCGCGAAACGGTGCTCGACAACTGCATGGGTTCGGGCACGACAGGCGTCGCCTGTCTCAACACCGGCCGGCTGTTCATCGGGATTGAACTCGATCCGCACTACTTCGGCGTCGCCCACGCCCGCATCCGCGAGGCGGCGATGCCGGGGACGCTGTACGCAGAAGGGAGAGCGTGATGTTGCGCGTTCTCTCCCTCGGCGCCGGCGTTCAATCCTCGACCGTCCTGTTGATGTCCTGCAAGGGGATTCTCCCCAAGCTCGACAGCGCCATCTTCTCGGACACGCAGTGGGAACCGAAGGCCGTCTACGCGCACCTCGAATGGCTGACCGACGAGGCGGCGCGGCACGGCATTCCCGTTCACCGAGTCACGGAAGGCAACCTGCGCCAAGACGCAATCGACTTCCAGAAGTTCTCGAAGTCGGCAGACGGCAAGCGCTACGCCTCGATGCCGTTGTTCGTCCTGAACCCGGATGGCACAGGCGGCATCGTCCGCCGGCAATGCACCAGCGAATACAAGATCAAGCCCATCGAGCGGTTCATCCGCCGGAACCTGCTCGGCCTCAAGCACGGTGAACACGCGCCGCGCGATGTTGTGCTCGAACATTGGTTCGGCATCAGCGCCGACGAACCGCAGCGCATGCGGATGAGCCGTCACCTCTGGCAACGGCACGTCTATCCGCTCTGCAACGTCCCGGACGACTACTTGCCGAAGCCGATGACGCGCAGGGGCTGCCTCGCGTGGCTGGCGGAGCACTACCCCGATCGGGAAGTGCCGCGCTCATCGTGCATCGGCTGTCCGTTCCACTCCGACGACGAATGGCGGCGGATCAAAGCTGATCCCGAATCGTGGGCGGATGCCGTCGATTTCGACCGGCAGATTCGCTCGATGGAGGCGATGAAGGGCCAGGTCTTCCTGCACGCCAAGCGAATCCCCCTCGATCAAGTAGACCTGCGGACGGACACGGAGAAAGGCCAACTCGAACTGTGGCGCCACGAGTGCCAGGGCATGTGCGGAGTCTAGGCGATGAACGACCCAGCAAAGCAATTTGCGGATCGTCATCGCCTGCCGACGCAGGAGACGGCGCCACGCCTTGAAATTCGACCGATCGGTTTCCGCGATGCGTGCGCCTTCGTCGCCGCGCATCACCGGCACCACCGACCGCCCCAGGGTCACAAGTTCAGCGTTGCCGTCTTTGCCGACAGCAAGCTCGCGGGCGTGGCGATCATCGGCCGGCCGGTCGCGCGCCGACTTGATGACGGATTGACGGCGGAAGTGACCCGCCTCTGCACCGACGGCACGAAGAATGCCGCCAGCAAGCTGTACGGCGCTGCCCGCCGTGTCGCGATGGCGATGGGCTACCGTCGCGTCATCACCTACACGCTCGCGTCCGAGCCCGGCACGAGCTTGTTCGCGGCGGGTTGGGGCGCGGTCCGCACGACGGCCGCACAGAGTTGGAGCAGGCCAAGCCGACGGCGAGACGACAAGCATCCGATCACCGAGAAAGTGCGCTGGGAGGCGACGTGCGAAGGGGGTGGTGCATGTTCGACCTGACCCGCAAGTATCGCATCCAGAGCGGCGAGGACATCGACTACGCCAAGACCCTGAGCGACGCCAAGTACATCGCCGGCGAGTGGCAGTTGGCTCGCGAACGCATCGTCGAAATCGTGCGCCAGCACGGCCGCTTCAAGCGATGGAAGGCCACGCTCGAACCGAGCGGCGACGTGCGCCTCGACACGCTCTACAGCGACGGCCTGCCCGACTTGCTCGACGACTATCAGGCGCGCCGCGCGATGGCGCTGGCGAAGCAGATCGACAAGCAGGAGCGCCGCCGCAAACGCCGACTCGACACCGCCGCCAGGAAAAGAGAAGCCGAAAAGCGCGCCAAGTCGGAGAAGTTCGGCCGCGGCGTCAAGCGCGCCGTCGTCTGCCTGTCCACCGAACCGCCTCGCCGGTTCGAGCAGGCGAGCGACGCCGCGCGCTGGCTGGGGGTCAAGCACCAATCGCTATTCGCAGCGCTCAAGCCCCGGAAGAACGGAAGCCGGCGGAAGTGCTGCGGCATGGAGTTCATTTACGAAGACGAAATGGTCGGCGCCGCCGTCGGCGCGGTCTGACGAACACGAGAGGGAAGACGATGAGCAGTTTCTTGCAGGGCGCCGCTGCGCGCGACACGGGCACGGACTTCGAGAAGGAAATCGGCAAGAGCTTTCAGGCTTACGCGAAGGTCGGACGTGCGTACTTGGATTTCATGCCGCTGCCGATGTCGCCGTGCGGCCTACGCCATCCGCACACGAAGGCGCCGCTCTACATCCCGAAAGGCAAAGCGCCGTTCGACGTGTACGGCCACGCGCCGATCCAACTCACCAACGCGCCCGCCGGCGCGCTGGAAGCCGGCGCGAAGATAATACCGGTCACTCTGTTCGTCGGCGCAGAATTGAAGGCGACCAGCGAGCCGGAAACGAGTCTGCCGATTGTGAAGCCCGACAAGCACGCCAGCGGCATCGCATACCACCAGCTCGCCGCGCTCGCGCTGGTAGCCCGCATGGGCGGCATCGCCCGGATCGTTTGGGACAACGGCGGTCAGATCGGCGTCTTGAGCGAGGAAGCGATTATGGCCGCGCACGTCATCTACGACGCCAGCTTGCAGAGCGAGGTGCGCGGCAAGGGCAAGGGACCGAACGGCTCGCGATCGATCAAGTGGGAGAGCTTCGAGAAGGCCGATTACGCCAATGTCGGTGGAATCGTTTGTATCGATTGGCTCAGGATTCAGACGCACACCGTTCCCTGAGTCGCCTTGCGAAGTTCGATTTGTTTC
The DNA here is from genome assembly GCA_902810705.1 of Methylococcaceae bacterium. GTDB lineage: Bacteria > Pseudomonadota > Gammaproteobacteria > Methylococcales > Methylococcaceae > CADDYU01. The sequence continues at coordinate 11,994 of CADDYU010000094.1, forward strand.
ATGCCGAAACGGTCGGTATGAGAAACATCAATCCCGATCTTGAGCAAGTCCGTTCAATGGTTCGTTCGGTGGCAGAGTCCTGCGCGATCGTCGTGCAAAGAGTCGCGGAGTTGGCGGAACACCTGGAACCGCAACCAAGCAGCGATCGTGGTCGAGACCTCGTGAAGAACCTGCTGGGTGGCCAATGTGTTGACGATGATGAGGTTCGATCGACCTTCAACCTTGTAGACGGCTTCGCACAAGATGATCGCAATGCACGTCAGCGGTTCCGGCGGTTTCGGGGACGGATTCGGCACGCGAATAGTGTAATCAAGCAAGAACGCCCCCGCTGTCTGGCGGGGGCGTTCTGGTCAACTTGATGAGGGCGACGCGGGCCTAACCGGTGGCAGTGCCCACTGCGGCATCCGGCATCTGCGCATGCAACTTCGCGTGAAGTTCGCGCAACCGTTTGACCTCCTTGTGATCGTCCGCGTGCCGCTTCGTCTGAACGCCAGCGACGCCACCAAGCAACGCCCCGATGCCGCCGAGCAGATACAGCATCGTGTCACCATACGGCACGGCGCCGGCGACGGCCTTCGCGGCGGGGTCGTTCGCCACGTTCTGCATGACCGTGCCGGCCTGCGCCATGGGACTTCCCTTCTGATCGGGTGCTACCTTGTCCAGAAACGCGCAGCCGACGGCGATGAACAGGACCGAGAACACCAGGGCGAAACTCACGAACCGATACACAGAACGCATCTACTCAACCCTCCTACTGTTTGGGCTTAACTTCCACGACGCCGAGGCGGGTCTTGATGTCGGCCAGTTCTTGAAGCACGCGATCCCACCGCTCGTCCGCCTTGTCCATCCGGGCTTCTAGCCGGTTGAGACGGTCGTTGATGACGGTGATGCTCGCACTCTGATCCGCGCTCTTGCTGTCGAAGCTGCGGACCAAAGAAATGATACCCAGGCCCAGCGATGCCGCGAGGCCGATGGGGATCATGGTCTTTTCGCTGATGCCGGGCATTGACCCACTCCGCGATTGAACGAATCCCACGGTAGCAGGCTCGTCGAATCGCGCTGCAACGCTCCGGTTACGGGCGCTTCGGGGCGTACCGATCGGCCAGCTTGTTGAGGTAGCCGATGCTCGCTTCGTAAGTCTTCGTGTCGCCCTTGTCGCGCGCGACGATGGCGCGCTGGACAGTCTTGCGCGCAGCATCGCGCACGGATTCAATCTGCTTCTGCATGTACTTGATGTCGCGCTCAGTCGGCTGCTCGATGTGCAATCCTTTCTCCGATTCCAGCCGACGCGCGGAGACGCGCCCGGCGGCACGGAGATAGGCGCTGTATTCCCGCTCATCCATGATCCGATCCTCACCCTGCACGCGGAGGTACGGGTCCGGCGCCTGCGGGTGGTACGGATCATTCGGGTGCTGCGTGTTCCACGCCAAGATCATGCGGTCGAGCTTGGAGGCGCTTGCGGCTTGCGATTGAAGGCCCAGGATGCGAAGGGGAATGTCCGTTACCGGCGACAGCTCCGGCCCTTTCTTCACTTCCTCGCCCCAGAGGTCCACCTTCGGTTGCGGAAGCTTCACCAAGCCGGGCAGCGCCTTCCGCGCCAGCTTGTCACCGAGCGTGCCGGTCTGGTCATCGCCTTCACCAAGCCGGCGGCTTTCACGCACCATCGGATCGGCGGCGGAAAGCGGCTGGCGAATCAGGTTGGGGATGAACGACGTGGCGATGTTCGTGGCGTAGTTCACCGGCTTGTCGCCACCTTCCAGCGCGTCGAACAAGTCGCCGATGCCGTGCAGGAACGTCTTGTCTTTCAACTGGCCGAAGTTCTTCGTGAGGAAGTCGCCCAGCGCCTTGTCGGCCTGCTTTCCGTTTCGGGCAAGCTGGATCTCTTCAATGGCGTTGACGACTGCGCCGAGCGTCGTGGCGAACGGCTCGACGCGGGCGTAGCTGTACCACTTGTCGCCAATGCGGATCGACATCGGCGGCGCCGCGCGGAACTGTTCGTCACGTTCAGCCCGGTCCTTCAACGAGAACGGCTTCTTGCTTCCCGTGATCCACGGGTTGTTGCCGCCGACACCGGAAGAAATCGCGAGGATCGCCGTCCATCCAAGCACTTGTTCAGCCGTGTGCTGCGCGAGCCGCGCGCGGTCGTAAGTGAATTCCTTGCCGGTCGCAGCCTCATAAGCGGTTCGGCCGAGCTTGTACGCCGTGCTGGGCGTGTTCAGTGGAGAGTAGCGCGCGGCGGTCTTGGTGATGTTGGCCGGCGTATTGACGAAAGGAATCAACCAGCGCGCGCCAGGAATCTTGTCGCGGGCGTTGATGACGCTCTGGATGAATGATCCGGGCGAATCTTGGAACGTGAGAGAGTTGGCGAAGTCCCAAGCGCTGGTCCATGATTCGCTGCGCGGGTTTTTCACTTCCGACGCGATGAACTCGCTCAACTTGTCTCCACTCAGTCCCCGTTCTAGGCCGAGGCGATGGGCGCGGGCCATGACTTCCATCCGCCCGCTCAGCGCCTTCGCCGCTTGGTCAGCGGCGCCGAGCGCGCGTGTGAACGTCCGCACGCGACTGCCACGAATGCCGATCTTCGACAGGTCGAATCCGAAGACGGTTGGGTGCTCGCTGATCGCGACCGGTCGCGCCTCAAACGGACCATGCCCCTTCATGCCGTGCTCGATGTCGAAGCTTGCCGCCTCGCTCTTGAACGAACGGAGGAAATGCCGGGCGGCATCTTGAAGCCCCGGCAGGAAGCCGCCATACAACTTTCCGAGTTCTGAGGGAGTGGCGCCCTTGACATCCCGCAGGACGTAACGATTGATGAGCGATTCGATCGGGCGCACCAGGGCAAACTGATACCCGGCATTCGCCGCGTTCGAGACGGAATTGAAGCCGCTCGTATGCGGGCCGCTCAGAATCGAGTTGATCCAGTATTCGTAGAGCGCGTCGAGCCGGCTGGAACGCTTCGCCTGAATCTCGCGCACCAGCGCCGCCGCTTCGTCCGGCGTCATCTTCTCGTAGTTCGTGTAGTCGATGCCGAGCTTGTTTAGATGCTCGCGCAGCTTCTTCGCGTTCTGCCGGGCCTTCTCTTCATCCATCATTCCGGGCTTGTCGTCTTTGCCGCGCGGCTTCTCGACGGTGGTATCGTCCACCGCCAAAGCCTCACGGACAAAGCGTTTGACCCTTTCGGCGGGCGTATGCGGGTCGCGCCGTTGGCGGAAGGCGCGGCCTTGTTCCGTGCCGGCGCGACGATCGGCGAGAATGAGTTGTCCCAGCTTCGTGATCTTCGCGTCGTCACCGGCTTTCAACGCGGTGTCGAAATCGCGGTCCACGATCTTGCGCGCCGCCAGCGTTTCGGCATCACTGAACTGCCCGCCGAGCTTGGCCCGCTCGATGAGACTATCCACGCCTTCATCGCCGAGCGCGATCAACTTGTCTGCCGCGGCTTCCACGTCCTTGTCCGACTTCGGCGCCGGCTCTTTTGCAGCGTTCCGCAGTTCGTCAGCGACGGCGTATGCCCGCCGGCCTTCCTTCGTCTCGACGCGCTGGGACAGGTCCGGGCGCGCCGGCTTCTGTCCGCGCTTCAAGTCCTTGAGCGCGGCCGCGATCTGCGCGTCTGAGTACCCGCCGCTGGAATCCGGCAGGTAGCGGAGGCTGGGCGCGTCGCCCCCGAATGCATCGTCAAATGCTTCGGTGGGCGAGACATCCTGGGTGCCGAACATTTTGGCCTGCGCAGGATTCTCCGCGCGCGCGTCACGAGCATAATTGCGGATGCGGCTCTTGAATTCCGCCGCGGTGTCGTCTGCCAGCGCCTTGAGCAGACGGCGAGCGCGCTCGCTGCCCGACTCGGTAATCGGGTCGGGAACGAGCGACATTTGCTCCCGGCCGTTCAACCAATCGTCCAGCGTCAGCCCATTGCCGCGCGCGCGGAAACGTTGCAGTCCCTCCAGCGCCTTCGTCAAATCGGCGCCAATGGACCACCTGCCGCCGTTCGTGCTGACGTAGGCCAGGTCAGCAAGGTTCCCTGTGAGCTTCTGGATGATGTTGTTCGGCAGACCATCAAGTGCGGTCGGGTCTTGGACGGCCGTGGACAACAGGATGTTCTCGACCAGCTTCTTGCCGTCTTCGGTGAATCCGCCGCCCAGCCGAGAATCCTTCATGTACCGACTGAGTTCCGTCTTATTGACGGTGCCGCTTTCCACCAGAAGGTGTGCCAGTTGCTCGGATTTGCCGGGGCTGCTCAGCACGTCGCGCACCGACTCACCATCAGTCGATAGAAGTTGCGCGATTCGATCGAGCGTGTCGCTGTCCTTCGCGAGAATCTTCGCGCGGCTGGCGGCGTCCTGACCGGTGCTCATCTCCTGCGTCAAACCTTTTTGTAGCACGCGCGAGAGTTCGGCGAGCCGGCCTTGGTTGCCGGCAGGGTTCTCGTCCAGGATGCGGACGATCATCGGCTTTTCCATCCGCGCGGCGGCTTCGGGATCGAGGCCAAACCGCTTTGCCGCTTCGATGGTGTCCGCCTTGAGCTGAGCCGCACGCCTCGCGTCACGGTAGACGCGCTGCTGCACCATTGCTCGGCTGTTGCCGCCCATGACCGAGCCGTCCTCGATAACCATCGGCGGACCGTTCGCCGGCGTCGGGTCATCGCTCAGGACGTGCCGACTGTCGAACTTCGCCGCGTTCTCGATGACCTTCTGGCGTTCATTCGTGTCGCGCAGGTAGTTGCGTTCCTGACCTCCGGCATGATCGGGATTCTTCTGGAACGTGAACGGATCGTTGGAGGGTTTGACTTGATCGGCTTCGACCAAGGCATACCGCGCGGGAACTTTCTCTGTCGCGGTGTCAATTACCGTCTTACTTCCTGTGATGGCCGGCTGCTTGGGAGCAACCTTCGGGACGGCGCTCCGCAGCCCTTCAAGTAGGTTGTCGATACGGCCGTCCAGGCCGCCAAGTTTGTCGTTCAGCTTTCCGATGGCGTCGTTCAATGCGTTGTGCGATTCGGGATCGGCCTCAACCAGCTTCCGCCAGCGGTGCGGCTGGGTCATGTCACGACCGAGAATGAGCGATAGCCCTTCGTCGGAGAGTCGATTGGCATCGAGCTTAGCCGCGGCGTCTTCACCGTGAAGCTTCGCGTACAGCTTCCGGTATTCATCCTGTGCCGCCTGCATTTCGCTGGTGCCGATCGCCTCTTTGAGCTTGGCGCGAAGTTCCGGCGTGAGCGACCCATCGACCAACTCGTGCGCCAGCGCCTCGCGCAGCGCTTCGGGGCTGTTATTCTTCTCGTGGATGAACAACACGTCGGGTTCGCCGTCGTACACGACGCCACGGAACGGGTCTTTGCTTTTGAGCACGACCACTTCCTTGCCGTGCGCCTGTTGCAGCGCAGCGATGGCGCGCTGAATCTGCGACTTGGGCTGCACGGGTTCGGCGTCGGGATGCGCATTGCGGATGACATCAAGCGCCCGTGTGGCGCGCTCGCTGATTTCGGTGGCGGATTTGGCCTTGCCGTTGGAGTTGGCGGGCGTTGTTTCCGCCGGCGCCGGCGCGCTGGCTTCATCTTCGGGCTTCGGTTCGACCCGCTTTGCTTCCGCCGAGGCAGGTGTCTCGGCCTTCGCGCCTTCAACGGGTGGCGCCGCCTTCGGAGCCGTCTTTGGTGGAGGCGGAAACTTCCCAGACAGAACTGCCTTGCGGAACTGCTCGCCATTGACCCGGTTGTCTTTTCCGGTGAAGTGCCGCATGACTTCAATCACGTAGTCGCGCACCGCCTGATCCGACGTGTCGGCGTTGAAGAGGGCATCTACCGGATCGATCTCCGGTTCCGATGTCTGTGCCGGCTTTTCTGGCGGACGCTCCGCTTTGGCGGGCGGCGTCGTCTCTGCTGGATTGGCGCGCGGTTGCGGCTTGATCGGTGTTGGGGCTTCCGTTCGCGCCGGCGCTGGCGGCGGGGACGAACGTTGCGGTTCCGATTGGGGCGTGGCGCGCCTTGCCTTGGCTTCTTTCAGATTCTTTGGCGGCGCGATGCGCTCGGGCGCCGGCGTTTCGACGTTCGGCGCAGGTTTTTCGGTCGCCGTCGGTGACGCAGGCTTATTGCGCGCGAGAACCTTGGCGACGTTCTCCGGCGACGCGCCGTACTGCGCTTCGATGGCCTGGCGAACTGCATCGCGCGGCCGCAGTCCGGGTTCAGCCGTTTCATC
>CADDYU010000095.1 GCA_902810705.1 Methylococcaceae bacterium
CTAGGTCACGACGTGGCGCTACTTTGCGAACACGTGTCCTTATAACGATAGACAGCGATTTTATCCCTCCATAGGCCCCTCCATGTAGCGATCGTGCGGCAAATAAGTGGTACATGAGGGGTGAATATTTCCTATTGACTTCTCGAGATGAAATGTCGATCCAGGGTGCCGAGGTCGCCGACATTTCAGTTATTCCCAACACCGCTATCGAGGCATAGCGAGCTGCCGAGCCCCGATGACCGCCTCCCAAAGCGGTTTTGCTCAATCTTCAAATGGCCGTAATATGAGTTGGGTATATTTTTCGTTTTTTTCCTTTTGCGATAGCGAACCCATCCCCATTTAGGCTATAAAGGATTAATCGCCGATCGGCGATGCGACTCTAACTCAAAGGAGGAGCAACATTTTTTGTTTACCGCAAAAGGAGCATCTTAGATGGCAAAGAAACACACCGAACACCCGGAATCCCATACCGAAGCAGTTCCCGAAGCCCAGGGGATTTCTCCCGATCAGGGCGAAGCCCCCGCCAAGACCCCGCCTACAGTCATGGAAAGAGCCGCCGAATCCGCCGAGAGCGTGACCGAAGCGGTCCGCGAGGGCGCTGATGATGCGCGCGAGGCGGCGGCCGGCTTCATCCCGGCAGTGGGCAATTTCCTCCACAAGGGGATTTACAACGGCTTTTATTATCTGACTTACGGTGTGGTCTTCGGCTCCCTGGTCGTCGGCAGCATCATTCCCTCGAACAGCGCGGTAAGCGAGGGCATGAGGGATGGCGCCCAGGCGGCCAAGAGAGCTTTCGAGCACGGCGGGGAAACCGCCGCCGAGGCCGGCCCCGCCGAAGAGGGGCTCGTCGCGAGCTAAGCCTCTGCTGGGAGCGGCGGTAGGCGCGAACCGCTCGCGCCTACCGTTACACCGAAATATTCCAGATCAGCTGGGCATACTCCCGAATCGCTCGGTCGCTGGAGAATCGCCCCGAGCGGGCAACGTTCAATATCGCCTTTCGCGTCCAGGCTTCCTCATCCCCATAAAGCGTATCCACCGTCTCCTGGCAGGCGACGTAGGAGGCGTAATCGGCCAATACCGCATACCGGTCCCCGCCCGCGAGCAGGGAATCCACCAGTGGACGGAACCGGTTCGGCTCATCCGGCGAGAATTCTCCCGAGGCAATCATGTCCAGCGCGCGCTGGAGTTCGGCGTCGGCATGGTAACAGTCCCAAGGATTATAGCCGCGCTGGCGCAACGCCTGGAGTTCCCCGGCGGTCAGCCCGAAGATGAAGATGTTGTCCGGCCCCACTTCCTCCCGTATCTCGATGTTGGCGCCGTCCAGGGTGCCGATGGTCAGCGCCCCATTCAGAGCCATCTTCATGTTGCCCGTACCGGAGGCTTCCGTGCCCGCCGTGGAGATCTGCTCCGAAAGCTCCACCGCCGGAATCAACTCCATCGCCCTGGACACGTTGTAGTCGGGCACGAACACCACCCGCAGCCGCCCTTGCGCCGCCGGATCGCGGTTGACCACGGCCGCCACGTCATTGATGAGCTTGACGATGAGCTTGGCTGCTCGATAGCCGGGCGCGGCCTTGCCGCCGAAGATGACCGTGCGCGGCACCCAGGGCGCGGCCGGGTTGTCGCGCAGCCGGTTGTAGCGCGTCACCACGTGCAGAACATTGAGCAGTTGCCGCTTGTATTCGTGGATGCGCTTGATCTGGACATCGAGAAGGCTCTCCGGGTCGATGGCGATGCCCGTCCATTTCCCGATCCGCTCCGCCAGCCGCCGCTTGTTGGTCAGCTTGGCCGCCCGGAAGCGGCGCCGGAACTCGGCGTCCTCGGCCCAGGGCACCAGGTCTTCCAACCGGCTTAGATCGGCCACCCAGCCGGAATCCACCGTCTCGGTCACGAGTTCGCTCAGGGGCCGGTTGGCCTGGTTCAGCCAGCGCCTCGGGGTGATGCCGTTGGTGATGTTCACGAACCGATCGGGGAAGATCCTGGCGAAGTCGCGGAAGATGGTGCTGGTCATCAGCTCGGTGTGCAGCTTCGCCACGCCGTTGACCTTGTGGCTGCCGACGATGGCGAGATGGGACATGCGCACCCGCTTGCCGTCGTTCTCGTCGATCAGGGAGACGCGCCGGAGCATATCCATATCGCCGGGAAAGCGCTGGCTCACCTCGGCCAGGAACCGCTGGTTGATCTCGTACATGATCTGGAGATGGCGGGGCAAGAGGCGCTCGAACAATCGCACCGGCCAGGTTTCCAGGGCCTCGGGCAAGAGGGTGTGGTTGGTGTAGGCGAACGTGCGCACCGTGATGCCGAAGGCCCGGTCCCAGTCCAGGCCGTGATCGTCCACCAGCACCCGCATCAGTTCGGGAATGGCGATGGCGGGATGGGTGTCGTTGAGCTGGATCGCCACCTCGTTGGGCAGTTCGTCGAACGGACGGGGATCGACGGAGAAGTGCGCGAGGATGTCCTGCAACGAGGCGCTGACGAAGAAGTATTCCTGCTTGAGCCGCAGTTCCCGGCCCATCTGGGTGGTGTCGTCGGGATACAGCACCTTGGACAGGTTCTCGGACCGGGTTTTCTCCTCCACCGCCTTGATGTAATTGCCTTCGTTGAAGTAGCGCAGATCGAAATCCCGCGTGGCCTTGGCCGACCACAGGCGGAGATTGTTGACGGTGCCGCCGCCATAGCCGGGCACGGGAAGATCGTAGGCCATGGCCATGACGTCCTGGGTATCGGTCCAGCGGTAGCGCGCCCGCCCCCGGTCGTCGCGGTACTCCTCGGTGCCCCCCTCGAACCGTACCCGGTAGAGGAGTTCCGGGCGGGCGAACTCCCAGGGGTTGCCGTAGCGCAGCCAGGTGTCGGGATGCTCGACCTGCCAGCCGTTCTCGATGGCTTGGGAGAAGATGCCGTAGTCGTAGCGGATGCCGTAACCGAAACCCGGCAGGTGCAGCGTGGCGAGCGAGTCTAGGAAACAGGCGGCGAGGCGCCCGAGACCGCCATTGCCTAGGGCCGCCTCTTCCTCGTGCTGACCCAAATCCTCCAGCCGTAGCCCCAGGTTCTCCGCGGCCCGCGCGAATTCTTCCCGGCAGCCCAGGTTGAGCAGGGCATTATCGAGACTCCGACCGATGAGGAATTCCATGGACAGGTAGTAGACCCGCTTGGCGTCCTGAAGATAATAGTTTCGCATGGACTCCATCCACTTCGCCGTGAGCTGGTCCCGCACCACGTGAGCCAGGGCGAGAAACCAGTCCCGCCCCTGAGTATCGAGCGGGTCCTTGCCGATCGAATAGATCAGCCGATTGACCAGGGCGCTCTCGAGCGCCGAAGTATCCTTGGGATTCAATGCTCCGTAGGCGTCGGGATAGGCGGTCATTGGGCGCGTTCCTCGACCCGAGGTGTTTGGAAATGTTCGTGATGTGCTGGCACTCGAGCCGGGTTTGAAAACCCCGGTCTTGACAGCGCGCGCCGCCTTGAACATCCCCTGCCTTGATGAAGTAAATGCTTATCCATGGATTCGCCCGATTTCCCAGCTTACGTTCACGCTTCATGAAAATACGCCGCCGGGCGCTGACCGCCTTGCTGGGCCTCGCTACCGCCAGTTTAGCCGCCGCCCCGGAGCCTTCGCTGGCGCCGGGCTACAGGGACCTTCCGTTCAAGCTTCCGCAGCCCGGCGCCTATGCCCTGCCTTCCCTGGGCCTGGCCGCCGACGGGGAGGTGCTGGACAGCGGCGGCCGCCGCTTGAACCTGCACAGCCTCTACGGCGACAAGCTGGTCTTGCTCAGTTTCATCTATTCGAGTTGCAGCGACGTGAACGGCTGCCCGCTCGCCACGGCCGTATTCCACAAGGTCCAACAGCGCCTGCGGAAGGCACCGGAGGTCGGCAAGCAGCTGCGGCTGATCACCCTCAGCTTCAATCCCGGGCACGATACGCCGGAGGTCATGGCCCACTACGGCCAAGAATCCGGGGAAGAACCGGAGTGGCGGTTCCTGACCACCCGCTCCGAGCGGGAAATCGAACCCATCCTCGCCGCCTACGGCCAATCGGTCCAAAAGGACCATGACCCCGAAGGCCGGTTCCTCGGCACATTCTCCCATATTCTCAGGGCCTATCTGATCGACCGGGACAAGCGTATCCGCAACATCTACACCGTATCCTTCCTGCATCCCGAGACCCTGCTCAACGACCTCCGCAGCCTGCTGCTGGAAAAGCCCGCCGCCCCGAAGCCAATTCCATCTGGCCGGGAGGCATCGGCGAGGACTCGCGGCGGCCAACTCAACGACGGGCGCCTCGGCCGGCGGGCGGACCTGCTCGGCTACGCCCTGCGGCCGCCCCTGGGGCTCCCGCCCCCGCCGGTGCCGAAGGACAATCCGCCGACGCCGGACAAGATCGAGCTGGGCCGGAAACTCTTCTTCGACCGCCGGCTGTCCCTCAACAACACCTTTTCCTGCGCGATGTGCCATGTCCCCGAACAAGGCTACACCAGCCACGAGCAAGCCACCGCGGTGGGTATCGAGGGTCGCACCGTTCGCCGCAATTCGCCCAGCCTGTACAACGTCGGGTACGCGGCCCGGCTGTTCCACGACGGCCGCGAATTCAGTCTCGAACAGCAGGTCTGGGGCCCGCTGCTCGCCCGCAACGAAATGGGCGCGCCGTCGGTGGGGTACGTGGTGGAGAAGATCAAGGGACTGCCGGATTACGCGGGGCTGTTCGAAAAAAGCTTCGGACGCGGCCCCTCGATGGAAACCTTGGGGCAGGCGATCGCCACCTACGAACGCACCCTGAACTCCGCCGCTTCGCCCTTCGACCGCTGGCGATTCGGCGGGCAGGCGCAGGTCCTCAGCCCCGCCGCGAGGCGCGGCTTCGTCCTGTTCACCGGCAAGGCCGGCTGCGCCGCCTGTCATAGCCTCGGAGAACGGCACGCGCTCTTTACCGACCAGGACCTGCACAACACCGGCATCGGCTACCGGGCCGCCATGGGCGGACCGCCCGCGACCGCAACGATCCCGGCCGCGCCGGGGCTGAGCCTCACCCTCGACCCCGCCCGCCTGGCCTCGGTCAGCGAGGCCAAGCCCCATGACCTCGGCCTGTACGAAATCACCCAGAATCCCGCCGACCGCTGGAAATACAAGACGCCCACGCTCCGCAACGTGGCCCTGACCGCGCCGTACATGCACGACGGCTCGCTGGCGACTTTGCGGGACGTGGTGCGGTTCTACAACCGGGGCGGGGTGCCCAACGAGAATCTCGATCCCAGGATCAGGCCTCTGAACCTGACGGATCCGGAGATTGAGGACCTGGTGGAGTTTCTCGAGTCATTGACCGGCTCCAACGTCGAGGAACTGGTCTCGGACGCCCTCGCCGCCCCGGTGGGCGATCCGCGTTGAGGAGCATTCGGAGCGGAAGGGTCACTTCGGCGCTCCCGAAGTGACCGTTCGCAATTGGAAAAACTCAGGCGAAGGCGTAAACGATGGCGGCGTAGCGCAAGGCCTTTCCCGCGGCGATGGCGAGCAGCGAGCCCCAGAACGGCAGCCGCAGCCAGCCCGCCGCGAAGCAGAATCCGTCCCCCACCACCGGCAGCCAGGACAGCAGCAGGATGGGAAACCCCCAGCGCCGCACCGCGATGACCGCCCGATGCCGGCGCGGGTCGTCGGGCCGGTCGGCGGGATAGCGGCGGCCGGTCCAAAAGCCCAACAGCCAGGTGGTCAGGGCGCCCAGAGTATTGCCGGAAGTGGCGGTCGACAGCAGCACCAGCAGCGGGAATTCCGCCTGATGCGCCAGATAAGCCAACACGGCCTCCGATCCCCCCGGCGCCAAGGTCGCCGACACGAAGGCGCTGACGAATAAGCCCCACAGGGGAAAAGCGGCGATGAAATCGTCCATTTCGTTCTTAAAAACATGCCGCCGGGCGGTAGAGCCGTATTCCAGTACGGTCCGCCGGATTTGGATTCAAGTTTGCCCCAAGGACCCAAACTTTCGGGCCGCCTCGGCGTGAAGAGCGCCCTTTCAGGAGCTATCGATTCCACCGCATCGCCACGGGTTCGATCCGCAAGCGATACTGAATCTATCTCCATATAGCCGCTTTCCACAGGGCGGGAGCCTCCTCGCCCTGTCTTCCTTCCCGCAGGAAAACAGCCTGCCGTTTTATTGGATAGGCGCGTCCCGGTATTATGGTGTACTGTTAGACCATTATGAAGATTCGGACCATGGCCCACCGCACCGCAGAGATCGAACGCAATACCTCCGAGACGGAGATTCGGATTTCCCTGGACCTGGATGGCGAAGGCAAGGGGGTTTTCGACACCGGCGTGCCTTTCCTGGACCACATGCTGGACCAGGTCGCTCGGCACGGCCTTATCGATCTGGAGGTACGCGCGCGGGGGGATTTGCACATCGACGCCCATCACACGGTGGAGGACATCGGCATCACCCTGGGACAGGCGGTGGAACGGGCGGTCGGAGACAAGAAGGGCATTCGCCGCTACGGCAATGCCTACGTGCCGCTGGACGAGGCGCTGTCGCGGGTGGTCGTTGATTTCTCGGGGCGTCCCGGTTTATCTTACGGCGTCGAGTTTCCACGCGCGCGCATCGGCGACTTTGATGTGGACCTGTTTCAGGAGTTCTTCCGAGGATTCGTCAATCACGCCAAGGTGACGCTGCACATCGACAACTTGAAGGGACAAAACGCGCACCATGTGGCCGAAACCGTTTTCAAAGCGTTCGGCCGCGCGCTAAGGATGGCCATGGAACCGGATACCCGCATGCAAGGCATCATTCCCTCGACGAAAGGAACGCTCTAGACAACTTCGCGCCCAAGCTCCCGTTTCCACGTATGTCTTCCGTCGCGATCATCGATTATGGCATGGGGAATCTGCACTCCATCGCCAAGGCCCTCCAGCATGCGGACCCGGAGGTTTCCGTGGCCGTCAGCGACGATCCGGATGTCATACTCCGCGCCGACCGGGTGGTATTCCCGGGGGTCGGCGCCATCCGCGACTGCATGCATGCGCTGGCCCGCCGCGAACTCATTCCGGTTTTGAAGCAGGCCGCGGCCGCCAAGCCGTTTTTAGGAATTTGCCTTGGAATGCAGGCTCTGCTCGATGAAAGCGAAGAGAACCAAGGCACGCGCTGCTTGGGGCTGATCCCCGGCCGGGTCGTGCGCTTCACCGAAGGCTTGACGGACGGATCGGGCGGAGCGCTGAAGATTCCCCACATGGGCTGGAACCGGGTTGATCCGGCGGGTGACCACCCGCTCTGGCACGGGATTGGCCGAGGAAGTTGGTTTTATTTCGTCCATAGTTATCATGCCTGGCCCGCCGAGAATGAGGATGTCGCCGCGACCACCGAATACTCGGCTCCATTCGCCTCGGCGCTCGCTCATGGCAATATTTTCGCCGTGCAGTTCCATCCTGAGAAAAGCCAGGAAACCGGTTTACGTCTGCTGGCCAATTTTCTGAAATGGAATCCCGTGCAATAAGCTCTCGTTCAATCTCTCTCTATCCGCTGTCGAGGATATTCCTATGCTCTTGATACCTGCTATCGATCTGAAAGATGGCAAGTGTGTCCGCTTACGCCAAGGCCGCATGGAGGACGATACGGTCTTTTCCGACGATCCCGTGGCGATAGCCGGCCGATGGATAACGGCGGGCGCCAAGCGCTTACACCTGGTGGATTTGAATGGCGCCTTTGCGGGAGCGCCGCGCAACGCCGAAGCCATCCACGCCATCCGGGAAGCGCATCCGGACGTGCAAATTCAGGTGGGCGGCGGGATTCGGGACGAGGACACCATTCAGGCTTATCTCGATGCCGGGGTCGATTTCGTCATCATCGGCACCAAGGCCGTCAGCGCCCCCCATTTCGTGCGGGAGGTCGCCGTGGAGTTTCCGAATCACATCATCGTCGGGCTGGACGCTCGGGACGGCAAGGTCGCCATCGACGGCTGGTCCAAGCTGTCCCACCACGACGTGATCGATTTGGCGCAGAAGTTCGAGAACGACGGCGTGGAGGCCATCATCTATACCGATATCAGCCGCGACGGCATGATGCAGGGCGTGAATGTCGAGGCGACCGCCCGGCTGGCGCGCTCGATCCGCATTCCGGTGATCGCTTCGGGCGGCATCCACTGCCTGGACGATATCCATGCCTTGGGCCGGGTGGTCGGCGACGGCGTGGCGGGCGCGATCACCGGCCGGGCCATCTACGAAGGCACCCTCGATTTCGCCGAGGCCCATAAGATCGCGGACCAGTACTGAACCATGCTCGCCAAGCGCATCATACCCTGCCTGGACGTGGATCATGGCCGCGTGGTCAAGGGAGTACGCTTTCTCGAGATCAGGGACGCCGGCGATCCGGTCGAAATCGCCCGCCGTTACGACCGGGAGGGGGCGGACGAGATCGCCTTTCTCGACATCACCGCCAGCGTCGACGACCGCGACACCATGGTCCACGTGGTGGAACAGGTGGCGGGCGAGGTATTCATTCCGCTTACGGTGGGCGGCGGCGTCCGCACCCTCGAGGATATCCGCCGCCTGCTCAACGCCGGGGCCGACAAGGTCAGCATCAACAGCGCCGCGGTGGCGAGGCCCGAATTCGTGCAGGAGGCGGCGGAGCGGTTCGGCTCGCAGTGCATCGTCGTCGCCATTGACGCCAAGCAGGTCGGCCCTCACCCCACGGCTTCGCCCCCCTGGCCACGCTCTCCCCAGAGGGAGAAAGCAAATGTACGCTGGGAAATCTTTACCCACGGCGGGCGCAAGCCCACCGGGCTCGACGCCGTCGAATGGGCACGCCGCATGGTGGACTACGGCGCCGGCGAAATCCTCCTCACCAGCATGGACCGCGACGGCACCAAGCAGGGCTTCGATCTGGAGCTGACCCGCGCCATCAGCGAGGCGGTGCCCGTGCCGGTGATCGCCTCGGGCGGAGTCGGAAATCTCCAGCATCTGGCCGACGGCATCATCGAGGGCAAGGCCGACGCGGTGCTCGCCGCCAGCATCTTCCATTTCGCCGAGTACAGCATCCGGGAAGCGAAGGGCTATCTGGCGGCGAGGGGCATCGAGGTGCGCGTGTGAAGGACTGGCTGGACGAGGTGCGCTGGACGGCGGAGGGACTGGTGCCGGTGATCGCCCAGGAGGCAGGCACCGGGCAGGTGCTCATGGCCGCCTGGATGAACCGGGAGGCCCTGGAGCTGACGGTGGCCGAAGGCTACGCCGTTTACTGGTCGCGCTCCCGACGGAAGCTCTGGCGGAAGGGTGAGGAATCGGGGCATCGGCAGAAAGTCCTGGAAATCCGTCTCGATTGCGACGAGGACGTCGTGCTCCTCATCGTCGAGCAAATCGGCGGCATCGCCTGCCATACCGGCCGGCATCATTGCTTCTTCCGGGTACTGAAGGATAGGTGCTGGGAAACGGTGGAGCCGGTGCTGAAATCGCCCGAGACCATCTACAAGAGCTGAAATGATGGACATCTTGACCGAACTCGCCCAGGTGCTCGAACAGCGCAAGGGCCAGGACCCGCAGAAATCCTATGTCGCCGGCCTTTATGCCAAGGGCTTGGATACCATTCTAAAGAAGATCGGCGAGGAGGCGACCGAAACCGTCATGGCCGCCAAGGACGGGGCTCCCGAGAAAATCGTCCACGAAGTGGCCGACCTCTGGTTCCACAGCCTGGTGCTGCTGGCTCACCAGGGACTGGGTCCTGACCAGGTGCTGGCCGAGCTGCAACGGCGTTTCGGGCTGTCGGGATTGGAAGAAAAAGCCGCGCGTACACCTTGAACGAGCGCTCGCTCACCGCCGAAAGGAGAATCCGCCATGGCGATCCAGATTTTCAACGGTATCGAGCCGCAGTTGGCCTCCGGCGTGTATGTCGCCGACAGCGCGTTGGTCATTGGCGACGTGATCTTGGGAAGGGATGTCTCGATCTGGCCGATGACCGTGGCCCGAGGTGACGTGAACCGCATCGAGATCGGCGACGAAACCAACATCCAGGACGGCTGCGTCCTGCACGTCACGCACCGGAGCGAGAAAAATCCGGAGGGCCATCCGCTCATTGTCGGCCGGGGGGTCACGGTGGGCCATAAGGTGGTCCTGCACGGCTGCGCCGTGGGCGACCTGTGCCTGATCGGCATCGGCGCCATCGTCATGGATGGCGCGGTGGTCGAGGATCGCGTCATCGTCGGCGCGGGCGCCTTGGTGCCGCCGGGCAAGCGGCTGGAGAGCGGCTATCTGTACGTCGGAAGCCCGGCGAGACCGTCCCGGCCCCTGAAGGACGAAGAACTGGACTACCTGAGTTATTCCAGGGACGGCTACGTGCGGCTCAAGGATCAGTACCGGCGGGACGCCGGGTTGCCGGCTCCGTGAGCGGCGACTTCCGCTCGGCGTTCAACACCGCGATGACCGGCCCGGTTTCCGGCCGGACGCCGCGCCAGAGATGGAAGGCTTCCGCGGCCTGTTCCACCAGCATGCCAATGCCGTCCACGCTGATGGCGGCTCCGGTGTTCCACCCCCAGCGCACGAAAGCAGTCGGCGCGCGACCGTAGGCGAGGTCATAGCAGCTTCCCTCTGGAGCCAGAATTCCCTCCGGCAGATTCGGCAACTCGCCGCTCAGGCTGGCGGCGGTGGCGTTGAGAATCAGATCAAAGCTTTCCCCGGCCAATTCTTCGAGGCCGCCGCCGGCAATCGGACCGAGATCGCCGAATTCCCCGGCCAGCCGCACGGCCTTGTCTGGCGTGCGATTGGCGATGACCAGGCGCTCGGGACGCTGTTCCAGCAGCGGCGCCAGAATGCCGCGGCTCGCCCCGCCCGCGCCCAGCACCAGGATTCGTCGGCCTTCCAGAATCAGGCCGAGATTGACCGTAAGGTCGCGGACCAGGCCCACGCCATCGGTGTTGTCGCCGAGGATCGTCCCATCGGCCCGCAGGGCGAGGGTATTCACCGCCTTGCCGCGTTCGGCCCGTTCGCTGCGGCGGTCGGCGAGGCGAAAGGCCAGCTTCTTCAAGGGCACGGTGCAGTTAAGACCCTTGCCGCCTTCCCGGAAAAACCGCCGAACCTCGGGTTCGAACAGTTCCGGCGGCACATCCTGGGCGGTGTAGGCGAGCGCCTGTTCCGTTTGCTCGGCGAACAGGGCGTGGATGCGCGGCGACTGGCTGTGGCTTATGGGGTGGCCGAACACGGCGTAGCGGTCGATGCGTGACATGACGGATTGGCTCAATGGATGGACGGCACTGAGGGATCGACGCATCGGCCCCTAGGAACTCTGGTCTTGCAGCCACTCGGCCACGGTTTTCGCGTAATAGCTCAAAATGGCGTCCGCCCCGGCTCGCTTCAGGGCCAGGAGGGATTCGAGCACGGTCTTGCGCTCGTCCAGCCAGCCATTCTGCGCGGCAGCCTTGAGCATCGCGTACTCGCCGCTCACCTGATAGGCGAAGGTCGGCACGCCGAAACGCTCCTTGATGCGGCGGATGATGTCGAGGTACGGAAGACCCGGCTTGACCATCACCATGTCGGCGCCTTCGGTCAGATCCAATTGCACCTCCCGCAAGGCTTCGTCGGAATTGGCCGGGTCCATCTGATAGCTGTATTTGTCGCCGGTGCCCAGATTGGCGGCGGAGCCTACGGCGTCCCGGAACGGCCCGTAAAAGGCCGAGGCGTATTTGGCGGAATAGGCGAGAATGCAGGTGTTGACATAGCCGTGGGTTTCGAGGGCTTGCCGAATGGCGCCGACACGGCCATCCATCATGTCGGACGGGGCGACGATATCGGCGCCGGCCTCGGCGTGGGAGAGCGCCTGTTTAGCCAGAACGGCCACCGTTTCGTCGTTGACCACGTAGCCCCGCTCGTCCACCAGCCCGTCCTGGCCGTGGGTGGTGAAAGGGTCCAGGGCCACGTCGGAAATCACGCCCAATTCCGGTAGTGCGTGCTTCACGGCGCGTATCGCCCGTTGAGCCAAGCCTTCCGGATTATAGGCTTCGGCGGCGTCCAGGCTTTTCCGTCCGGCCGGCGTCACCGGGAACAGGGCCACCGCCGGGATGCCGAGTTCCGCCGCCGCGCGGCACTCCTCGAGGAGCAGGTCGATGCTGAGCCGTTCAACCCCGGGCATGGAAGCCACTGGCTCCCGACGATTCTCCCCCTCCAGAACGAACAAGGGGTAAATCAAGTTATCGGTGGACAGCCGGCTCTCCCGCATCAAGCGGCGGCTGAACTCGGCGCTACGCATTCGGCGCAAGCGAATGGCAAGAGGCGAAATGCTATCATTTACAAACATTATCGGAAGGCCATGAGATGGCGGCAGGATAAGGACCTAAAAGTATCCGAGCCTGCCAATTTATGATAAAAAACGCGAATTAGAGTGTCAGGAGTTGCTTCATGAAATTTACCAAATCTTCCTTCGGCTTGGCGAGTTGGGCCGGCGCCTTGCTGTTGCTCGTGAATGTGTTCTCGGCAACAGCAAGCGCAGAGGAAGGGCTGCTACCCCCGCAGCAAGTTATCCAACGCACTTCCGATCAACTGCAGGCTAATCTGCAAAAACCCGAGTATAAGAATGACTTCAAAAAGGCCACCGCCTTTGTCGATCGAGCCTTGGAATCCCATGTCGACTTTGATCGCGTCTCCATGATGATTCTCGGCAAATACTGGAAAACGGCCACGCCCGAGCAAAAGGAACGTTTCAAAAAGGAGTTTCGCCTGCTGCTGGTGCGGACCTACACCACGGCGTTTACCGAGTACGCCAATTGGAAAATTCGTCATCTCCCCTTAGAGCTTTCCCCGTCTGACAAGAAGGTGATGGTAAGGACCGAGATTTTGCAGCCCGGCGCTCAGCCTGTCGCGGTCAATTACCGCATGGTGCGCGAAGATAACGACTGGAAAGTCTATGACGTTTTGATCGAGGGCATCAGCTTGCTGCAGAATTACCGCTCTAGTTTCAGCGACGAGATCGCCCGCACCGGCTCGCTCGATCAGCTGATCACCCATCTGGCCGAAAGGAACGCCACTGCCTTGAAGGAGCCGGTCGGCGGCTCCAGCGGGCAGGGCTCATAACCATTCCCGAGGCTTCAGAAAGTTCTTGTACAAATTCTCCTCGGCGCTGCCTTCCTCGGGCTTAAAATTGTAGCGCCAATGGGCCACGGGCGGCAGAGACATCAGGATGGATTCCGCCCGCCCGCCCGATTGGAGGCCAAACAAGGTTCCCCGGTCGTAGACCAGATTGAATTCCACGTAGCGCCCGCGCCGGTAAAGCTGAAAATTGCGCTCCCGCTCGCCGTAGGGTGTGTCCTTCCTCCGCCGCACGATGGGTAGATAGGCTTCGAGATAATGATCCCCCACGCTGTGCAGAAATTCGAAGCAGCGCTCGAAGCTCCACTCGTTCAAATCATCGAAGAAAAGCCCGCCGATCCCACGGGTTTCGGTGCGGTGCTTGAGGAAGAAGTACTCGTCGCACCAGCGCTTGAATCTCGGATACACGTCCTCGCCGAATGCTGCGCAAGCTTCCCGCGCGACGGCGTGCCAATGAACGGCATCCTCCTCGAACGGGTAATAGGGCGTGAGATCGAAACCGCCGCCGAACCACCAGACCGGCGCCTGGCCCTCCCGTTCGGCCAGAAAGAGACGGACATTGGCATGGGAAGTCGGGACATAGGGATTGACGGGATGGATAACCAGCGAGACGCCCAGCGCCTGAAAGCTGCGCCCCGCGAGTTCCGGCCGCTGGGCCGTCGCCGAGGGCGGCAGGGTCCCGCCCGCGACGTGGGAAAAGTTGACGCCGCCCTGCTCGAAAGTCTTGCCGCCCGCGAGCACCCGGGTTCGACCCCCACCGGTGCCGTTGGCGTAGGTCCAGTTGTCCTCTTGAAAGCGCGCCTCGGGTTCTTCGCCTTCGAGATCCCGGCAGATTCGGTCCTGCAGATCGAGCAGGTAAGCTTTAACGGCGGCAACATCGGGTGCACTCATGGGATGGGCTCCTCGGGTAATGATTGAGATTTTCGATTTCTGTGGCGAGTCGAAGCGGCGAAACGGAACCGAATGCTGGGGCTCTGCGCCAAGGCTGCCGATCGCCCGCAGGCGGCCTGTGAATTGTAGCATGCGAGGGAAAGCGCTCCGGTCCAGGCGTCTCGACTACGCCGGTCGACGAGCAAGATTTTGAAGGAAAGCGACAATGCCTGAGGATTTTTCGGAATGGCCAGCCTATAAGGGATTGCTTGCGGCCTTCCAGGCTTCCGCTTTGGAGGCTTGGACGGAACCTCCAGCGGCGCAGCTATGGCGCGCCTTCGACGCCAGTCGGCACGGCGATTGGCCGAAATGGCGGGACGTACTCCGGCGCCTGCCCGCCAGTGCGCCATCGCGGGTCGATCTGAACGCGGATCTCGTGCGGATCGAAGGCGCGCTGAGCCAAGAGGATCGCGACTCGGCCGAACGGCTGCTCCGAGAACTCCATCCCTGGCGCAAGGGCCCTTATCTCATCCACGGCATCCACATAGATACCGAGTGGCGCTCCGATCTCAAATGGCGGCGGCTGGCGGCGCACATCAAACCCCTGACAGGCCGCACGGTACTCGATGTAGGCTGCGGCAACGGTTATCATGCCTGGCGCATGGCAGGAGCCGGAGCCAAGCTGGTGGTCGGCATAGATCCGACGCTCCTCAGCTTGGCCCAATTCCTGGCGGTCAAGCACTTCGCGGGGGACATTCCGGTGTATGTCCTGCCGCTCGGCATCGAGGACGTGCCGCCAAATCTCCAAGCTTTCGATACGGTCTTTTCGATGGGAGTGTTTTACCATCGCCGCTCTCCGCTCGACCATCTACTGGAACTCAAGGGTTGTCTTCGCTTAGGCGGCGAATTGGTGCTGGAAACTCTGGTGGTCGAGGGCGAGGCAGGGCAAATCCTGGTTCCGGAAGAGCGCTATGCCCGAATGCGCAACGTCTGGTTCATTCCCTCCTGCCTTACTCTAATCTCATGGCTCAAGCGCTGCGGCTATCGGAATATCCGGTTGCTCGATGTAAGTCGAACCACTCCCGAGGAGCA
The DNA here is from genome assembly GCA_902810705.1 of Methylococcaceae bacterium. Taxonomy (GTDB): domain Bacteria; phylum Pseudomonadota; class Gammaproteobacteria; order Methylococcales; family Methylococcaceae; genus CADDYU01. The sequence goes on from CADDYU010000095.1 coordinate 14,998, forward strand.
GCGCGCCACCGGCTGGATGCGGTTCCAATCGCTGACCGATTTTCTCGATCCCGAAAATCCCGAGCTGACCGTAGAAGGGCTGCCGGCGCCAAGGCGAGCGATATTTTTGGCGGAAAGCGCGTAAAGCCAGTCGACTGTGCGTCCCTGACCTTCATCGCGCCTGTGGTACAGCCGAAATCGGGTTTCACTCATGAATTCGCATCGCCGTCCGCTCGATCGATGTCCCTGAATTTTAAGGAATCGAACAGGGAGAGCCTGGCGACCGAGTCAGGTCCGTCATTCACCAAATTCGACCGATATTTCTCCTTTACACTTTACGGATCGGCTGAGCACCAAAAGGCTGAATTCCGTTAGCCGTTCCGCATTATAATCGCCACTCCCCGGCCGAACACTTGACCCTCATGAATCTGCGCGAAGACACCTCGTCCTTCGACATCAACGCCTTCCTGGAGACTCTGACTCAGCGTCCCGGCGTCTATCGCATGCTCGACGAAAAGGGCGAAGTCATTTATGTCGGCAAGGCGAAAAATCTCAAGAAACGGGTTTCCAGCTATTTTTCCGGCAAGGACGGCTCGCCCAAGCAGCGGGCCATGGTAGCGCGCATCCATAACATTGACATCAGCGTGACTCATACCGAGGGCGAGGCGCTGCTGTTGGAAAGCCAGCTCATCAAGCGCTACAAGCCGCGCTACAACATCACGCTGCGGGACGACAAAAGCTATCCGTCCATCTACATTTCCACCCATCAGAAATTCCCGCGGGTCACCTTCCATCGTGGCGCCAAGAGCAAACAAGGCCGCTATTTCGGCCCGTATCCCAGCGCCAGCGCAGTGCGGGAAAGCCTCAGGCTGCTCCAGAAGATCTTCCCGGTGCGGCAGTGCCGCGATTCCTTCTTCCAGAACCGCAGTCGGCCCTGCCTGCAATACCAGATCGAACGCTGCACCGGTCCCTGCGTGGGCCTCATCGACGAGGCCGCCTACGCGGAGGATGTGCGGGACACGGTGATGTTTCTCGAAGGAAACGGCAAGCGTCTGATCGACGAACTGGCGGCGCGCATGGAGAAGGCCGCGAGCGGGCTCAACTTCGAGAAGGCCGCCCGCTACCGCGATCAGATCGCCACCCTTCGGACCATCCTGGAAAAACAGGCGGTGCATGGCGAGCACGGCGACGTGGACATCATCGCCTGCGCCTTGGAGGGCAACGCCGCCTGCGTACAGCTTGTGTTCATCCGCGCTGGGCAGCAGATCGGCGACCGGACCTTCTTCCCGAGCATGCTCGAGGCGCACGCGCCGGGCAGTATCCTGCAGGCCTTCATTGGCCAATACTATCTGGGCAAGCAAGTCCCCAAGGAAATCCTGGTCAGCCATCCCGTCGAGGACGCACGGCTATTGGAGGAAGTCCTGGCGGCGCAGGCCGGCCATGCCGTGCGCATTTCCGAACGGGTCAGAGGCGAGCGGGCAAAGCGGCTGCAACTGGCGCTCACCAACGCTGAAAGCGCGTTAGCGACCAAGCTCGCCAGCCGGCGTGATTGGCACGGCCGGTTTCTGGAATTGGCAGAGGTCCTGCATTGCCCGGAGCCGCCCAAGCGGCTCGAATGTTTCGACATCAGCCATATCCAGGGAGACCAGACCGTGGCTTCCTGCGTCGTCTTCGACCGGCAGGGTCCCGTCAAATCCGCCTACCGCCGCTTCAACATCGAAGGCGTGAGGCCAGGCGACGATTACGCCGCGCTGGCGCAGGCGGTCACCCGCCGCTATCGCCGGATTCGGGATGGCGAAGTGGAAGCGCCAGATATCCTCTTCATCGACGGCGGCAAGGGTCAGGTGAATGCCGTGCGGCAAGCCTTGATGGAATTGGGTATGGAGCAGATCCGGGTCATCGGCGTCGCCAAGGGGCCGGATCGGAAACCGGGCATGGAGGTTCTGATTCCGGCGGAAGCCGACACACCCCTGAGGCTGCCCTCGCACTCCCCTGCCCTGCTGCTGATTCAGCAAATCCGGGACGAGGCCCATAGATTCGCCGTCACTGGCCATCGTCAGCGGCGGGCCAAAGCCAAAAAGCAATCGGCGCTCGAAGGCATCGCCGGCCTCGGCCCCAAGCGCCGCCAGCAATTGCTGCGGCAGTTCGGGGGCCTCAGGGAGATCAGTCGGGCCGGGATCGAGGACTTGAGGCACGTCGAAGGGATTAGTCAGCGCTTGGCTCAACGCATCTACGACACATTCCACGAACGGGAATCTTGAATTATGGAGTTGAATCTCCCGACCCATCTCACCTTGCTGCGGATTGTGTTGATTCCGGTACTCGTGGGTTTGTTCTATCTGCCTTGGCAGGGCGCCCATATCGCTTGCGCGCTGGTTTTCACGGTCGCCGCCTTCACCGATTGGCTGGACGGCTATCTCGCCCGAAAGCTTCACCTCACTACCCGCTTCGGCGCTTTCCTGGATCCGGTGGCGGACAAGTTGATGGTCGCGGTGACCCTGGTGCTCATTGTCCAGGCCGATCCCAGCCCCTTGGTCGCCATCGCCGCGGCCGTCATCATTGGCCGGGAAATCACCATCGCCTCGCTCCGGGAATGGATGGCCGAGATCGGTCAGCGCAAGAAGGTCGAGGTGTCGAACCTCGGCAAATGGAAAACTACCGCGCAAATGGTCTCCATCACCCTGCTGCTGCTCGGCATGGATGTCTGGCGGCAGCCCCTGCAAAGGCTCGGACAGGCTCTGCTGCTCATCTCGGCCGTGCTCACGCTCTGGTCCATGGTACTTTATCTGCGAGCCGCCTTGCCTTCGTTCTCGATAGATTCCAAAATGTTGACAAGCCAAACCCCGATCAATAAAATTTCACGTCTCGATAGTACGCGGGAATAGCTCAGTTGGTAGAGCACAACCTTGCCAAGGTTGGGGTCGCGAGTTCGAGTCTCGTTTCCCGCTCCAGTCTGTAAAAAGCCGCCGCGTTCGTCGCGGCTTTTTAGTTTATTATCCGGGGCTGAGTGGCAGAGTGGTTATGCAGCGGCCTGCAAAGCCGTGGACGCCGGTTCGATTCCGACCTCAGCCTCCAAAAATT
>CADDYU010000096.1 GCA_902810705.1 Methylococcaceae bacterium
CGTTTGGCGCGCGATTACGAGCGGCTGCCGGAGACCTTGGCCGGCCTGCATTTTCTCGCACTCCTGTGTTTGATGTTGCCCAAAGCCATCCCGCTGCTCGCTTTGAGTACATAACAGGCTCTAGGCAAAAGACCCGATAGTTTACACGTTGTGGTGGATTGACGCGGAACGGGAGAAGTTCCCAAGACCCGCGGCGTGCAAGAAGCTTCCGGCGACCGGAACCGGCGCCAACGCGCTGCCGGATTCTCGGCTGCCTCCTGAGCGGGACGCGGAGAGCCATCAACTCGTCGCGGAGCCGCACCGGTGCGACTTACACAGGCGGCGAATACGAGGCGGCTTAGGAGTGTTGAGCTTTCCACGCTTGCCGAAATCACGCTCACGGAAGTCCTCCTTCGGAGGCTAAAAACGAAGACTGCGACGCTTTCGCACCGGGCGGACTCGCGTAACCTTCTCGCCCGTCTTGATCCTCGTGGACGGGTGACGTCTATCAGTCCGGTCCTAGCGCAAGCGGGTCTCCGATATTATTCAATGTCATGGGATCCATGAGCGCGGCGCCGAACCACCCGCCGCCGCAAAAAAGAAGGGATGCCGCTCGCGTGGTTGGGCATCCCTTGAAGCTGATGAGGTAATTGCGCACTCGTAGCGGTCGGCGTCTTGCCAAGAGCCGGAAACCCGCGCGAGCGGATCCATGTTAATTACGACAAACCATTGATTCAATATGGCATTTTGTCGCATGCCAATGCGGGATATCCCCTGGTGGCATGCGCGATTTGACCTGAAGCCAGGCATCGGACAAGAAAGATAACCCCAGTCCCGACAAGAGCATGGCAATCTGGCCTGACTCATGCTTAAGGTAGATTCGCCAGTCGGCGGCCGGCCCTCACACAAGCCGCTAGGGACAGCCTGCTGCAAGGCCGGCCGCAACCACTGCTGTCCTTCCCCGAATCCGGATGCTTCCCCGTCAAGATTTTGCTTAGGCGGCTTGCAAGTTGGCGTAAGCCAGCATCAGCCATTTGATGCCGGCGCCGGTGAAATTGACCTGAACTCTCGCCTGATTGCCATCGCCCTCGCACTGCAGAATGACTCCTTCGCCGAATTTCGCGTGACGCACCCGCTGGCCGAGGCGAAATCCCATGACCGCGGCGGGTTGGCTGTGACCGCTGGCGAGCGGCTGTGCCATGCCGCCTCGAAGGCGCACTTCCTGCAGGTATTCCGGCGGAATCTCGCGGAGAAAACGAGAAGGCCGCGGATAGGTTTCCTTGCCGTACAGGCGGCGGGTCTCGGCGTAGGTGAGATAAAGCTTTTTCCGAGCCCGGGTAATGCCGACATAGCACAGCCGCCGCTCCTCCTCCAGCCGCCCCGGCTCCTCCAGGGATTGCAAGCTGGGGAACAATCCTTCTTCCAATCCAACCACAAAAACCAAGTCGAATTCGAGCCCCTTGGCGGCATGCAGGGTCATGAGTTGCACGCAGTCCTCGAAGCGGTCGGCTTGATTTTCGCCCGCTTCCAGCGCCGCATGGGCGAGAAATTGATCGAGCTTCGGAAGCTCCAGGTCCACCATGGGCTCGAGCTCGAACTGGCGGGCCGCGTTGACAAGCTCATCCAGGTTCTCGAGCCGTTGCTCGGCCTGCTCGCCTTTTTCCTTCTGGTAATGGTCGCGAAGCCCCGAGTCCACGACCACTCGCTGCACCTGCTCCCAAAGGGCGAGTTCGGCGGTGGCCTGGGCCAGCTTTTCGAGCAGTCCCAGAAAGCCGGCGAGCGGTTGGCGCGCCCGCGCCGGCAAAGCCGCGTCGCGGCATAGCCGATCGGCCGCCGCCCACAGGGAACAGTGTTCGGCGCGCGCCAAATCGCGGATCAAGTCCAAGGTCTTGACGCCGATGCCGCGGGTTGGAGTATTAACCACGCGCTCGAAGGAAGCATCGTCGTGGCGGTTGGCAATGAGACGGAGATAGGCGAGCGCGTCCTTGATCTCGGCCCGTTCGAAAAACCGCAATCCCCCGTAGACGCGGTAGGGAATGCCCATGGCGATCAGCTTTTCCTCGAACTGTCGGGATTGGGCGTTGGAGCGGTAAAGAATGGCGGCGTCGCGGCGGGCGTGGCCCTCCTGGCTCCATTGCTTGATCCGCTCGACCACGAAATAAGCCTCTTCCTGCTCGTTGAAGGCGGCGTACAGCGAAATGGGTTCGCCCTGGCCGCCTTCGGTCCACAGGGTCTTGCCGAGGCGGCTCTCGTTGTAGGCGATGAGCGCGTTGGCGGCGTTTAGGATGTTCCCGGTGGAACGGTAGTTCTGCTCCAGCCGGATCAGACGATGGGCGGGATAATCCTTTTGGAACTTGTGAATGTTTTCCACTTTCGCGCCGCGCCAGCTGTAGATGGACTGGTCGTCGTCGCCCACCACGAACAGGTTTTCCCGCTCCTGGGTTAAAAGCCGCAGCCAGGCATACTGGATGCGGTTGGTGTCCTGGAATTCGTCCACCAGCACATGGTGGAAGCGGCGCTGATAGTGCTCCAGAACCTCGGGCGTGTCGCGCAGGAATTCGTGGGCGCGCAGCAGGAGTTCGGCGAAATCCACCAGCCCTTGACGATCGCAAAGCTCCTCGTAGGCCAGGTAGATTCGCTGCATCTGTCGCTCGAAGGGATCGTGGACTTCCGGCAAATGGCGGGCGCGCCGGCCTTCTTCCTTATGGGCGTTGATGTACCACTGCGCCTGCCGTGGCGGCCAGCGGGCCTCGTCCAGATTCAAGCTTTTCAGAAGCCGCCTAATGAGGCGATATTGGTCGTCCGAATCCAGGATTTGGAACGTTTCAGGCAGCTTGGCCTCCCGGGCGTGGCGACGCAGCAATCGGTGCGCGAGGCCATGAAAGGTGCCGATCCAGAGACCTTGCGCGGATAGGTCAAGCAGTTCCTCAAGGCGGCCACGCATTTCGCTGGCCGCCTTGTTGGTGAAAGTGACCGCCAGGATGCCATGGGGCGATAGGCCCTCCGCGCGGAGCAGCCAGGCGATGCGATGCACCAACACGCGGGTCTTGCCGCTGCCGGCGCCGGCCAGCACCAGAAGAGCGGGAGAAGGAGCCGTAACAGCCTCTCGCTGGGCCGGATTCAGGGGATCGATGATCGTCGTAATGTCCATGTCGCTATTTTACTTGTTTTCCTACGATCGGCTTGCGCAAAGGCCTTGAACCTAGCACAATCGCCTGCTTAAAAATGAGGAGCTTAGCCATGAGTTTCGATGTAAAACGCATGTTCAAACCCGAGCTGAACGTCGGTTTGAAAGACCAGAAAATCCGCTACGGAGTAGGTATTGCGGCCCTTTTGATATCGGTGTTTCTCGCCAATATTCCGCTCGCGATCATTGGCGGCATCCTGGTAGGATCGGCCAAGATGCGCTGGTGTCCTGCCTATTCCGGGTTGGGCAAAAGTACCGTACAGCCGGGCGAGGAAAGCATCTCCACCGACACCGCTGCAGGACATCATTAAAGCTCGATGAGCGCACTCGGCAGGAAAATAAAGAAGGATAAATTCCCAGGCGCCGAAATGCATGCGCTTGGGACTTTTGTAATCAGTAATTGAATCTATCTGCGGCGGGATAGACTATCTAAATACAGAGCCTAGCGTTATCCGCTTGAGTTCGAGCTGGATGCAGACCCGTTTAAATGGGGCAGGCAGTTTATATAAGCTCTTCGCAGAATATCAATTTGGAATTGCGCGCCTAGATTTAGTCCGGTTCTCGAAGGCTTGGGAGCTTATAAAATCTATCCTCGCTTCGGCTTGGCGCGGTCCCATTGCCGCGCCTGGCGATCCTTATAGACTTTATGCATGCAGGCTTTCTTCCATGCGTTCCGCCAAACGCTCGCCGGCCTCATCGAGAGGATGAAAGATCACGTCGGCTTTCAGCTGTCTTAAGACGCGATCCTCCTCCGGATTGAAGGCGCTGACGCCGATGAGCCCCCGAAAGCCTCGGGAACGAAGCTGCTGTACCGCCAAGCGGCGGGTTTCGAATCCCGGCAGAGCCAGAATGACGCCGATTAATCCCTGAAAGCTCAGGTTGTCCCAAAGATCCGGGTCTTCCGCGTCACCATAGAGCACGCGGCGATTTTGTTGCCGATGCTTGGCCAGCCGGGTGGGATCGGCGTCCAGCCCCAGTACCGGATAGCTCCTTTTCTCCAAGGCCTTGTAAGCCGCGGTTCCGGTGCGTCCCAGACCAATGACCAGCCACTGAGCAGACCCAATTCGGGTCGGCGCGTGATCCGGGTGCTTGCCGGCCCGCTCAAAGCGAATCAAGAACGGCTCAAGGGTGGTGAAAATTCGATGGGAAAAGCGGTTGAGGGGAGCGGCTAACGCCAATGACAAGGCCACGGCCACGCCCATAACACTATTCCAGTAGGCCGGGAGCAGCCCTGTATCAGTGATCATGCGCGTCGTGATCAGCGCGAATTCGCTGTAGGTGGTAAGTGCTAGCGCGGTCACGAAGGCCGTCCGAGCGCGCAGGCGCAGAAACACGAACATCAGAAAAAATAGAATGCCCTGTAGAGGCAGGAACAGGAGCAATTGCAGCGCCTGCATGAACTGGCTGGAATCGGGTATGCCGGATAATCCGATTTGCAGGAAGAAGGCAATCAAAAACGCCTCCTTAAGACTCCATAGCTTATCGGCCAAATCTTTCGCCTCCGAATGGCCCGCCAGCAAAGCGCCCATCCAAAGAGCGCCTAGATCCTCTGATACCCCGATGGCCTTGGCCAGTTCTCCGCCGGAGAAAGCCAAGAAGATGCCCAGCAGCAGCTTGAGTTCATCATTCCGACTGAGAGTAAAGAACCGGAATGCGAGAGGACGAATTAGAGGAAACGCCAGTATTCCCACAGCCCAGAGCGCCGGTTGCCCCGCCCCCGCAAGCGCGAGCAAGCCTACCGCTACGACGTCTTGAAAAATGAGAATGCCCAGCGCAAGGCGCCCGTGCAAAGTAAAAAGCTCGTTGTTATCTTCCAGCACTTTGACCGCGAGAACGGTGCTGGAAAACGCCAGGCTTGTCCCTAGCAGCAAGCCGCCCGTGATCTGCCGGTTGAGCCAGAGAAAGCCGAGTCCGGTGCAGCCAGTGACGATAAGCATGTGCAGGCTCCCTACTCCAAGCACTTCCCTGCGGAGGAGGGTTTGCCACTGTAATTTGAGGCCGACCGTGAACAGCAGTAGCTCGATACCTAAATCTGATATTCGATAAATTGATTCCGACAAAGGCACATCAAAATAATGCAGAAGATATCCAGCTCCCAAATAGCCTACGAGCGGTGGCAGGCCACACCGGCTTGCCGCTAGTCCCATGAGGTAGGCGGCTACGATGGCATAAAGTTCAGTGTGCATGTAGTTGGCTAATTTCGGAGAGGCGTGTACGGCTTAGAGACAATGTTACCCTTGGCGATGGCGTTTTACCCCGAGGCAAAGCCGGTGCTGGAGCGTTTCCCGTGCACGGCACGCCCGCTTTTCAGATATTGAAGATTTAAAAAATTCGACGGGAGCCGCTTATCAATCGAGCCGCCGTAGCGGCGCATACCGGCAGGCCCAAACAGGCAGATAGCGGCGAGGGTCATATTTGGTCTAACACCACCATGAAAGATACGGGGAGCGTTCAAGTGGACTTGCGATGACCGCGGGAATCTGGATGAACCGAGACCTCGAATCGCCCAGAATAGCCCTCCGAAAGCTCGGCGCCCAGATTAGGCGGTTTCCCGATCAGGCCCGTGGCTCAAGGCCCGACGAATCCCAGTCTCAGCCGATCGAGCTGAACGTCGCCCTCCATCTACGCCAAAGATGCCCGCCCCATCTTCCAGCAGTTTCGCGAAATTTACGGAGAGAGATCAAAGATGACTCTTTAATTATAAGGAGCCGCCAGTCACTGATGTGAAAGAGCCGGTGATTCAAATGCTCGATCGAAGTGGCGTGAGCGATAAATGGCTGATCAAAGGGGGATTCGGATCGGCTCTCGTTACGTTTGCGCGGTGTCGCGGTTGAGATATCATGCTGGCGCCCGCCCGCGAGGGGCTCGACTGCCGTAGCCCATATCGGGTTGGCTCTGTCGTTAGCTCCAAATGCCGTTGAGATTCCAGCGATAGAATCGGCTCCCTATTAGAGCGCCTCATCGATAGCGCTCCAAGAAATTTCCGCCCGGTGACCCGGCTCAAGGAACCACAGGATATCATTGGCCGAGCCCTATGCCGGGGCTGGGCAACGCGCTAGGGGTTTTTGAGGCGGCAAGTAGGATAATGCCGTTCCTACTATATAGTGAAAAATCTCATCAACGCCTCTGTTCGAAGACTCCAAAAGCGATTTGCAGACATGCCCTCGTTGAAAAGCGCTATTCATTTCTCGCCTGATTTCTAAGAATTTTTCTCAAAAACAGGCGGCCCATACGTCTATGCGCCTCAGTACTGGGATGCTCTACATCCCAAAAAAGATAATTAGGTGCTGAAAAACTTGGGACATCCGTACACGTATACGGGCCGCCACCGAGGGCAGGATCGGTAAACAGGCAATCGCCGCCTGGCCCTGTCTCAGTATTCATGAATTCTCTAAGTCGGTTAAAAAACGTGAAGACATCCACGCTCATCAGGTTAATATTCGGGTGCTGTCGCCTTATACGCCTCAGCTCTCGGGTCAATGAACGATTATGGATTAACGTTAATCCCGTCAATGCCGTCGCTGATCCAGGTGGGTAGGAATGTATATCTGGGTCGGAAAGGATGGGGGGGGAGCCAAGGTCGAGGAGATTCGGCACTAGAAAGTTCCTGGCGCCAGCGGAGTACAATATTTTGATTGCTTGGCTAATGTTGGCAATCACTTGAGCAGGATCATCATATATGCCCAGCAAATAATCATTGTGTCCAGTCCAAATTACGTATAAAGCCCCCTTGGGAATAGGTTCTCCAAATTTTTGGACAAAATCGGCAACCTGACCGAGCACTCCGGGAACGATATATCCTCCAGGGCTCACATTACTAATTCCCGATCCTGAACCGCCAAACGCAAAGTTCAACGCCCGTTTGTTACGTAATTCCGAAACGCTCTCCGAGGGCACCAACGGCATGTCAGTTTTAGGCTTTAACGCCTCCCAAAGATACTCGACGGCGACCCAACCGTTTGAAAACCGGCCCTGATAGTAGGCCATATGCGGGCTTATGGAAGGTGGGATTGCTGGATAGTCAGGAGGCATCTTAGGCCATTGGCTAAACAAATTTTTCGTATACATGAAACTGTTTCCGGTATCCGACACGCTATCGCCAAATACATAAAATCGATTATATATTTTCCGGTTATCTGCATTGGCAGGCTGTTGAGTGAATATCAACCCAATAATAAAAAGAATAAGGTATTTCAAGGCCTTCATACAAACTCTCTTGTACTTGTTCATAATCAAAGTCATGCCGCCTATGTCAGCCGCAAAAGTATCTCGGGACTCGGCTTTAGCTCGATGGACTTGGCGCCGGCGTGGAAAAGGCTTCCTGGAGGCGATCAAACGAATCCAATTTCATCTGGAATAATCCTTTATTCCTTAACCCTTTTTCCTAGGATGGAAAAACCAATCTATAAATCCTTTTGAGGAAAATGAGTCATGTCTTGGTAGGAAAACAAGCCGCTTTGTTCATCGCTACTGGACGGAGTGAATCCCGCCTTGGCAAAAAGTGCGTATTTTAAGGCGACTGTTGTAGACCATCCACCTACTGTGCATAGTCGAATTCGGGCATAGCCTAAAACTGTGCTTCGGAACAAAACGTTAAAAAATTATTCCAGGACGCAAACTACAAGAGACAGCTTTAGCGCTCTGGCAAAGCCAGCGATAAGCCTCACCAGTTTGACGCTTTACGTCTTCCTGTTAGCAACTAAGCGGGATTCAATTATGAGCGTTAGAGGGTGCCTTGACAGCGCAAAGACTTAGCAAAGGCATCTTTTGATGAATTCTGCTATCCACAGCCTGGTCGAGCTTGGTTACCATTCAGAAAAATGGCGTTAGTTATTACTGCTTCATTGTTCTAATCAATTACCAACGTACTCTTCCCTTGTCAACTCAAATAACCCAGAACTTTGGGTAAGTTGTCATCTGTTAAAAATGCCAATTGTTTTTGTTTCCCTTCTATGCCACTCAGAATACACCTTTACCATCAGTGATTAAGACATGATGCTTCGTCAGCCTTCTCCCGCCATCACCTTGGCGAGGTAATCCTCGCTCGTGATCACTCCGCCCGCTTCCGCAACTCTGCCTCGGTCCCGGGCCGGCAAGGCATCTTGCAGCTCATCTATACGCTTCCACTGAGCAAAGGGCGTTTCGCAGTTCGCTTTGGGCACATAATGGGAAGAGGCCAGTTTCCGGTACCGGTGGACATAGCGCGGGCAATTCACGAACAGATTTGTGACCGCGACACGTACGATCAGGTCCGCCCCAGGGTACTCAGCCATCAACGGATCATTCTCGACGAACGAGGCCGTGCCGTGCAGCCTCAACCGATGGGGCGTTTCGAAATCCAGGAACAAGAGGCCGATTTTGGCGGTGGCGCTGATGTTCCCCAGCGACAGGAACATGCCGTTACCGTCGTAACTCGGAAAGGCGACGTGCTTGGCGTTCACGACCTTGACGAAGCCAGGCTCGCCGCCTTTGTAGGAGCAGGTGGGCTGGCCCTTCGCATCGACCGAGGCAAGGAAAAACATATCCCGGCTCTCGATGAAGCGCTTGTCCTGCTCCTCTATTTCCCCATGCACGATCAGGCGGGCGGTCCGCTCCGCGAGCGGACGGGTTTCGAAGCGTTCTTGCAGAGCGCGATGATGATCATCAAAAAGATCCGCCATGGGGTATTCCTCTTACAAAAATAACCAGCGCTTTCGGGAAAGCGGCCGCGCGACCCTCACTAGCCGCCTTTGTACATAGCCTCCGATGAGTTCGCAATGGCGCGGATCGGAGCTCGAGCGGCCTCACGCGCCTGCGATCGCCCGCAATCCCCGTGTCAGCCGCCGTATGCCCGTCTCCGCCGAGGCCGGCTCCAGGGCGCCGTAGGAAACGCGGAGATAGCAGCCATCTTCCTGCCCGAAGGCGTTGCCGGGAATGACGGCCACCCGGTGCTCGCGAATCAGACGTTCGGCGACGGTCATGGCATCGAGTGGGCTCTCGACCTTGAGGAGGATATAGAACGCGCCTTCTGCGGGCGGGATGCGGCAGACATCGGCCACCGATTGCAATTCGCCCAGCGCGAGGATCCGCACCCGGCGGATGGTCTCGAGGTGTTCCCGGCAATAGGCGGCGCCGGCCTCCAAGGCCCCGACGGCGGCGTGCTGCGAGACCAGTGGAGCGCAGATGAGATCGGTGTCCAGGGCCTTCAGCACCGCCTCGTAAAGATGTTCCGGGATGACCAGGTAGCCGATACGCCAGCTGGCGAAGCCGTAAGCCTTGGACAGGGAGTACAGGGCGATCGTATGGGCTTCGGAGCTTTCGATCGAGGCCGGCGAGAAATGCCGGATAGCGCCGTGGGTAAAGTATTCGTAAGCCTCATCGGAGATATGGTAAATCCCCCGTTCCTTGCACAAGGCGTTGACCTCCCGGAGCGTCGCTTCGGGGTACACCGCGCCGCTAGGATTATTCGGTGAAATGGTGACGACGGCGCGGGTGCGCTCGGTCAGGGCGGCGCGGATGGCATCCACCTGGAGCCGATAGTTTTCGTCCGTGGGCACGAAGACCGGCGTACCATCGAGCATTCGAATCGCCATTTCCTGATTGAAGTAGTACGGCCGCGGCAGGATGACTTCATCGCCCGAGTCGGCGATGGCGAACAGCGCGTTGAGAAATCCCATGTTGGCGCCGGCGGTCACCACGACCCGTCGGCCGGCCAGCGAAATGCCGTTCTCTTCCGCCAACTTCCACCCGATCCGCTCCAGCAATTCAGGGATGCCGTGCGCCGGCCCGTATTTGTGCTGCTCCGGCCGATCTCCGAAATTCCGGGCGGCGGCCAAGGCGGTTGCCGGCGGGCCGTAATATACCACGCCCTGTCCTAGTGAGATCGTTCCGGGGGTATCCCGAACCAGCTTGGCGATCATGGGAATGATAGGCGCCTGAACGGCGGCCATGCGGCGGCTGGATTGGGTTCGGAGCATCGTCATGGTTCCATGGCCAAGCCAAAGCGCTCATTGTAAGGCGTTTCGCCGCATCGTTTACAATGTCGCGGGATGCAAGCTACGGAGCGAGTTTAGCCGAGTGCTTAGTGCGCGAGCCCGCGGCCCCGTGCTAAAGTCTGCCGAAACGCCAGGTTATGTAACATGCGTATAGATACCCTGTTGATCGCCCGCTGGATCATTCCGGTGGAGCCGGAGGGAATGGTTCTCGAAGACCATGCCCTGGCCTTGTCCGCCGGGCGCATTGCGGACCTCTTGCCGGTCGCCGAGGCGCGGGCGAAATATCCGGACGCGGCCGAGGAAGCCTTCGGCGGCCATGCCTTGGTTCCGGGCTTTGTCAACGCCCACACTCATGCCGCCATGACGCTCCTCAGAGGCATCGCCGACGACCGGCCGCTGATGGAATGGCTGACCGATCACATTTGGCCTCTGGAGCAGAAATGGGTGGGCGAGGCGTTCGTGAGGGACGGCGCCGATCTCGCCATGGCCGAGATGATCCAAGGCGGCGTGACCTGCTTCAACGACATGTATTTCTTCCCCGAGGTGACCGCCCGGCGGGCGGCGCGCTGTGGAATGCGGGCCGTGGTGGGCTTGATCCTGGTGGATTTTCCCACCGCCTGGGCCGGCGGGCCGGCTGAGTATCTGTCCAAGGGCCTCGCCTTGCACGACGAACTCCGGAGCGATCCGCTGGTCACGACCGCCTTCGCGCCCCACGCGCCCTATTCCGTGTCCGACGAGCCGCTGATCAAGCTGCGCACCCTGGCGGCGGAACTGGACCGGCCGATCCACATGCATGTGCACGAAACGAAGGACGAAATCGAGCAGAGCCGCAAGCAATACGGCCTTCGGCCCATCCAGCGGCTACAGCAGCTGGACCTTTTGGGTCCAGCATTCGTCGCGGTGCACATGACCCAATTGACGGACGAGGAGATTGCCTCGATCGCGGAAAGCGGCGCCAGCGTCGTGCACTGTCCGGAATCCAATCTGAAGCTGGCGAGCGGGTTCTGTCCGGTGGCGAAGCTGGTGAAGGCAGGCGTCAACGTGGCCATCGGTACCGACGGGGCGGCCAGCAACAACGACTTGGACGTGATGGGCGAAATGCGGATGGCGGCCCTGCTCGCCAAGGCGGTGTCCAGCGATACCAGTGCGGTTCCCGCCCACGCCGCCTTGCGCATGGCGACGTTGAACGGGGCGAAGGCCTTGGGCCTGGACAGCGAGATCGGTTCGCTCGAGCCCGGCAAGTCCGCCGACATCGCCGCCGTCCGGCTGGACGGCATTGAAACTCAGCCCCTGTATCATCCTATTTCCGACCTCGTCTATGCCGCCAGCCGGCACCAGGTCACCGATGTTTGGGTGGCCGGCCGGCGACTGCTGAAGGATCGCGAGCTGACCACCTTGAACCCCGAAGACATCTGCCGCAAGGCCGCTGTCTGGCGGGAGAAGCTCATCACCGTTTAGGGATGCCCATATGACCTTGACCGAAAACGTCCACGAGCACGAAATCCGGAAGTTCGGCGCCTTGGCCGAACGTTGGTGGGACCCGGCGGGCGAATTCAAGACCTTGCATGCAGTTAACCCCTTGCGGCTGCAATTCATCCGCTCGCATGCCGATTTGGCCGGCCGGCGGGTGGTGGACGTGGGTTGCGGCGGCGGCATTTTGAGCGAGGGATTGGCGCGGGCCGGCGCCGAGGCGCTGGGCATCGATCTGGCCGAAGAGCTTCTGGAAGCGGCCGAGCGGCACGGCCTCCAATCCGAACTCAACGTCCGGTACCGGCGGATCAGCGCGGAGTCGCTGGCCGAGGAGCAGCCCGGCGCTTTCGATCACGCGACCTGCATGGAGATGCTGGAGCACGTGCCCGATCCCGCGTCCGTGGTGCGCGCTTGCGCCAGGTTGGTCAAGCCGGGCGGACGGGTGTTTTTCTCCACCCTCAACCGCAATCTCAAGGCGTATCTCCTCGCCATCCTTGGGGCGGAATACCTGCTGAAGATGATTCCCAAGGGCACCCATGATTTCTCCGCCTTCATCCGGCCGTCCGAGCTCGGCCGCTGGGCGCGGGAGGCGGGGTTGAGCCTACTCGGCATGGAGGGCATCGTCTACAATCCCATCACTCAGCAGTTTAGCTTGAGCCGCCGGGACATCGACGTGAATTACCTCGCGGCCTTCGGACGGCCGGAGGAATGAGGCCGATGAACGGGCGATCGGAAGTGACCGCGGTCCTGTTCGATCTGGACGGAACGCTGCTGGACACCGCGCCCGACCTGGTGTTCGCGCTGAACGGCGCTTTGATGGAAGCGGGTTTTCCGGCCTGCCCGGAGGCCGAGGTGAAGCCGTTTATTTCCGGCGGGGCGCGGGCGATGCTGGGCTATTGCCTTGCCAAAGAAATTGAAGGTAAGCCCGGACACCGTTTTCCTCATCCTTTTATCGAGGAAAAGGGGGCCGAAGACCGGCTGAACCGACTGTTGGAACGGATGCTTGACCTTTACGAAGCCCAGGTGGCCGAGCGGACGCGCTTCTTCGAGGGGGTGGAAAGAATTTTGGATGAGCTGGATGCCCGCAGCCTACCCTGGGGCATCGTCACCAACAAGATCAGCCGCTTCACCAACCCGTTGACCAAAGCTCTGAAGCTTTGGCAGCGTTCCGGCTGTATCGTCAGCGGCGACACCACGACCGAGAAAAAGCCGCATCCCCTGCCTCTGCTCGAAGCCCGCCGGCGCTTGGGACGGGCCGCCGAGCGTTGCGTCTATATTGGCGATGCGGCGCGGGACGTGGAGGCTGGCCGTCGGGCGGGCATGGCCACCCTGGCGGCGCTGTACGGCTACATCGCAGCGGATGACGAACCCAGCGGGTGGGGCGCGGACGGTCTCCTGACCGGGCCGCTGGATTTGCTGGTCTGGCTGGATAGCGAGGGACATCCATGAACGGAACAGCACTGAAAGACCGAGTCGTGCTCGTTACCGGAGCCACCGGCGCCCTGGGCTCGGTGGCGGCCCAGGCGTGTGCGCGGGAGGGGGCCACGGTGGTTCTCTTGAGCCGCACCATTCCCAGGCTGGAAAAACTCTATGATGCCATCATCGAGGCCGGCGGTCCGCAGCCGGCCATTTATCCCCTGGATCTGGCGGGTGCCAGCGAGAAGGATTACTTCGACCTGGCCACCATTCTGGAGGGAGAGCTCGGCGTCCTGCACGGCCTCATGCACTGCGCCGCCGAACTCGGCCATCTCGGGCCTCTCTCCGAGGTGGACGGCGAGCGCTGGCAGCGGCTGCTGCACGTCAATCTCACCGCGCCGTTCCTGCTGACCCGGGAGGTCTTGCCACTGCTCGCGAAATCCGGCACCGGCTCGGTGGTATTCGTCGGGGATTCGGCGGTGGGCGCCGGCAAGGCTTACTGGGGCGCTTACGGGGTGGCGAAAATCGGTCTGAAAGGCTATGCGCAGATTCTGGCGGACGAGACCGAAAGCTTTGGGCTCAAGGTCCACATCTTCACGCCCGGCCCCATGCGGAGCCCGATCCGACTGCGGGCGTACGCGGGCGAAAACCCGGAATCCCTGCCCTCACCGGACGTTCACGCCGAGCAAATCGTGCGCCTGCTCGGTCCAAGTTCCACATCCTCGTAATTTTCCAAGTATTCGGTCAACGCTTATGTACGGTTACAGTCAGGAAAGCATTGTTCTACAACGGGATGTGAACGTGGTGCAGATCCCCGAGGGCACGTCCAGCGTGCTGCCGGCGGGACATGTCGTGACCCTCAGCCAATCTTTAGGTGGCAACTTCACGGTCGTCACGGAAGAGGGTTACATGGTGCGCATCGCCGGACAGGACGCCGACGCCCTCGGCAAGGAGCCGCCGGCGCTGGGCAACCTGGTCAGTGGCACCGATCCGGAATCGGTGGAAAGGAACGTCTGGGAAGTGCTCAGGACCATCTACGACCCGGAAATTCCCGTCAACATCGTCGATCTGGGTCTGGTCTATCACTGCAAGATCACGCCCAAGGGCGAGGGCAAGAACGACGTAGACATCATCATGACGCTCACCGCGCCCGGCTGCGGCATGGGGCCGGTCCTGCAATACGACGCCGAGGCCGCCGTGAGGCAGCTTCCTGGCGTGGATAGAGTCACTGTCGAAGTGGTTTTCGATCCGCCCTGGGGACGGGACATGATGTCGGAAGTGGCGAAATTGCAACTCGGCATGATTTGATTCGTATTGGCAGGGAGGCAGCCCGTCCGTGTAGGGCCCTGCCCGATTGAGTACAGCCGTCCGGAAAATTTCCGGATCCAGGCGCCTGGTGAAGGGAAATTTTGGCTTCCTCGGCGATCTTATTTAGATAAGAAGCTCTTAGTCGCCAGGATGTACATGGGTGTGACGTTTAAGAACCAATTGGCCGCCATCGTCGATTCTTCCGATGATGCCATCATCAGCGCGACTCCGGAGGGGATCATTACCATATGGAACGCCGGCGCGGAGCGGCTTATGGGTTATACGGCCGACGAAGCCATCGGCCGTTCGGTCGGCATCCTCATTCCGCCCGAGCGGCAGGAGGAGGAATGTAAGATTTTCGAGCAGGTCCGGCAAGGACAGCGCGTAGACCATTTCGAGACGGAGCGCCTCCGCAAAGACGGTGGGCGCGTGCCTATTTCCCTCACCGCAGTTCCGATTCGAGATGGACAAGGTCGTATCACGGGCATCTCTGAGATTGCCCGCGATGTTTCCGAAAGGAACTATATGGAAGAGCAACTGCGACAGCGCACGGCTCAATTGCAAGCCATGGATCGGCACAAAGATGAATTCCTAGCCATGCTGGCCCATGAACTTAGAAACCCCTTGGCGCCCATCAAGAACGCCGTAAGCATTCTCCGTACCAAAGGACTCTCGGACGCGACCATTCTCCAATGGGCGCAGGAGATCATAGACCGGCAGGTAGAGCATCTTTCGCACCTGGTGGACGATCTGCTCGATGCATCTCGCATCAAGCACGGCAAGATTGTCCTTCAAAAACAATCCACTGATCTCGGAGGCTTGATTCTTCTGGCGGAAAAAGCAAGCGCGCCCTTGATCGAGGCGCGCAATCAGCGACTGATCACGCTGCCGCCGCCTCCCGGGATCTACGTGAATGTGGACGAGGCCCGTCTCATCCAAGTGCTCTCCAATCTTCTCGACAATGCCGCGAAGTACAGTCAAGAGGGATCGCGGATTTGGTTGACCACCGAGCTCCAGGACCCGGAGGTGATCATTCGCGTGAGGGACGAGGGCATCGGAATCCCGATGGAACTCTTGCCTCGGATCTTTGATCTTTTCGTCCAGGGCGATCGTACCCTCGACCGTTCCCAAGGGGGTTTGGGGGTAGGCCTTTCGCTGGTAAAAAGCCTGATCGAAATGCACGGCGGGCGGGTGGAAGCGTTCAGTCGAGGGATCGGCCATGGAAGCGAATTTACCGTACGACTGCCGGTTCTGGCCAGGCCGGGCGAACCACCCGTTTCCGACACCCGTGCAACCCCGTGGCCATAAGCCCTTATTCCTGGATTACCCGGCTTTTTGGAGGATGACGCTCAGATCTCTTGGGATACCGGACCTAGGTGGCCATTTCATCGGGGTTTAAATAAATTCAAATACTCGGTTTAGATGCAACGTGAAAAGGGCCGTCTTCCCGAAGAAGTCTGTGCGTTATTTAACCTCTCAACCCGTCCTCCTCCGGGAAGGAGGGTTTCATCATGACCACGCCTCAACCTGAAGCTCATGTCCTTGGCAAGCTATTAAGCCTGCAACAAGCCATCGAGCTTCTGCCCACCGTGGGAGAGCAAACCGCCTGTATGCGGCGCCTGCTGCGAGAGATTCCTGGACTGGCCGACGTGCGCTTCTGCCTTTTGGATCTCTGGCTCCCGGAATGCCCGCACACGAATACGACCTGCAATCTAGCGGATCAACTCGGAAGCCTGGGGCTTACGGCCTCGCCGCCTTGCTGCGGCGAAGTCTCGAAAGTCCACTCGATGCCCGTTCGGACGGCGACCAAGCGTTACGGGTTCATGATCCTGAGCATCGCCGACCGCCTGGCACTGGCGCCTTACGCGCCCTATCTGGCGAGCGCGGCGAACAGCCTTGCCCCCCAGATGGAAATGCAATCGATGCGCGCCGAAATCCGGCGGTTGCGTCACGCTCTGGAGTCCCAAGTTCAACTCCCCTCCAATGCCCTGCAAGCCCGTCGGAACGAAACCTGGCTCAAGGGAAACGAAGCCTACATTCAATCTCTACTGGACAACATCTTTGCGTTCGTCGGCGTGTTGCTGCCCGACGGGACGCTCATCCAGGCGAACTGCGGTCCGCTCCAGGCCTCTGGAATCCACCTGAAAGACGTTTATGGCAAAAAGTTTTGGGACTGCTCGTGGTGGAATTATTCGCCGGACGTCCAGCAGCGGCTCAGGACCTCGATCGAGCAGGCGGCGCGCGGGGAAATTTCCCGCTACGACGCGGATATTCGGACGGCCGGTGGCGAATTTATAAGCGTCGACTTCATGCTGGGACGATAAGGGGCGGATCACGCATCTGATTCCGTCGGCGATCCCCATCACCGAACGCAAGCATATGGAGCAAGCCCTACGCGAGTCCGACCGGCGCAAGGACGAATTCCTGGCGATGCTCGCCCACGAGCTGCGCAACCCCTTGGCGCCCATTCGCAACGCCAGCCAGATCCTGCGGATCAAGGCGAAACATCTACCCGATTTCCAGCGCCCCATCGAGATCATCGAAAGGCAGGTCAATCATCTCGCCAAGCTGGTCGACGATCTCCTGGATGTCTCGCGCATCACCCGAGGGAAGTTCAATCTGCTCAAGAATCCCGTCAGTCTGACGACGATCGTCCAGCGCGCGGTGGAACTCAATCAACCGCTTATCGAAGCGCGCCGCCAGAAATTGGACGTGGTCGGCCCGCCCCGCGAGCTTATGGTCGACGGGGATGAGGTGCGGCTGATTCAAGTGTTGAGCAATCTGCTCCACAACGCCGCCAAGTACAGTGAAAATGGCGGGCGAATCGAACTCAGAATCGAGCACGACGGCAATGCGGCGATCCTGAGGGTACGCGACACCGGCGTCGGAATTTCCTCGGAAGTGCTGCCACATATCTTCGATCTTTTTCATCAGGGTGAAAGGGGCCGGGATCGGGCTTACAACGGCTTGGGAATCGGGCTTTCGCTCGTCAAAAGCCTGGTGGAAATGCATGGCGGCCAGGTCGAAGCCTACAGCGATGGCCCAGGGCGAGGAAGCGAATTTCTGGTCCGATTGCCGCTGCCAGGTCAAGCCGCCGCGCCGCCCTTGCCTGCGGGCGGCGTTCATCCTCTTCGGAAAGGCATTTCAAAGCCCGAACACCCCGATCAGGGCTGACGATTTCGGCAGGCTCGGGCCTGTTTTAATCCTTTCCCGGCGTGGCCCTGAGCGGCGATGGATAGGTAGCGGAACGGCCGGTCCGCGCTCAGTACGTCCCTCCAGAAGA
>CADDYU010000097.1 GCA_902810705.1 Methylococcaceae bacterium
CTCTAGGCCGGGAGATAGAGGTGCTGGTTTAGAACCCGTCGGCTCAAAGGAAGTTTACCGCCATCCCTATCGCCAATCCCAGATGGCTGTCGGCCCGACCTCGGTTAACGGCAATCTCCACCAAGCCCATAGAATCGCCGTACCAAAAGACTTCTCCTGCTGCAACCGCGCAGAAGGTTTTGGCTTGCGGAATGCGCCGGCCCTGCACTTCCAGGACCCGCCCAGCGAGTTCGGGTCCGTAGCGCTGGCCGGTAATGGCATTGCCGTAATGGTCGATGTAGATGATCTCGGAAAGATCGGCGGGCCAAAGGTTCATATCCGGTACCACATAGGGCCGGCTGGCCCAGGTGAAATCATGGCGGGCAATGCGTGCAGCAATGGGCGCGAACAGATCCCGACCGTGGAAACTGGCTGAGAGGCACTCCGGCCGCCAATCGATGACGCGCCATTCGGCTCGGGAAGAGTGAACGGAGATCGCGTTGAAAAGGCCATTGTCAGGCCCTACGAACCAGCGGCCGTCTGCCTCGACGACAACAGGCAGGCGTTCTCCGCCCACCTCTGGATCGACGACGCCGAGAAATACGCTTTCCAGAGGGCACTGGCGGCACAAGGCGGCCAACAGGTACGCACTGCGCCGGGGGTCTCCAGTGGGTGCGTTGTTGAGCAGGTTGATGACATCTATCCCTGGCGCTTGGCTTCGCAGCACGGCTTCCATCTGCCCGATATAGAGGCCGTCCGCGCCGAAGTCGGTGAAGAGAAAAATCACGGCCGCACGAGCGAGTGCATGGTTGGACGTGGGTTAATCAGGCTTCGGGAAGATTCCCGATGACCGCCGGATGCCGCGGTGTAAAGAAGCGCGAGAACACCAGACCGAGCTCGAAAAGCAACCAGATCGGCACGGCCAACAAGGTCTGGGACACCACGTCGGGCGGGGTTAGCACCATGCCAATGACGAACGCCAAGACAATCGCATAGGGACGCTTATCGGCGATGGTTTTCCGGGAAACGATGCCCGTGGCCACCAATAGAATCGTTGCGATTGGGACTTCAAAGGAAATGCCGAATGCGAAAAACAGGGTGAGCACGAAATCCATGTATTGGTTGATATCGGTCATCACCGCCACGCCCGGCGGCGCGGTAAGAATCATGAACTGGAAAATGAGTGGAAACACCACGAAATAGGCGAAGGCCATTCCACTGTAAAACAGGACGATGCTGGCCACCAGCAGCGGCAAGGCAAAACGCCTTTCATGCCGATACAGACCGGGCGCAATGAAGGCCCAGGCTTGATAAAGAATATAAGGCATCGCCACGAACACCGCCGCGACCAAGGTAAGCTTGAGCGGCGCGAGAAACGGCGAGGCCACACCGATAGCAATCATCTTGGAGCCTTCCGGCATGTGCTTAGTGAGCGGCCCCGCGAGATAGGCGTAAATCTCGTTGGCTTTGAACGACATGCCGGCAAAAATCACGACCACCGCCACGATGCAACGTATTAGCCGATCACGCAACTCAACCAAATGGGAGATGAAGGATTGCTCGGCATCCTCTCGATCATCTGGCTCAATCTTCATGGCTTCGCTCCGAAGAAGTGCCGCTCTTGGGCAAGCTATCTCCCGATTCAGGTTCGATGATTCGTGCAAGTTTGTTCCTGTTGAGGGTGGCGGCTTCACGTTCGATCTTTTTCTTTTGCTCAAGCAGGGATTGCCGCCATTCTTCCATCTGCAACTCATGGTCTATTTCAGATTTGACGGAGGCGACCATGGATCGGGCCTTCCGCAGCCAAAGGCCTGCCTCCCTGGCCACGCGCGGCAAGCGCTCCGGGCCAAACACCAGCAGCGCCACCACACCGACCAAAACCAGCTCCCAAAACCCTATATCGAACATCGACGCGAACCGTGATTAGCCAAGCTTGTCCTTTTTTTCATTGACGGTCTCCCCTTCGAGAGTACGCGCTGACCTTTCTTCGTCACTTTCTTTCATGGCGCTGCGAAAACTTTTTATGGCACTTCCCAAATCACCGCCAATATTGCGAAGACGCTTAGTGCCGAACAGTAGAAGTACAATCAAAAAAAGGAGCGCAAGCTCCCAGATACCTATGCCCATACCGAAACTCCTTGAATTGTTTTGTCAGAGCATAATTTTACCGGATTCGAAATCCAAATATGACGAATGTAGGACATAGAGTTGCCTTTACAGCCGGCGGAAGTCATACTTGGACTCATCTTATTCGCCGGAAAATTTCCATTAATTCTCCAAATAAGAGCAAAACTCGCAAAACGGGTTCCGTGCCACCCACCGGAGCCACACTCCTTGAAATCTACTTCCTCTAGAAGATTTGGTGCCCATGGGACTGATAAGAGCAACTTGACTCCGCGTGATTCATTGTGCTTTTTGTTGCGAGATAGCCCATTTTTCAGGATAATTTCAGGTTCGAAGCTGACCAGCGTAGTAGGCACACCGTATGCAAACGATAATGCTAAAAGCCAAACTGCACAGGGCCTGTGTAACTCATTCGGAACTGGAATACGAAGGTTCCTGCGCTATTGATGGCTTGTTGCTTGATGCGGCGGGAATCAGGGAGTACGAGCAAATTCATATCTATAACGTCAATAATGGGGAACGTTTTACAACGTATGCCATCCGTGCCCACGAGGGATCGGGCATCGTATCGGTCAACGGCGCTGCGGCACGTCTTGCTGCACCTCGTGATATTGTTATTATTTGCGCCTATGTGACTTTAAGCCAAAGCGAACTGTTGAACTATAAGCCTACTCTAATTTATGTTGACGCCAACAATCAGATAGTCCGTACCAGCCACACCATTCCCATTCAGGCAGCCTAGAGCCTCATCGAAGATCGTCGAGTGCGCCTCGCTCGAGTTATTTAAACCCTCTATCAAGAATCTACAGCTACGATTTACGGCTCACCATCCGTTATGGAAATAACTGCAGTAATCAAATCTGCAGCTTGACGATTAGGGCGCACGTCGTGAACTCGAAATATTTTAACTCCTTTCGAGACCCCGAAGGCCGTGGTAGCAATAGTTGCACCTAAAAGCTCCGTCGGGCGAGTTTCACCGCAAATTTTTCCCATAAAGCGCTTACGGCTAGTGCCTAACAAGACAGGATAGCCCGTGCGCACGAATCGATCCAATTCCGCCATTAACTGTAGATTATCCTGCTTTCTCTTCCCAAAGCCTATCCCAGGATCAATGATGATCTTCTCCTGGTGGATGCCGGCCCGTCTCGCCTTAGCGGCTTGCGCCTGCAGAAACGAAACAACTTCACTCACCACATCCGTATAGCTCGGATTGTCTTGCATGGTCTTCGGCGTTCCCTGCATATGCATCAATACTATCGGCACATTTGCTCTCGCCACTATTTCGAACATCTCTGGATCATCCCGACCCGCAGAGATATCATTGACCATAGCGGCGCCTGCCTTCAATGCAGCCTCAGCCACCTTAGCTTTAGTCGTGTCAATACTGATTAAGCAATGTTGGGGCAATCGGTAATGCAATTTTTCAATGATCGGTAGCACTCGCGACATCTGCTCTGCCCTTCCTACAGGCTCAGAGCCCGGCCGAGTTGATTCCCCACCAATATCGATGATGTCCGCTCCCTCCTCTATCATCATCTGAGCACGCTGTATCGCTTCCTCGGAATCGGAATACAAGCCCCCATCGGAAAAGCTATCCGGAGTCAAGTTCAGAATGCCCATAATTAATGGGCGAGGCCTTCGAAGAAACTCAGACACCTTCTCATCCAGCCTTTAAGTGCTACGCTTGAAAGAGCCACAAGATAGTAGAGGGTTAGCCAAGTATTTTGGAGCGACAGCTCATTGCGAAAAACACACTTAAATGGAATTAATTTTAGGCAAGGCGTTCCTTCAGAATGAAAGAAGAGGATGACTTTGAGAAGAGACGCCCCTCGGTAAGGAGCTAGCAGGGCGCCTAGAATGAAGATTTGCTAACTACTCGGGTCTCGAGCGATCGACCCATTCTACATAGGCCATGGGTGTCGAATCTCCCTGACGAAACCCACATTTTAAAACTCTCAGGTAACCACCAGGGCGGCTCCTGAAACGAGGGCCTAAGTCCGAAAATAGCTTCGTTACAGCCTCACGATCTCGTATTCGAGAAAAAGCCAGACGGCGCGCAGCCAAGGTGTCAGATTTAGCCAAGGTAATCAGAGGTTCAGCGAATCTCCTAATTTCCTTAGCCTTAGGCAAAGTCGTTCGAATCATCTCATTATGAATCAACGCTGTCGTCAGGTTTCGAAAAAGCGCAACTCTGTGACTAGCTGTGATACTAAATTTTCTGCCTGCTTTGCGATGTCGCATTGGTGTTGCCCTTGGTTTAACTGTCTTGTTGCTCTCTCTTGAGGCTTTCTGGCGGCCAGTTTTCAAGCCGCATCCCTAAGGATAATCCTTTAGTCGCCAAGACATCTTTGATTTCGGTAAGAGATTTTTTTCCGAGATTTGGCGTCTTTAAAAGATCCACTTCCGTCCGCTGTATTAAATCACCAATGTAAAAGATGTTTTCTGCTTTTAGGCAATTAGCTGAGCGCACCGTCAATTCCAAATCATCCACTGGTCGCAAGAGCATGGGATCGAACGGTGGCCTTTCTTCTGAAAGGCCGGGCATATCCTCGCCTTTTAAGGCGATAAAGACCGATAAGTGATCGCTAAGAATTGAAGCGGCTTGCCGCACCGCCTCCTCTGGGTCAAGAGTCCCATTAGTTTCAAGCTCTAACACGAGCTTATCCAAGTCAGTGCGCTGCTCAACACGAGCACTTTCGACTAGATATGAAACCCGCTTTATGGGGCTAAAGGATGCATCAAGATGAAGCGTCCCTACAGCAAGTTCTGATTGATCTGACGTTCTCGTGCTAACAGGCTGATATCCACGACCTTTCTCAACCCGGAGGCTCATGTTGAGCTTTCCGGAATGAGTCAGATTCGCTATTTCAAGCTCTGGGTTTAGGACTTCGGCATCATGGCTGGTTTGAATATCAGCAGCCGTAATAGGGCCCGGCCCCATCTTGCTAAGCTTTAATGTAGCGTCATTACCTTCATGTATTCTAATAGCGAGATTTTTCAAGTTTAGCAGGATATCGATAACATCCTCCCGAACTCCATCAATAGTAGAGTATTCGTGCACTACTCCGTCAATGGATACCTCGGTGACTGCGCATCCTGGAATCGATGACAACAAAACTCGCCTCAGCGCATTCCCCAGCGTATGGCCGAAACCGCGCTCGAGGGGCTCGATTATAATTCGAGCGCTATTCCTCTCGATAGGGCTAACATCCACTAAGCGAGGCCTAATTAAATTAGCCAGATAACTTTGCATCAATTACCGCTATAATTATTTCGAGTATAACTCTACAACTAGCTGTTCGTTAATGTCCGAACCCAATTCGCTGCGCTCAGGCACTGCTTTAAATACTCCAAGCATTTTCTTTGGATCCACATCTAGCCATGGTGGAAAACCATACTGTTCAGTCACCCCGAGAGCATCTTTGATACGAAGCTGCGACTGAGCACGCTCCCTCACGCTCACAACGTCACCTATCTGGACCTGATAGGAAGGGACGTTAAGCACTTTGCCATTAACCAAAATAGCTTTATGGCTAACTAATTGGCGTGCTTCTGCACGCGTCGCGGCAAACCCGATTCTATACACAACATTATCAAGGCGGGATTCCAAAAAGTTGAGTAGATTTTGCCCGGTTGAGCCCCTTTTTTGCGCTGCTGCCTTATAGTAATTCTGAAATTGCCGTTCCAAGACACCATAAATACGCCGCAGCTTTTGCTTTTCACGCAGCTGACTGGCATAGTCAGACAGTCTTCCTCGTTTTTGTCCATGCTGACCCGGCTGCTGGTCTAGCTTACATTTTCCCTCTAGGGACTTACCCCGCGACTTTAGAAAAAGATCAGTTCCCTCGCGGCGGCTCAACTTGCACTTTGGACCTAGATATCGTGCCATATTAAAAACCTCACTTAGACACGGCGCCGCTTCGGCGGACGGCATCCATTATGCGGAATTGGGGTATCGTCAACAATATTTACTATTTTAAAACCAAGATTATTAAGCGATCTAACCGCCGATTCCCGGCCAGGCCCTGGTCCTTTAATGCGAACATCCAAATTTTTTACGCCGTAATCCTTGACGATGTTTCCAACTTTCTCAGCAGCGACCTGGGCTGCAAAAGGCGTGCTTTTACGCGAGCCACGAAATCCCGATGCTCCAGCCGTTGCCCATGCCAATGTATTGCCCTTTCGATCAGTAATAGTAATGATCGTATTGTTGAAGGAAGCGCTAATATGCACGATCCCATCAGATATGTCTTTTTTGATCTTTTTCGCTGGACGGCTAGAAGCGGCCATACCCAAACTTCCTCTCTAATTTTCTGTAACTATTTGCGGATTGGTCGGCGTGGACCTTTTCGGGTACGCGCATTTGTACGAGTACGTTGTCCTCTGACCGGGAGTCCTCTCCGATGGCGAAGCCCTCTATAGCAGCCCAAATCCATTAGCCGCTTTATGCTTATGGCGTACTCACGTCTTAAATCACCTTCAACGGTATACTTAGACACTTCGTTTCGAATCCTTTCAATTTCACCCTCGTCAAGCTGCCGCACCTTAACCGAGGGATTTAAACCTAAGCGCCCACAGATTTCCGCCGCCCTTGATCGCCCAATACCATAAATTGCGGTCAACGAGACGACTAGGTGCTTATGATCCGGGATGTTTACGCCTGCAATTCGGGCCATTTATTCTGTCTCCAAAGGGCTTAACCCGTTTAGAACTAAATTGTCTATTATAACGATTTTACGGCACGTTGAAAATCCAATTAACCTTGCCGTTGCTTATGACGAGCATCTTTGCATATGATGCGCACCACACCCTTCCGTTTCAGCACTTTACAACTTCTGCAAATTTTTTTTACTGAAGCTCGAACCTTCATTGCTATTCCTCTGGTTTTTTCTAGGCGCGATAATCTAGCTTAATTTTATATTCGTTTTCTTTAATAGGCCCTCGTACTGATGCGAGATAACGTAGGTCTGAATCTGGGACATGAAGTCCATGACCACAACCACTATGATCAGTAATGAGGTTCCACCGAAGTAAAACGGCACGTTCCAATACAATATCAGAAATTCCGGTAGCAAGCAGACCGCAGTAATATATATTGCACCTACCAAAGTCAGCCGCGTCATTACTCCATCAATGTAGTTTGCTGTCTGCTGACCGGGTCTTATGCCAGGAATAAAAGCACCTGATTTTTTCAAGTTATCTGCGGTCTCGTTAGAATTAAAAACCAAGGCGGCATAGAAAAAACAGAAAAAAACTATAGCCGCTGCATAACAAAGTACATAAATTGGCTGCCCTGGGGATAAGGTAGCCGCAATATCCTGAAGCCAGCCTAACCCTTCGGTATTGGCAAACCAACCTGCTAGCGTGGCCGGAAACAAGATAATACTCGAAGCAAAAATAGGCGGGATAACGCCGGACATATTCAACTTTAATGGCAAAAAGCTCTTGTGAGCCGCATACATGCGCCGGCCATCCTGCCGTTTAGCATAATTGATTGTGATCCTCCGTTGACCTCGCTCGACAAACACTACGATACCTGTAACTGCCAAAGCTATTGAAAAGAGCGCTATTATGCTAAAAGCACTTAATTCGCCTGTTCGAGCTAATTCCAGAGTACCGCCAATTGCTGTAGGTAAACCGGCCACAATTCCGGAAAAGATGATAATTGAAATACCATTCCCGATGCCTCGTTCAGTAACCTGTTCACCGAGCCACATGAGAAAAATAGTGCCACATACTAAAGAAACAGCCGTTACAAAAACGAACTGAATTCCCGGGTGAATAACTACTGGCATGCCAGCCGCCGATTGATTTTGCAAGGCAATGCCAACTCCAATTGCCTGGAAAGTGGCTAGTAGAACAGTGCCATACCGGGTGTACTGATTAATCTTCTTCCGTCCGGACTCTCCTTCCTTTTTAATTTGTTCAAGCTTAGGAATTACCCCAGTCATTAATTGAATGATAATCGATGCTGAGATATACGGCATGATTCCGAGAGCAAAAATACTCAGCCGTTTGAGAGCACCCCCTGAAAACATATTGACCATGTCCAGTATGGATCCTCCCTGATTCGCGAACATAGCCGCAAGTGCTTTTGGATCAACTCCTGGAATTGGAATGTGCGCACCTACTCGATAGACGAATAGGGCGCCAAATACAAATAGTAACCGTTGCCTCAGTTCACTAAGTCGACCAAATTGGTCATTCAACGATGCGCCTAAGGTAGCCACTTAAACCTCTATCTTTCCACCCGCCGCTTCAATTTTGGCACGCGCACCTTTTGTGACCTTTAAGTCGATAATAGTTACGGGGCCGGATAATACACCTGAATCTATAATTCGAGCGAACTTAGCTTGACGTGGAATAACACCCGCCTCCTTAAGAGCTTGTAAATTTATTGGGGCACTCTCTACTTTACTTAATTCCCCTAATCTTACCTCGGCCCATAAGAGCTTCTTCGTCGATTTAAATCCAATTTTTGGTAAGCGGCGTTGCAAAGGCATCTGTCCGCCCTCGAAGCCTACCTTGTGAAAACCCCCGGCGCGGGCCTTCTGACCTTTATGCCCTTTACCACAGGTTTTGCCGAGCGTACAACCGATGCCCCGTCCAACTCTTCTGCTTTTAGGGCGACTACCGACCGCTGGCTTAAGAGAATTAAGAAACATTTAAGCTTCCTCAATCTTTAGCAGATAGGCAATTTTCCTGATCATTCCAAGATTTTCGCGAGTGGGTTCGACTGCCACAGTCTGGTGAATCCGGCGTATCCCCAACCCTCTCAAGCATGCCTGATGAGATTTAAGCCGCCCAATCGAACTCTTCACCTGTTTAATAGTAATCTTTGCGTTCATTTGCTTTTAACTCCGCTGACCTCAAGCTACTTTACCCCGCCTGACAGCAAGTACTCGTGGATCACGGATCTCGGTCAAGCCTTTGATCGTAGCACGTACTACGTTAATGGGATTATTAGTACCAATGCACTTTGCCAGAACGTTGTGAACACCCACGACCTCGAACACGGCCCGCATTGCTCCCCCTGCGATAATTCCCGTTCCCTGAGAAGCCGGCTGCATGAATACCTTTGCTGCTCCCGTTGACGTGGAAATAGCGTAATGTAGCGTGTCCCCATTAAGACTTACTTTCCGCATATTTTTACGCGCTTGTTCCATCGATTTTTGGATGGCAACGGGGACTTCTCGCGCCTTACTCAAACCATAGCCAATCCGACCGTTCCCATCACCTACTACTGTTAAAGCAGTAAACCCGAATTGCCGACCACCTTTTACCACTTTAGCTACGCGCCTCACAGCGACCAGCTTTTCTTGAAGCCCTTCAATATTGGCGCCCTGGACGTTTATATTAGCCATGATCTCTCCTAAAAGACCAGTCCTGCTTCACGGGCCGCATCGGCCAGTGCTTTAACTCGACCGTGATATTTAAAACCCGAGCGATCAAAGGCCACTGATTTCAGACCAACTGATAGCGCCTTTTCAGCAATTGCTTTTCCAACCCGCCTCGCCGCATCTATATTTCCAGTGTTTGCGACATCCGCTTTAATGGCCGCCTCCAGAGTAGACGAGCTTGCTAATACTGATGCACCGTCTGCCGTCGTGATTTGCGCGTAAATATGACGCGGCGTTCGATATACCGAAAGGCGGTGAACGCCCAAAGTCCTAATAATATTACGCGTTTTCGCGGCGCGCTTAAGTCTCGCAGCTTTCTTATCCACGGATTAATCCTATTTCTTTTTCGCCTCTTTCCGCACTATCTCTTCATCCGCATAACGGACGCCCTTACCCTTATACGGCTCAGGAGGTCGGTACGCACGTATATTGGCCGCAACTTGACCTACCTGCTGCTTATCACATCCTTTTACGACAATCTCAGTCTGCGACGGCGTTTCGATAGTAATTCCCATAGGCGCGGTAAATTCGATTGGATGTGAAAACCCAAGATTCAGGCTTACGCTCTGGCCTTTTGCTTGTGCACGGTAACCGACACCTACCATGCTCAGCTTGCGCTCATATCCATTACTTACCCCTGTAACCATATTTGCGATATTAGCCCGCATTGTGCCCGCTAGCGCATCATTTTGGCGTTCGTTTCGATCGCTGGCTACGGAAATCACACCCTCAGATATCGTTACCTTTACTGTGGGAGGAATCGAGGCAGTTAAAGAGCCTTTGCTGCCTTTTATGGTTATCTGCTTATCACCAATAAAAACCTCTACCCCTTTAGGAAGCGGTACAGGATTTTTCGCTACTCTAGACATGGATTTACCTTCACATTGTCCTCACGATACAAGAAAGAGGACCTCACCACCGTGTCCGCCCTCTCTGGCTGCTTTGTCTGTCATCACGCCTTTAGAAGTCGACACAACCGCTATACCAAAACCGCCTAAAACTACCGGAAGATTATCTCGAGATTCGTAAACTCTACGCCCTGGTTTGCTTATTCTCTGTAAGTTCTCAATTACCGGCTGACCGTTATAGTACTTTAAATCTACAGAAAGCTGAGGTTTGTCACTGCTTCCTTCTAAGCGGTAATCTTCAATATATCCTTCTTCCTTCAGTACCCGGCATACCGAAATCTTAAGCTTGGACGCGGGAATCTTTACCTCGGCTTTTCCAGATGCTTGGCCGTTCCGGATCCGAGTAAGCATATCGGCTAAAGGATCAGTAACACTCATTTTTCGGTCTCCGAAGATTTTCGGTCAGTCATGTAACTTAAACTACCGTGTCTTACCAGCTCGCCTTAGTAACACCAGGGACATCCCCTCGCATTACAGACTCTCTTAGTTTGTTTCTGCCCAAGCCAAATTTCCGATAAAATCCATGCGGCCGACCGGTTATATTACAACGATTTCGTACACGGGATGCTGAGGAATCCCTCGGAAGTTTCTGTAGTCGAATTTCCGCTTCACGCTTTTCCTCATCGGATGCCGAATTACTGGCGATCGTTTGCTTCAATTGGTTACGCTTTTTCTGATATTTCACAACCAGTTCTTGCCGCTTTCTTTCACGGGCAATCATCGACTTCTTTGCCATCTCTCGCGCCTATGCTCGGAAGGGAAATTTAAAGTGCTCCAGCAGGGCGCGCGCTTCTTGGTCGCTTGCCGCACTGGTAGTAATAGTTATATCAAGGCCTCGAATCGAGTCGATCTTATCGTAATCAATTTCTGGAAAGATGATCTGTTCCCGAACACCCATAGTGTAATTCCCTCGGCCGTCGAATGATTTCCCACTGACTCCCCTAAAATCTCTGATGCGAGGGATAGCAACGGTAATCAGCCGATCAAGAAATTCATACATCCGCTCACGACGCAGGGTAACTTTACAACCGATCGGCATGCCTTCTCTGATCTTAAATCCAGCAATAGATTTTCGCGCAAGAGTGACGATCGGCTTCTGCCCGGAAATCTTTTGCAAATCTTCTATAGCGCTCTGAAGTACTTTCTTGTCAGCGACAGCTTCACCAACCCCCATATTTAGGGTAATTTTTTCTAACCGTGGCACCTGCATCGGGGACTGATAATTAAATCTTTTAGTCAGCTCCGGCACAATCTGTTCTTTGTAAATCTCATGCAATCTAGCCATAATGATTTTTGCTATCTACTTCAAACGTCCACGATTTCATTGGTAGACTTGAAATATCGCACCTTCCGGCCGTCCGCCAATAATCTGAAACCAACTTTATCGGATTTATTAGTATTTGGATTATAGAGACCAACATTCGATAAATGGATAGGCATCACCTTTTCAATAATTCCGCCCGAGATTCCCTTCATTGGGTTTGGGCGCTGATGCTTTCGCGTGAGATTAACACCTTCCACTATAACTTTATTCGCTTCCGGAATCCCAAGAACAGCGCCGCGCTTTCCTTTATCCTTCCCGGCAAGCACAATAACTTGATCGCCTTTTCGAATTTTCCGCATAACGAAAACTCCTAGATAACCTCGGGTGCGAGAGAAATAATCTTCATGAATTTTTCAGAACGTAACTCTCTTGTAACCGGTCCAAAAATTCGTGTGCCGATGGGTTGGTGCTGATTATTTAAAAGTACTGCTGCATTCCCGTCGAATCGAATCAGAGCGCCATCGCTCCGGCGCACACCCTTCCGAGTTCGAACTACCACAGCGTTATAAACTTCCCCTTTTTTTACGCGCCCTCGGGGAATAGCTTCCTTAATACTAACTTTGATAATATCGCCAATGTTAGCATACCGCCGGTGTGAACCACCTAGCACCTTAATGCACATTACCTTACGTGCGCCACTATTATCGGCTACATCTAGGTTGCTTTGCATTTGAATCATTCCGAATACCTCATAGAGCATTGGCCAGGACGATGCTATCGCTATCGCGCCCTATCAATAATCTTATCGAGCTTCCATACCTTTCTTTTTGAGATAGGGCGACAGGCGCTCACAACGACTACATCACCTTCGCGAGACTCGTTGTTTTCATCATGGGCCAAAAGGGTGTTGCTACGGCGGATAAACTTTCCATAAATCGGATGCGAAACAACTCTCTCGATCTGAACCACAATGGTTCTATCCATTTTTGAACTTATTACCTTACCTGATAAGGAACGTGACGTTTTCTGATTAGCGCTCATCGTGTAATTCCTTTTTCGGCTAGTATTGTATTGATTCTCGCTATATTCCGTCGCGTTCGTCTTATCAGATCTGGCTTTGAAAGCTGCTCTGTAGCCTTCTGCATTTTAAGATTAAATTGCTCACGATATTGATCGATTAATAAATCCTTGAGTTCTGTCTCGGATTTTATTCTCAATTCATTAGCTTTCATTACATTACTGTCCGAATAGAAAAGGTGGTTTTAACCGGCAGCTTAGCTGCAGCAAGCCCGAAAGCTTCTCGCGCCAACTCCTCGCTAACTCCTTGGAGTTCATACAACATCGCTCCAGGTTTAATTTCAGCTACCCAGTACTCAACACTACCTTTGCCGCTGCCCATGCGCACTTCCAACGGCTTTCTTGAAATTGGCTTATCGGGGAAAACACGAATCCAAATTTTGCCGCCACGTTTTACGTGACGTGTAATAGCACGGCGGGCCGCTTCAACTTGACGTGCGGTAAGCCGCCCTCGCTCAATAGCTTTCAGTCCGAATTCGCCAAAGCTAACGCGGTTGCCTTTTTGCGCTAAGCCGCGATTACGGCCTTTTTGCTGCTTTCTGTATTTCGTTCTTTTCGGCTGTAACATGATCCCTTAGCCCCACCAATTTAAGCTTCAGATGCTAGGGCGCTTTTGCCCTCAACAGCAACGGGAGAAAGTACTTCGCCTTTGAATATCCAGACCTTAACACCTATTACACCGTAGGTAGTCTTGGCCTCAGCAAATCCGTAGTCGATGTCCGCACGGAATGTATGCAGTGGCACGCGGCCTTCACGGTACCATTCGCTTCTAGCAATCTCAGCGCCATTAAGGCGGCCACTTACATTAATCTTTATTCCTTCAGCACCTAACCTGAGGGTATTGGTCACGGCACGTTTCATAGCTCGCCGAAACATGATTCGTTTCTCAAGCTGTTGTGCAACTCCCTCAGCCACCAATTGAGCGTCCAACTCCGGCTTCCTGATCTCCTCCACGCTGATTTGGACAGGAATACCCATTTGGGATGATATTTCCTTGCGTAAGGCATCAATATCTTCGCCTTTTTTTCCAATTACTAGGCCAGGGCGGGCTGTATGAATAGTAATATGGGCGTTATTCGCTGGCCGATTGATTTGAATCCTGCTTACGGAAGCATGCCCAAGGCGTTTCTTCAGGAATTCACGAACTTGAATATCTTTGTGAAGGTAAGCTGCATAATCCTTATTGCTGGCATACCAACGTGACGTCCAGTCTTTAATGTATCCGAGCCGAATGCCCGTGGGATGTACTTTTTGCCCCATATAAACCCCTTACCGATACTCGGAGACTTGAATAACGATGTGGCAGGTACGCTTAACTATGCGATTTCCCCGACCCTTAGCACGCGGAGACATGCGCTTTAAACTCGTACCTTCACCAACTTCAATGGCACTAACATGGAGTTCGTCAATATCGGCGCCGTCATTATGCTCTGCATTTGCTATAGCCGATTCCAGAACTTTCTTGAGAATCTGTGCCGCCTTTTTGGGGCTAAAAGTAAGTACATCGATTGCTTTACCAACCTTCAGACCTCTAATCTGATCGGCTACCAAACGACATTTTTGAGCCGATATCCTGGCGTGGCTCAATTTCGCAGCAGTACTCATCGTTTTGCGCCCCTTATCTTTTGTCCGCCATAATCATTTGGTTTTTTTATCCGCTTGATGGCCTTTATAGGTACGGGTTGGCGCAAATTCGCCTAATTTATGGCCCACCATATTATCGGTAATTAATATAGGAATATGCTGCTTTCCATTATGCACAGCCATCGTTAAACCAATCATTTCTGGTATGATCATCGAGCGGCGCGACCACGTTTTCACAGGCTTTTTCGATCCCGTTTGCCCCATTTCAAGCACCTTTCTTAGAAGGTGATGATCTATAAAGGGTCCTTTTTTAACCGAGCGTGGCACGATTCTTACCTCATCACATTACTTTTGCTTACGGCTCCGAACGATTAGCTTGTCGGTGCGCTTACTGTTTCGAGTTTTATATCCTTTAGTAGGCGTTCCCCAGGGCGATACTGGGTGCCTCCCTCCGGAGGTGCGGCCTTCACCGCCTCCATGTGGATGATCGACCGGATTCATGGCAACACCCCTTACGGTCGGCCTAATTCCTCGCCAACGAGATGCTCCCGCTTTACCAAGAGAAATCAAGTTATGCTCGTGGTTGGAGACTTCTCCAATGGCGCCTTTGCAATCTATTAATACCTTACGCATCTCCCCTGAGCGCAGCCGAAGTGTTGCATAGGTACCTTCTTTTGCCACCAGCTGAACCGATGCTCCACCTGCGCGTGCAAGCTGGGCTCCTTTGCCTGGCTGAAGCTCAACACAATGAATAACAGCGCCTACCGGCATATTGCGTATAGGAAGGGAGTTCCCAATCTTAATCGGAGCGAACTCCGACGCCAGTATCTCCTGCCCCGCTGTCAATCCCTTGGGCGCAATAATATAGCGCCTCTCTCCATCCCTATAGACTATTAGAGCAATATGCGCGCTCCGATTCGGATCATATTCAATACGCTCGACCCTACCCGGGACATTAACTTTATCCCGCTTAAAATCAATTAATCGATAGTACCTCTTATGACCACCACCTTTATGGCGGGTAGTAATACGGCCTTGATTGTTTCGGCCAGCATTTTTGCTTTTCTTTTCAATAAGGCCTGAACAAGGCCGCCCTTTATACAATCCGTCAGTCTTCACGCGAACTACAAACCGTGAGCCGGCCGACGTAGGTTTTGATTTTATAAGCGCCATATTATGCGTCCGCTATTAGTACTGTTTTCAGGATTGAGGCCAATCCCTCAGGCCGCCGAGATGTCAATATCAAAGCCAGGCTTCAGTTTTACGTAAGCCTTTTTCCAATCCGACCGCGTGCCTAAAAACCTCCCGAACCGCTTTACTTTTCCCTTAACATTAAGCACGTGAACCGAATCAACTTCGACCTTAAACAAAAGCTCAACTGCACGCTTGATTTGATGTTTAGTAGCGTTTTTTCTAACGCGAAACGCCACCCGGCGTTCTTTCTCCGCAGATCGGGTGCTTTTTTCGGAGATGATGGGCGCCTCCAAAAGGTTCATTAGATCGGTTTGTCTCATGACAATACAGCCTCAATTTTTTTTGCAGCTTCAGCAGTCAGAACAACTTGTTCGCTGTTGACAAGTGCCGCCGGACTTAAGGCGTGAGCTTCGCAGAGGCAAATATGCGAAAGATTGCGTGCGGCAAGATATAAATTCCGGTCTACGCTCTCAGTGATCAACGTGCCTTTTTTCACGCCCAAGTCTTTTAAATTCTCGAGTAGAAGCTTCGTTTTCGGTTCCGCAAGTGAAAGATCTTGAACGACAGTTAATCGCCCTTGTCGCAAGAGTTCTGAAAACAAGGAGCGCATTGCTGCCCGATACATTTTTTTATTGAGCTTCTGTTCGTAATTCCGATTTCTAGCAGCAAAGGTAACGCCACCTGTGCGCCACAGCGGGCTGCGCGTAGTTCCCGCACGAGCGCGACCGGTGCCTTTCTGACGCCAAGGCTTCGCACCGCCGCCACTAACGTCCGAGCGACTTTTCTGGCCTTTCGTTCCAGCACGCCCGGCTGCCAAATAGGCCACCACTAACTGATGAATCAAGGGCTCGTTGTAATCTCGGCCAAAAATAGCCTCGGAAACCTCAAGGGCATTACCCCCAGTTTTAGCCGCTGGAATCTGAAGCGCCATGTAAAATACCTTTATTTCTTAACAGCGGGCTTAATAACCACGCTTCCACCCTTTGGGCCTGGAATAGCGCCCTTAATTAATAAGAGCGACTTCTCAACGTTAACTCCATAAACCTTTAAGCTTTGAACGGTCACCTTTTCATTACCTAAGTGGCCGGCCATACGCTTACCTTTGAATACTCGGCCCGGGCTTTGATTCTGCCCGATAGAACCTGGTGCCCTATGAGACAAAGAATTGCCGTGAGTGGCATCCTGAGTTCGGAAGTTGTGGCGCTTAACGACACCCGCGAATCCTTTGCCGATACTAGTCCCTTGCACATCCACAAATTGCCCTTCGTGGAACAAATCAACTCCGAATTCCGTTCCAGCGGTATAAGCCGCCGCATCCGGTACGCGGAACTCCCAAAGCCCTCTTCCAGCCTCGACGCCTGACTTTGCGAAATGACCAGCTAGAGGCTTCGACAGACTGGACCGCTTGGTTGTGCCGGTGGTTATCTGAATGGCATGATAACCGTCTGTTTCACCGGTCTTCACCTGAACTACTCGGTTTGGTTCAACATGCACTACGGATACGGGCACAGCGGAACCATCCTCTCCATAAATGCGCGTCATCCCGCACTTACGTCCTATTAATCCTAGGGCCATTGATTGCTCCTGGAATATACCTTTTTCAATTTAGTTTAATCTGGACATCCACACCCGCAGCTAAATCTAATCTCATCAGCGCATCAACCGTCTTATCAGTCGGATCAACGATGTCCATCAGCCGCTTATGGGTACGAAGTTCGTATTGGTCGCGCGCGTCTTTGTTAACATGAGGCGAAATCAACACCGTGTACCGCTCTTTCTTTGTGGGCAAAGGAATTGGGCCCAGCACTTGGGCTCCAGTACGCTTTGCAGTCTCCACGATTTCGCTAGCGGACTGATCGATCAAGCGATGGTCGAAAGCCTTCAAGCGGATCCGGATTCTTTGCTTTTGCATAGACTTACTCCAGAATCTTGGACACGACGCCGGCGCCGACGGTCCGACCGCCCTCGCGTACCGCGAAGCGCAAGCCTTCTTCCATGGCGATGGGCGCGATCAGCTTGACCGTGATCTTGATGTTGTCCCCC
>CADDYU010000098.1 GCA_902810705.1 Methylococcaceae bacterium
CAGCAGCATGGCGAGAGCGGCGAGCGCGGCGACCAGCAGACCGCATCCGTTGGGCAGGGTATTTGGCATTTTTCATCTCACTTTTCCAGGTAGAAGGCGGTTGCCCGCCGGGCCTCGGAAGGGGTGGGCTTCCGATGATGCTGGGGCGGTCGCCCGCCCGTGACTCGGTCTGCGCGAACACGCAGCCGGTGAAATCAGTGATCCGCCTCTTCGGGCTCGCCGTACAACGGGGACATCGGCGTCTCCTTGTCTTTTTCCGCAGGTAGCGCCGGTGTCCGCCCATGCTCCTTGGCCCGGTGCAGAACCTGGAGCGGCGAGATCGAGGGACTCATCGTCGTCAAGGGCTTGCCGATCATCCAGCGACGCGGCTCGAGTTCGGTGAACACGAAACCCGAGACATTGAGATCGCCGTCGGCGTCTTCCCAGGGCACCACCCACACACGCATCACCTTGGCGGGCGTTCGGATCGGCGTGGGATCGTCGATCTTGGGAGCCGGTGCCGGATCGGCCGGCGGAATCGCGGTGGCTACTGGCGTCGAGGATGTTGTTGTCGGGGTGGCGGCGTTCGCCGGACGGATCGTGGTGTTGGCTTTGTCCGTGGCCTTGTAGGCGTCCACGGCCGACAGACAGGTGGGATCCTCCGGCATGCCCTTGCAGCCGTATTTGGCCGAACAGCCGGTCAGGGAGAGCGCGACGGCGATGGTTGCGAGTCGTTTCATGGCTTGGTGCCCTCGGTTGTCGACGGCGATTGCCCATGAATTGACTGAACAGTTGGTTCTTTGGGCTGTTGCTGGCTAACCTGCGGTGCGGGTTTGTCGGCCAGCCAATCGGCCAAGCTGTCGGGCGCCCCCTTGAAGGTGCGGCCGTCCGGCGCGATCAGAAAAGGCACGGCCTCGATGGCGAAGAGGTGGGCCGTCACCAGCGCGCGTTGGACCGGCTCCCGGTTGCAAGCCGGGTCCACATCGGCCGGCAAGGCGTCGTAGGTTTGGTGCATCAGGGCATCCCGTGCCTTGTCCTTATCCTTGGTTTGCAGCAGGCAGCCGATCCTGGTCACGAGGCTTTGGGATTCCGGGCCCAATACGGGAACGGAAATCAGCTTGAAGGTGTACCGGTCCTTGAGCCCCTCCATCTGTTTCTGCACCTTGGCGCAGTAGGGGCAGCGCGGATCGACGAACATCACGACCTGTTCCTTTCCGGTTCCGTACGAGACGGGGCCCAGGTCGTCGATCTTGAGCTTCATCTTGGCCAGGTCGATGTGACTCGCGATCTGGTCGACCTGATCGAGATCGGTCACCGCCACCCGGTTCCAGACGTCCATCAAGGTGCCGGTGATGACGAAGCGGCCGTTGTTCGACATGAAGAAGGTCTTGCCGCCGGCCTTGACCATCTGGAGACCCGTGATCGGCAGCGTCTTCATGCCCTCGATCTGGGCTTTCATCAGCAGGTCCGCCGCTTGCGAGACGGCGCCCGGGGCGGTTGTGATGTCCGCCAGGACATGGCCGGTCAGGGTGCAAAGCAGGAGGGTCGAGAGCGATCTTGATCTCATGGTTTCCTCGGTTTTGTTGTGGAGAAGATACCGATAATTTCGGGTACGGTTAGCGCGCTAAATTGCGATTTCGTGAATCATTCTCGGCATAGAGCTTGAGCGGCGTTCCCTTCTGGACGATGAATTCGATCTTGCGGGTGGCGTCCACCTCGATGATCGGGAACAGGTTCTCGGCCAGGTCCATGTAGTAGTGGGCCAGACGATCCATGGCGTAGCCGGCGCCCTTGAGCGTTCCGCCTTCCATGGCGGCGCCGCTGAATGACCGCTGAAACGGCGTGGTCGCGACGCCACCCGGACCCGCCAGGGCGAGCACTTGTGTTTGGTTGCGACCGAAAGCGTCGGAGAACCCGCGCAGGAATCCCGCCAACAGCGCATTGGCCAGCAACTGGCCTTGCTTGCTGACGACCCGGCCGCGGATGCCAACCTTGCCGTCCTCGCCCACGGCGTAGGCGTCGATGGGCACCTCGATCACCCCGCCGTCATCCCGGACGCAGGAGATGGATTCGCCCCGGATGTAGGCGCGCTCCGAACTGAGGTCGCCGTAGCCGGCGGAGACCAGGAAGCACTCGCGCACATCCGCCCGGTAGCGGTTGGGGAGGATGGCCTCGTCCTTCAGGCGGGCCAGCACCGGAAACGGCTCCCGGCGGGCGCCCTTGCCGGTCGGCGCGTCCAGGCCGTTCAGGAGATTCCCGGACAGGATGCTGCCGGCGGGGATGAAGATCTCGGACTGGGAGGTTGGGTGATCGGACGCCTTGCCCTCCGGCCCCTCGACCGCACGCTTGGGGGATTCCGGCTTGATGACGCGGATTTCCAGCCGCCCCTTGTTCTGAACGGCGCCTTGGGACGGCCCCCCGCCCGGGCTGTTGGTTGAGCCGCCGTATGGAGGCGGCGCCGGCGGCTGTGCGAGCAGGGCGTCGAGGTCCTGGCCGGCGGGCGGTTTCGGGGACGGCCTTTTGGGCAGCCGTTCCCGTTCGGCGGGAGGAAGCACAGCCTGCGTTCCCGTGGCCTCGGGTTTCTCGGTCGATGGACTCTCCTGGGTCCTTCGCAAACGGTCGATTTCCGATTTCAGCGACTCGATCTGCCCTTGGTGGCTGGCGGCCTGCTCCTCGCCCATGCGTTTCAGCCGTTCCTCGTCCGAGAGCCTCGATCTTTTTTGATCTTCCTCGAGCGAGTTGAGCCGGCGCATCAGTTCTTCGTTCTTCTGCGCCATGGTCTTGATCTGGGAGGCCAAGCCATCGATGCCCAGAGACCGCGGGTCCGTGTCGGTGAGGATGTGTTTCACCACGGCTTGCTTGTCGGCTCTCTGCGGTGGACCTGGTGCGAAATGGGAGAGCGCGACGATCAACCCGAGCGAGGCGGTCACGATGCCGCCGACGACGGCAATGCGTTTGGCGTTCGGGCCGAGGGACTCCCAGCGGTCCTTCACGTTCCGGATCATCGATGGACTCCGCTCAACAAGGAGGGCCGCGCGGTGGTGTCTTCATCGCGCGGACGCCTCACCGCGACATACAGCTCGGTGGCTTCGCCCGGCTCAAGCAGGACCTTGGGCCAGGCGGCGACCGCCAGCACCTCGCCGCCGTCGTCGGTGCAGGACCGCTCGTCGACCTCGAGGGCGGTCGCGCCGGTATTCCGGGCCACGCCCACCAGCAACACCATGTCCCTCCCTTCGAGGGCCTGACCGGTCCGGGTGTGGAGGTCTGCCTGCGTGCAGCGGATGCTTTCCGCCGCGGCGGGATCCCGCAGGGCATAGCCCTTGGGCGTTCTCATGAGGGCCAGCGCGCGGAAGGTCGTCTTGAGATGGGCGATGTAGTCCTGAGCGGCATGACCGAACTGGCCACCCGGTCCCGTGGACCGGCCCTGCAAGGCGCCAAGCTTCTTGTAATTGGCAGCGTCGAGGGTCAGACGGATTTCGCGCGGCGGGATGCGCCTGGGCGCCAGGGTCAGCGACAGCGCGACTTCTTCCGTGGCACCCGGCGTGATGTAGAGCGTCACCGGGGTTTCGTCGGGGGTGGCGACGTAGAGCACGTTGCCCTCGATCTGGGTCGTGGCCTGGCTCACCGTGCGAACCTGCGGCGTTTCGAACGGGGTGACGATCCG
This sequence comes from Methylococcaceae bacterium, assembly GCA_902810705.1. Taxonomy (GTDB): domain Bacteria; phylum Pseudomonadota; class Gammaproteobacteria; order Methylococcales; family Methylococcaceae; genus CADDYU01. Next base: position 3,644 of record CADDYU010000098.1, read on the forward strand.
GTTCAGATGGCCAACGGCGACGGGGATGATTTCGTTGACGCCGGGAACGACTTGCAAGGTTTGCGGTGTCGTGGCGCCTGCCGCGGACTCGCGTTTCGCTTCGGTCAACACGCTGGCGGGCACACCGGGGGTTTCGACGCCGATGGCATCGCCCGTCTCGGCCCGAACCCCCACGGCGAGGGCGCACAGAGTCAGGAGGGCGGCCGTTTCTCGTTTCACGGGATTTCTCATGGATGTTCCTGCTGTTGTTTCAGGACTTTCAGGCGCTCCACGGTGCGGGGTTCGTCCGGGTACACGTCGATGTAGTCGAGGCGCGGACGGTAATTCCGGGTGGAAATCACGAATTCGTAGGTGCGATTTCGGGTTTCCGCTTTGGAGTTGGGTCCCTGCGTGGTCAACTCACCCGAGACGAAGACCTTGTCGGTTTCCTTCTCATAGCTGACCTGGCGGGGTTTGAAGCTGGTCGCGACGCGGTCCATCTTGATGGCGTTGATCTGCTCGGACATGGCGTCCATGACGGCGCGATAGATTCCCGTGGACAGGAGCGGAGCGAGGGCCTTGGTGATGAATTCGGAGGTGGCGGGCGTCACGTTGCCCAGGAGTTCCGCCAGGTACAGCCCCCAGGCTTCCTTCAGTTCGCTGGAAGCCGTGTTGCGGGTGATCTCCACTTCTTGAGTCAGGGTCGGCGGGACCAGCACGACGGTGCGTTCGGTGCGCAGCGCCGCCAGGGCGCTGATGCCGTTGGTGATCACGAGCCCGACCAGCACGACGCGATGCAGTCGGTTTTCGGCCTGAACCAGGCTCCAGGACTCCAGGAGTTGGGTGAGCTTCACGGATAGAACTCCCTGATGAAGGGATTGGGAATCGTGACGGCTTTGCTCGGCAGCATCCCGATCCAGTAGGCCGCGTGCAGCGCATAGCCGTCCGGGCGGTTGTCGCGGAAACGGCGATAGGCCTTGATGACGATCACCGACAGGATCAGCATGATCAGCAGTTGCCCGATGAGCATGCCCAGAATCATCAGGAACGCGGCCGGCACGAACTCGTCGGCGCTCCACACCAACAGGGTGACCGGGTCGTCGATGTGTTTGGGGATGGTGATGGGTTCCATGGGGGCTCCTTGAAAGTTCCCCGCCATTGTCCGGATGTGCGAGCGCATCGGTGTTCGAATAGATGCTTCATTTCGCCATCTTTTTCTCACCCATCTCCAAGGTTGCGCAGGAATAATGGGGCGCCCGGTCTAGGCGGGTCATTGTTACGAGGAGGATTCGATGCATCCGAAGTCCACGGTGAAGCACGCCTTGGTGCGGGCTTTCGTGAACCGGAGACCTACGTCGGCCATCGTGCGGCTGTCTCTGACCGGGAGTGCCTTCGTCGCGGTTGGCGGGTATTGGGCCCGCTTTTACCTGCGGCCGGAGCAGGTCTTCGGTCATGACGATGTCGGGTCAGGACGTTGGCGGCTGGGATGGATCGACTCTTACATCATCCTGGGAATCGGACTCCTCAGGGACTTGGCCTCATACCTGTTGCTGAGGAGGACACGATGATCGTGACAACAACCGCCGGCATTGACGGCTACCAGGTGACGGACTATTTGGGCGTAGTCAGTGGCGAGGCCATTCTCGGCGCCAATGTGCTTAAGGACTGGATGGCGGGCCTTCGGAATTTCTTTGGCGGACGGACCCGCGGGTACGAGAAGGAACTGGCCAAGGCACGGCAGGAGGCGCTGGAACAAATGGTGGAACGCGCCATCGGAAGCCAGGCTACGGCCGTGATCGGGATTACCCTTGACTACGAGTTCATCGGAATGGGCCGCGGCGGGATGATCATGGTCGTTGCGACCGGGACGGCGGTCAGATTGGAGCGAGTGAAAGAATCCGCTTCGGGCAGGTGTTGGATCGGAGACTAGGTCCGCTCGACGGAGAGCACGTTGATCTCGCCCCGGCCTTCTCGTACTCAGCCGATTGTCAATGTGATTTCGACATGTCTTCAATGGGTAAGGCCCACCCCCAGAAAACTGATCATCCCGCGAACGCACCAACGTACCTAATGATTGACCACGGTAGCCATCGGGAGTCAATCGACTATTCCGGGCGGAATCAGCTGGATTGCGTCAGCAATCCGATTCTTACCTTGTTATTTAGCTTTTAGCCGGAATTCGACGCTTGTACCCCTGCCCCCTGTCGTATTATTATTTTCGAAAATATCTAAATGAGGTGCATCCTTGAAGTCCACAGCCAACGTCATTGCGAGTCCCACGTGTAACGTGACTTGCTTCGAGCAGGAAAAGGTTGCCCGCATCAAGGCCGAACTCGCCAAGGAAGAACATCTGTTGCCTGAGTTGGCCGAGCTGTACAAGCTGCTCGGCAATACGACGCGCCTGAAGATACTTCTGGCCCTGGCTCAGGGCGAACTGTGCGTGTGCGACGTGGCGCATGTCCTGGGGCTTACCGTCGCCGCCACCTCCCATCAGCTGAAGCTCTTGCGCGATCAGGGCTGGCTCGCCATGCGCAACGACGGCAAGATGGTCTACTACCGTCTGCGCGGCGAAGGCCTGCTCAAGGCGCTGAAGGGCGACTTCCGCCTGCTGGAGCAGCGCCTCACATGAAGGTCGCACGCCAGCGTGTGCGGACTGCTAGCTGCCCAGCGCCATATCAATGGTTAGTGCCATACAACGAGATGCTCGAACTCATCGTACTCTTTGTCGCCGCATTTCTGGCGGCGGCTGTTTCAGGCGCAGCAGGATTTGGGGGTGCGCTCTTGCTGTTGCCCTTGCTCGTGGCGACCGTCGGTACGACGCATGCTGTTCCACTACTGACCCTCGCTCAGCTGATCGGCAATCTATCGAGGGCCGGCTTCGGCTTTTCACAAATCCGGTGGAAGCCGGTGGCGTTATTTCTCGTCGGGGCTGTTCCGTTCAGTATTCTCGGCGCGTTTTCGTTCGTACAACTACTGAAGGATTTGGTAACGCGCGCTATCGGAGCAGCCATACTGCTGTTCGTGGCGCTCAAGTATTTTGGCGTGTTGGAAGTGAAGGCTGGCCGCGCGCTTCTGGTCGGCGGCGGCGGGCTGGTGGGTTTTCTCTCGGGATTGGTGGGCAGTGCGGGACCTTTGGGCGCAGCCATCTTCCTTTCGCTTGGGTTGCCACCAGTCGCCTATGTCGCTAGCGAGGCGACGACCGCACTCACGATGCACGGCGTAAAGACAGTCGTATATCAGCAGCACATTACGCTTGATCGGGAGTTTTGGTTTCTGGCTGCGCTCATGGGATGCGCGATGATCCTTGGAACATGGTCGGCAAAGCGAGTCATTGAGCTTCTGCCTCGGGAAAGGTTTCAGCGCTTTGTGGCCGTCTTGCTGGTAACTATCGCTGCTTACATGGTGGTCCATGGGTAGCAGGCAGCCTATAGGGCCTCACGGCACTCCAAAGCCGCCGGTGAGCTTGGTCGATGGCGACCGGAGACAGGCGACGGCAAAGACGCTCACACTCCAGGTCGACGGGCTGTGCTGCACGGAATGCGCAGTGGCCGTGGAGAAAACGCTCACGCGCCGCGCCGGCGTTCGGGGCGTGAAGATCCTGTCCGCGGCCGAGAAGGTCGAGGTGCGCTACGACGCGCGGAAGGTGCAGGCCGAGGAGCTCGCGGGCTCCATCGCCGCCCTGGGTTACAAGGTGCGGGCGGCCGATGTCCTGCCCGCCCCGCCCGCGGGCAAACAGCGCGGGTTTCCCGGCGAAGCGATCCGCTTCGGCTTCGTGGCGGTCGTGGCGGCCATCGCGTTGCTGGAGATCGGCGGCGAGCATTTCGGCTGGCTTGAGGTCGCCAAGGAAAGAATCCCCTTGCCCGTTCTGCTCGCCGCCATCCTCATCGGTGGCTACCCGATCTTCCGGCGTGCGGCGCTGGGCGCGCTCAAGGGGCGGATCAATGTCGACTCGATGATGTCCGTCGGGATTCTCGGCGCCGCCGCCATCGGCCAATACACGTCCTCGATGCTGATCGTGTTTTTCATGGGCGTCGCCCATCTCCTGGAGGAATTCACGACCGGCAAGTCGCGCAAAGCTATTCAGGAGCTCATCAAGCTCGCCCCCAAGACGGCCAGGATCAAGCGGGACGGCCGCGAGATCGAGGTCGCGGTCGAGGCGCTCCAGCCCGGCGACGTGGTGGCCATCCGTCCCGGCGAGCAGATACCCGCCGACGGCAGCGTCGTCGCCGGGGTGAGCGCTGTCAACCAAGCCTCGATCACCGGCGAAAGCATGCTGGTCGACAAGCAGGCGGGCGATCCGGTGTTCGCCGCGACGCTCAACGACGCGGGTTACTTGGAAGTGCAGGTCACCCGGGTGGGTGCGGACACCACCTTCGGCAAGATCGTCAAGCTGGTCGAAGAGGCCGAAGCGGTCAAGGCACCGGTGCAGAAGTTCGCCGACCGGTTCACCACCTATTTCCTGCCTACCGCCATCGGCGTCGCGGTCCTCACTTATCTCATCTCCGGCCAGCTCACCTACGCTATCGCGGTGCTGGTCGCCGCCTGCCCCTGCGCCGTGGGCCTCGCCACGCCGCTTTCGGTCATCGCCAGCGTGGGAGCGGGCGCTAAGCAGGGCCTGCTCATCAAAGGCGGGCTGTACCTGGAGGGGCTTGCGCGCGTGGACTGCGTGGTGATGGACAAGACCGGAACCGTCACCTTCGGCAAACCGCGCGTGACCGATGTGGTGTCCTTGCACGGCCTCGCGGACAGCGAACTTCTGAAGTACGCGGCCTCGCTGGAGAAGAACTCCGAGCATCCCATCGCCTCGGCGATTCTCGCCCACGCCACCGCGCAGCAGGTCAGCGTGCCCGACCCCGAGCGGTTCGAGTACCTCGTCGGACAGGGCCTTCGCGGTCTCGTGGCGGGCCGGGCCATCATGCTCGGCAACGCGAAATTCCTGGCCGACCAGGGCATCCCACTGACGCCGCAAGCCCAAGCGCACGCCGATGTGCTCGGCCGGGACGGCAAGACTGCCTTTTTCCTAACGGTCGACGGCGTGGCGGAGGGCGTCGTCGCGGTGGCCGACGTGGTCCGCGACGAGGTGCCCGCGGCCCTCGAGGCGCTGAAGAAGCTGGGCGTGCGCCGGTTGATTCTCCTCACGGGCGACAACGAGCGGGTGGCCGCCGCGATCGCGGGCCGGCTCGGCATCACCGAGTACCAGGCCAACCTCCTGCCGCAGGACAAGATCGCCCTGGTGCAAGCGTTGCAGCGGGCTGGGCATGTCGTCGCGATGATCGGCGACGGCGTGAACGACGCGCCGGCGCTCGCCCAAGCCGACGTGGGAATCGCCATGGGCGTGGTGGGCAGCGACGTGGCGCTGGAGGCGGCGCACGTGGCGCTCATGCGCGATGACTGGAGCCAGGTCCCCAAGGCCATTCGGATGGGGTGCAGGACCTATCGCACGATCCGCCAGAACATCGCTCTCGGCATTGCGTGGGATGTCGTGACCATGGGCCTCGCCTCGATCGGAGTGCTGAGCCCCGTCATGGCCGCGGCGACGGAGGCGTTGCCGGACGTGCTGGTATCCCTCAATTCCGCAAGACTGCTCAAGGTGCCGAATCATGAGTAGGCGGCAGGATTGTCACTCCGTCTCCTGTTGCAGCAGCGGGCCGTGGCTGGGCGGAATCGCGGCCAGTGACTTCGCCGCGTTGGACCGGCTCGCGGAGAAGCTCATTTGCCTGGACAGCGGCTTCACCGCACCCTTGCGGGAAATAGGGCGCGTCGTCGGCGAACGCATCGCCAGGGAGCAAAACGAAAAACCGGTTGACCTGGAGGCGGCTCTTTCCGCGCTGATTCCGGCCTGTGGACTGGAGGGCGCGGTAGAGTCGCATTTTCTTCAGCGGAATGCAGAAGAGGCGCTGCTTCAAATCACCGGCTGCGGGGCGGTTCTGGGCTGGCAGGTTCCCACCGTGCATCGAGCCGTCTGCGGTTTTGACGCTGGGCTTTTCGAGGGCTTTCTTTGCGGTGTGACCGGCGAAAGAGCCTTGAGCGTGGAAGAGACCGCCTGCCTGGGTCTGGGACACGCCTCCTGCGAATTTAGGATTCATCGCCGGCATAGGGAAATCGCTCCTGTTGAAGACCATTCCATGATTAGACAGTCATGATGATAACCAAAGCGCATTGGGAAAACGTCTATTCGACAAAGGCGCCGGAGCAGGTCGGCTGGTATGAGCCCCATCTGCAAACCTCCTTGGCCTTCATAAAGAGAACCGGAGTACACCAGGAGGCCAGGATTATTGATGTCGGAGGGGGCGCCTCAACGCTGGTGGATGACCTGCTTAATGCACGCGTCGAACACATCACGGTGCTCGATATTGCACCGACGGCTTTAGATCAGGCGCGTTCGAGACTCGCGGAACGCGCTGCAAAGGTCCAATGGATCGAAGGGGACGTTACGGACATTGACTTACCGCCAGGCTACTACGATGTCTGGCATGATCGAGCAGTCTTCCATTTTCTTACGGAAACCGAGAGCCGGAAGCGATACGTTGATCACATGTGGCGGGCATTGAAAGCAGGCGGGCACATCGTCATCGCCACCTTTGCGCCCGAGGCGCCGCCAAAATGCAGTGGCTTGGACGTAACACATTACACTCCGGAACAACTTCATCATGAACTCGGCAAAGACCTCGTACTCCATGAGCACAGGAAGGAACTCCATGTAACGCCCGGTGGCGTGAAGCAAATGTACCTTTATTGTCGCTTCCAGAAGCCAGCTCTTGCTTGCTATGAGTGAGAGACGCAGCAATACATGCGGCGAGTCGCCTGAACAACAGGTGCGTGCCCTTTACACCGAACTGGCTTTGCATCCCGAAAAGGAATTCGGCTGGGGCAGGGGTGTTGATAACGCCCGTGCGCTCGGGTATGACTCCGCCTGGCTGGCGCGGTTGCCCGCCGCTGTGTGGGAATCCTCCGCGGCCGTCGGAAATCCCTTCGCCATAGGCCTAATTGAGCCGGGCGAAACCGTGGTTGACCTGGGCTGCGGCGCGGGTGCCGACGTGTGCGTAGCGGCCCTGCTTGTCGGGCAGCGCGGTCGCGTCATCGGCGTGGACTTGACTCCCGCGATGGTCAAGAAGGCGCGTGCCAACGCCGCTCTGGCCGGATTCGGCAACGTCGAGATCATCGAAGCCGACATCGCCGGCCTTCCCTTGCCTGACGCCTGCGCCACTGTGGTTCTCTCCAACGGCGCCATCAATCTGTCGCCGCACAAACCGTGCCTGCTGAAGGAAGCCATCCGTGTCCTGAAGCCCGGCGGCAGGCTCTACATTGCCGATATGGTGCGTGATCTTAGCCGACCGCGCCCGAGTCCCGAGACTGCGGAGCCTTCCGGTTCGTGGGCCAACTGTGTCGCGGGAACGCTCGCGCCGGAATGTTTCCTGAAAATGCTGCGGGATGCGGGTTTCGAGGACGCCGCGTTTCTTGGAATCACAGGCTACCGCACGTCACCCGAGACCATTGGAGCCACATTCCGCGCAAGAAAACCCATCCGTATTCGATGAAGGGCACGAAGACTGAAACACCTGAAGGAGAACCGCATGCCCCCGGCTGAACAGGCTGCATCCGCCCTGCATGTCATCACCGAGCAACTCGAAGCCGCTATCGCCGCGCCCAAGTGCCACAAATGCGGCTGCCTTCAGCAGACCGTGGAGGCCTTCGCGGGAAGCGAAGCGGGAAGGAGGGAGCTGGCCTCGATTCTCACGAAGGCGCGTGGGGTCTTTCTGCCGAAGAAATACGATTGCCTGGGCTGTCCGGTGTGCTATCCGGCGCTGGCCGCCAATGCCTTCGCGGAAGCCTGGCCGGAAGCAGCCGCGGGTCTCGACCTGTGCCCGACGGAAGCGCCGGAGGAACGCGCCGGCTGGCCGCCCTTGCCCGGCGATTATGCGGTCGTCCGCTACGGCGCTCCCGTCGCGGTCTGCGCCCTGAACAGCGAACCGCTGGTCCAGCGCCTCGCCGAACGCAAGCCCGAAGGCCTCGCCATCGCCGGCACCCTGCGCACGGAAAATCTCGGCATCGAGCGGGTGATCAAAAACACGCTGGCCAATCCGCATATCCGTTTCCTGCTGCTGTGCGGCGAGGATACCCGGCAGGCCATCGGCCATCTGCCGGGCCAAAGCTTGGAAAGCCTCTTCCGCTACGGACTCGATGAACGCGGGCGCATCGTCGGGGCGCGCGGCAAGCGGCCGATGCTTAAGAACGTGAGCCGGGAGGAAGTCGCGGCCTTCCTGGAACAGGTCGAACTCGTGCCGATGATCGGAGAAGAAGACCCTGAGAGCATTACGGGGCAGATTCGCGCCTATGCGGAGCGGAGCCCGGGTCCCTACCCCTGTCCGTTCAGGGAGATGCCGGTGGAGCGCATCCAAGCCCAGGAACCCGAGCGCCTGATCCTCGACAAGGCCGGGTACTTCGTCGTCTATCCCGACGCCCGCAGCAATCAGTTGGTGGTCGGCATTACACCAACCAGGGCGTGCTGAATTGCGTCCTCGAAGGCACATCGCCCGGCGCGCTGTACAGCGAAGCCATCGAGCGCCAGCTTCTGACGCGCCTCGATCACGCGGCTTACCTGGGGCGTGAGCTGGCGCGCGCCGAACAGAGCCTGCTTACCGGGATGCCGTTCGTTCAGGATAAGGCTCCGGGGCAATTGGCGCCCGCTGCCCCGAAAGCCTCGTGTGGCACCGGCGGCTCGTGCGGCTGCGCGCCCAAATCTTCAACGGGTTCTTGTTCACCTACTCCAGAGAAAGAAGGTTGTTGCGGATGAAAAGAAAGTGGATTGGTCTCTTGGCCGTGGCGCTCGTCGCCCTGGGCATCATCGCCTACAAATGGCATCTCTCGTCGTATCTCTCGCGGGACACACAAAGCACGGCCAGCGCGGCGCCTCCCCGCGTGCTGCTGGTGGCGGATCTGCGCGAGGCGGATTCGGACGGCGACGCCTGCGCGCAAATCATCCAGGACGTCCGTGCCGCACGGGAGCGGGGCATTGCCGTCCAGGAACTCGGCCCCGACAGCGAATCGGATTTGCTCAGCCGCTACCATGTGCTGACCGTTCCCACGGTGCTGATCCTCGACCGCCAGGGCAATGTGACTTCCCGGTACGAAGGCGAGGGGTGGGAGACCGTGGCGGCGTTGCGCGCCCAGCTTGAACAGTTGCGATAGGCCCATGGATTTCCTTCAGACGCTCGGCGACACGCTCTCCGCGGGGAACATTGCGGCCTTGCCGCTGGCGCTCATCGGCGGCCTCATCGCGGGCCTGAATCCCTGTTGCCTCGCTCTCTACCCCGCGGGGGCCGGATGCTGCTGTTCAGTGCAGGAGCAAACCGTCAAGCGCCCGCTCGGCAATGCCATCGCCTTCGTGCTCGGCATCGCTGTTTCCGTGGCGCTGCTCGGTTTTCTGGCGGTCTATATCGGGCGAGTGGCGGTCATGGCGACGCCATTCCGGTACGCGATCGCCTTCCTGCCGATCTTCATGGGCCTTTACCGCCTGGGATGGATTGGCCTGCCGAAGATGGCGCCAAAGGTTTTTCGGCCTGGCTTGGGCGGCGCGTTCGTAACCGGCCTGCTGCTGTCGCTGATTATCGGACCCTGCGGCACGCCGGTACTCGCCTCCGTCCTTTCCTTCGCGGCGTATCAACAGAGCTTGGCCTATGGCGGGCTGCTGCTCTTTATCTACGGGATCGGCAACGGCCTACCGCTCATGCTCGTGGGCACGGCGGCGGGCACCTTCTTGAAGCGGCTCGATGGCAGCCGCTTTGGGAACTGGATCGATCCGATCGTCGGCGGCTTACTGATCCTACTCGGGCTCTATCTACTTTGGTGGGTCTGATCTATTCGGATTTGGCCCGGCGCGGCCTCATGGTAAGAAAATGCGGCATCTCAAGCTCTGTCCGCACCGATACCAGTCATGCGGAAAAACGGCGTTCCGTCCAATACAGCTGATGATACGGGCAGCGCGTCGGTTAATCGGCCAACGCCTCCCGCCGCTGATGGCTCTACAGCTTAAAAGGCAAATCCCGCTTCGGGCGAATATCTCCTACCTTCCTTTGCTGCCGGTACTTGGCCAAGCCGAGGCAGATGGTGAAAATACTGATGGCTAGACTCAGGTTTTCCGCCAACTTAGTCCGCTGCGAACAGCAAAACGATGGCGGGAATGACCAACTCCCCGCCCGCCACACCTACGCCACCATACGCGCCCCATCCGATAACGCCAACCCGTCTCAAGTCCGGCTATCCACGGATGTACAGGGGACAGTGCCAGATCTCCCAATACAACATGACGCAGTGCCTGCTATCTGAGTTTTTATAGCTCAATGCGCGTAAGGGAAAATAATGAGTTCGCTGGCCGATTGGTTGGATTTAGGGGTCGATCCACATCGCTTGGCCAGAGGAGATCACCCTCCATGCTGCGGGGCGGCAGTCCGTTCGGGCATCCATCCTTTAGCTGAGGTGTACAAAGTAGGGTCTTGCGCAGGCCAGCGACCCAGTGGCTATCCAATTCCCGACTGTGTTGAGCAGGACTTCCGTCAGCGCTATTAAAACTAATGGCTGCCACTCGAGTTATAATGTGTACACAATTGCGTTCACCGAGTGGAGGCTCTCATGACCCAACGTGTCGGCGTGCGTGAGCTGCGCGAAAAGCTCACCTCGTTTCTCGATTCGACGGTGCCGATCGAAGTGACTCGGCACGGCCAAACCATCGGGTTCTTCATCCCGATCCCCAGGCGTCCGGGACAGGCGGAACGCGAGGCGCTTTTAGAAGCCGGAAAGCGCCTGGACCAGGAACTGGTCCGACTGGGCCTCAAGGAGGATGAACTGCTGGAAGAGTTCAAGCAATGGCGGCGTCAGCGGGACCATGCCGCATAAGCGACTGGTCCTCGATGCCAACATCCTCGTCTGCGCCGTTCTCGGCGCCCGTGCTCGCGGCCTGATCGAGCGCTACAGCGATTCCGTGGCTTTCAATGTCGCCGAAGCCGAGTATTATCTGTCCACGGTGCTGGCGCCCAAACGTGGATCGAGCGAAGAAGTCTGGCAACCGACATACGACGGAGTCATGACCGCGGTGCAGGTCCTCGCGGAGGACTTGAATTCACCCTGAAAATCAGTAGCCCTCTCGATGACTACGGTCCAATATCACAGGACCTTCTTTTGAGGAACCACGATGGCTGTCGTAATCCCTGATGAAACATTGCAGGCCGCGCATCTGACTGCGACGGAATTGAAACAGGAATTGGCGATACTGCTCTTTTCCAAAGACCGCCTGACTCTGGCTCAGGCGGCCTCGCTCGCGGAGATGCCGCCGATCGCCTTCCAGCATCTATTAGCGAGCCGAGGCATTTCGCCGCATTACGATGTGGCGGAATTCGAGCAGGATTTGGCTACTTTGCAGAAACTGGGCATGCTCTGAAATGATCGTCAGTAACATTGAAACGAGGTAAAAGCCATGACTTACGTTACCATCGAATTGGACGACCAGATTGCGCATGAATTGGAGGCGCGCGCCCGTACCGAGGGACTGAATGCTCAGGAATGGGTCGAACGGCTGGTGCGCCGGCATGTCCATCCCCAATGGCCCGAGAGCGTGCGCGCCCTGATAGGCGCGTGGCCCGATTTCCCCACTGCGGAAGAACTGCGTCAAGGCAGCGGGCAGGACATTAGCCGGGAGCAGTTGTAAGTGATTGTTCCCGATACCAACACTCTGATCTATTTCTTCAAAGGCCAAGGCAAGGTTGCAGAACGTCTGTTACAAACACCACCCGGTGAACTGGCGCTGCCTGCCGTCGTGCTCTACGAACTCGAAGTGGGTATCGCCAAATCGAATTCGCCGGAACGCCGGCGCGCTCAGCTAGGGGAATTGCTTGCCTGGGTCGAAGTTTTGCCCTTTGGCGCTCTGGAAAGCCGCTGTTCGGCGTTGATACGCGCTGACTTGGAAAAACGCGGCGAACCTATCGGCCCCATGGACGTTCTTATCGCTGGCACAGCGTTCGCCCACGATGCCCTTCTCATCACCCGCAACTTGAGTGAGTTTGGGCGTATTCCGGGGTTGCGGCTCGAAAACTGGTATGACTGATTGTGCAACTTGCAGGATGGGAAAATCTCACGCTCCCGAAGACCTGGAGGTTTTTCCATGACCGCCAAATACTACGAGGCCATCGCCGAAGTCCCGGCGGATCATTGTTTGCGATTGCAGCTTCCGCCCGAAATCCCTGCTGGCCCAGTTCGTGTGGCGGTCATCTTCGAGGGCGCGCCCAGCACCCGACCGTCAGGTCAAGATATCAAAGATCTGTTAGCTGCCATGCCGGATGTGGGAAAAGATGAGGACTTCTCTCGTCCACGCAACCAATAACAGGCTGCAGAGTATGTCGATGACCGAGGTGAAGTCCGGCGCCGATGAAAACTCGACTGTCCGGTATGGAACGAAGACAGGGACGCCCTGGTGCAGGCGTTGCTACCTGGATGACCGCTACCGTCGAACTCTATCTGGCTGAATCCTAAAGCCCTTCGTGAAATGCTTGCCTAAACGGGAATCCGCCGGCTGCCTCAAACCCTCTTCTGTGTATGCGCCAGGTAGACGTTCAAGGCTGCCGCGATCGCCACACACGCCATCGGCATGGCTTGCGGCGGCACAGGGAATGGGACGGTCAATCCGAGCAGAAGCACATACAGCGTGCCGAGTATGGCGAAGAAGCTGTAGCGATGGGCCAAGGGGCTCGAATAGTCAAAGTTCGATTGTTTGATCTTGCGCTGGGCCAGTCCATCCACGGCGAAGGGCACGACGGCCGCCAGCAGGAATGGCCACCAGGACAGCAGCAGAAAAAACCGGCGCATCGACTGGTAAACGCTATCCCAGAGCACTTGAAGCCTACCGGCAATAAACGGAAATAGATCGTCTCTTCCCACATCCTGGAATCCCACCGAACGTTGACGCTCCGGTTCGCTGGGGATGAAGTAGCGATGGACGCTTTCCCGTGCGCCGGTACGCACGAACAGACGGTCGAACCAGCCCGTGGCGATCTCCCGGATTTCGGCGTCTTTCCGTACACCGAGATACTCGATGATCATTCGGTCCTCGGTGCGCTGCACGCTCTTGAGCCAGTCGTCGGACACCAGGGCCGCGACGAAGATCACTTCGACCAGCCAGAACACCAGGCTCAACAGGAGGTTACGCGGCATCCCGGCCCTCATTCATTCCCTCCTCACCAAGGGTTCTCTGCAGATGCGAGGGGACGAGCCGCCGGGTCAGCTCAGGCTCTCTGGGATGATCGGCGGGAACTCGGCTTCTCAGCTCGAACATCAACGTGTTCAGAAACGATCCCAATCGGCCCCTGTCCGACACGGTGAGGTCGTGCAGGGCGACCCGGTAGGCGTTGAGCGCTACCGACAGGCAGCCTTCGACCACTCGATCCCGGTTCTCGGCTTCAGGCACCTGTTGCAGGACGTAATCGATGGCATTTCGGCAGACGTCCTGCGTCCCCGGCCAGTCGATTTCGAGCACCGCCAGGATCTTGCGCTCGCGGGCATGGCGGCTACGCCAGGATTGTAGGGGATCGGATGGATTCGCAACGTTCTTTCTTGTGTCTGGGGTCATAGTCAGTTGGTTTTCTCGTCGAAGCGCGACCGCAATATGGGTAGGCGGCCCTTGACGATCCGCCCACCGGAGAGCTTCGCGAT
>CADDYU010000099.1 GCA_902810705.1 Methylococcaceae bacterium
ACATCGAAGTCTTTTATAACCGGCAGCGCAAGCATTCGACGCTCGGATATCGGACTCCCATCGAGTTCGAACAGCAGTACCGCAAAACGGCTTAATTTTGTGTCCGGAAAACTCTTGCCAGATCAATTGAGCGTGTGCAGGGGGCAGACGAAGTCGCTCGTCAGCAGAAGATTGTGCGCCTCGTCGATGGCGATGCCATGCGGGTTGAAGCCATCCAAGGGCGGCACGAGCGGCCACTGCCTCGCCACGTTATAGTTGGCATCGTATTCCACGACCCGCCCCGGCGCCGCGCCCGCCGGGCCGCCCATGAAGGTCGTGAAGAAACCGCCGCCCGACTTCGGTACGTATTCGTCGGCGATCGAGGCCGTGGCCGGAAGGGTGTTGGCTTTGAGGAGCTTGGGCGCCCGCGGATTGGTGATGTCCCAGAAAAAGTTCTGGTTCTGGCCCCGCAAGATGCTGAGGAGCCCGCCTCCCGCCAACGTTTTCCCATCGGCCGACACGCCGACGTGATGGGGCTCGTTGCCGATGGCTCCGTTGCTGAGCGGAATGGCGCTGGGCAGCGATTCCGGCAACGGCGAGATGCTGAGCACTTTTCCGTAAGTCGGCGAAGCCTGGTCGAAGTCGACGACGGCGAAAAAATCCGGCGCATTGTGAGCCGCATCGCCCGCCCATACGAACAGGGTGTCTTCCGCTTCCGCGGCGGGCGACAAAAACGCCGCCGCGGTCATCGCGGCGACGGAGAACGATTTGAGAAGAGACGATTTGCCCATAATGTCCTCGTCGTAAGGTATGTGGAATAAGCGCGCTTTGTGAGATGTCGAGGAGGGCATAGCCTCTCGTGGGCCAGCGGCCTCCAAGCACGATCGATAAATGGCAAAGTCCATGCCGGCTAGTCTGGGCCGGTAAATCGCGCCCCTGGCCTCGACGAGGCGTTAGCTGAGTGTTGCTTGGAGTGCAGGGCATGTTGCCTGGGTGTCGCAAGGGCAGCAGGGATAGAAGCCATCCATGGGGTGGAGTCTAGGGCGGGGCTTATCTATGGAATCCCAAGCCGGCTGACGGAATCGATGGGCCAGGTCCGCGAGGAATCGCGAGACTGCTAAAATACGGACTTTTAGCCGAGGAGACCCGCCATGCCGCTCATCCGACCCTTCGCCGCCCTACGCCCCGCGTCCGGCCGCGCCGCCGAGGTCATCGCCCCGCCCTACGACGTGGTGAATACCGAGGAAGCGCGCGCCCTGGCGGCCGGGCGACCCTGGAGCTTTCTGCACATCTCCAGGCCGGAGATCGATCTGCCGCCGGGCATCGATCCGTACGCTTCGGAGGCCTACGCCAAGGCGGCGGAGAATCTGGACCGGATGATCGAATCCGGCGTGCTGCGGCGCGACGAGCGGCCCGGCTATTACGTCTATCGCCTCACGATGGGCGATCATGTTCAGACCGGGCTGATCGCGGTCGCGAGCGTCGCGGCCTACGACCAAAACCGCATCCGCCGGCACGAATTCACCCGGCCGGACAAGGAGGACGACCGGGTGCGCCAGATCGAGGCGCTGAACGCTCAGACGGGACCCGTGCTGCTGGCGTATCCTAGGGCCCCCGAAATCGACGCCGCGTTGGCCGCGGCGGCTTTGGGAGAGCCGGAGGCCGACGCCGTTTCCGAATCCGGGGTTCGGCACACGGTGTGGGCGATTCGGGACGAAGAGGCCATTGCCCGGCTGACGGGCTATTTCGAGGCCCTTCCCGCTCTCTACATCGCCGACGGGCACCACCGCTCGGCGGCCGCCTCGCGCGTGGCGGCCGCCCGGCGTCAGACCGAAGGCGAGACCTCTGCCGATTATTTTCTGGCCGTGGTGTTCCCGCATCATCAGATGCGCATCCTGGCTTACAACCGGCTGATCCGCGACTTGAACGGCTTGAGCGACACCGAGTTTCTGCGCCGGATTGCCGAAAGCTTCAGCGTCACGGAGAGCGCGGGACCGGTCAGTCCGGCCCGGCCCGGCGAATTCGGGCTCTATTGGGGAGGGGTGTGGTGCCGGCTGGTCATTCGGCCGGAATTGATACCGGATGATCCGGTGGAGCGGCTGGACGTCAGTCTGCTGCAAAACCAGCTCATTGGGCCGGTGCTCGGCATTGAGGATCCCCGGCGGGATCAGCGCATCGATTTCGTGGGCGGCATCCGGGGGCTCGCCGAATTGGAGCGCCGGGTCGACAGCGGCGAAATGGCCTTGGCCTTGTCGCTGCATCCGACCCGCATGGAGGACCTCATGGCGGTCGCCGACGCCGGGCAGGTCATGCCCCCCAAGTCCACCTGGTTCGAGCCCAAGCTCGCGGATGGGCTGGCCTCGCACCGGCTGGATTAAAGGATATCGGCTTACGCGCTAAGCGCGGCCCCTGATTTTCTTGAAGAATCTTTCGCCATAATACCTGAGCGGAAGCGGCCACCCGCCGTCGTTGGTGCCGAACAGGACTTTTTGGCGGAATCGCCTCATCGAATCGGTGCCCCGAATGTCGATGCGGCGAAGCTCGAAGCGATCGGTCGCGGGATTGTTGAATCCCGGCCGGGTGCCGGAGGCTGTCACAAAGCCGGCCTTCCTCACCTTGTCCCGCACCGAATCGCTCCAATCGCCATAGGGATAGGCGAAATGCCGAACCTCGCGATTCAAACCTGCCTCCAGGTCCTGCTTGGAAGCTAAGATTTCCGAGGTCGCCGCCGAATCGTCGAGTCCGGACAAGCGCGGATGGCTCACGGTATGCGCGCCGAATTCAATTCCGCCGGACTGCATCTCCCGTATCTGTCTCCAGGTCAGCATGCGGCGAACCACCCCTTGATGGCCCGTCATCCAGGCATTGGTTTTTCCGATCCAACCGGAAATCAGAAATATCGTGGCGGGTATCTGGTATCTTCGAAGCACCGGGTAAGCATGTTCATAGTTATCTTCAAAACCGTCGTCCAGGGTTATTGAAACGGTTTTTTCCGGTATCTCTTTTCCATGCGCCAATCGGTCGAAGATATCCGTGAGACTGAGGGCCGAATATCCAGAGGAATGGAGATACCTCATATGCCGCTCGAACAAGGGTGGCGGACATGAAAGGTGCTTCTCCCTTCCATTTTCGGGGAAAGCGATACTGTGGTACATCAGGACTGCAAAGCGGGCATTGGCTGGGTACATAAGTTCGCCCAGTGTCGGAATCATTACTTGATTATGATTAAAGCTCTGTGTTTGGACCTCAATCGAGAAGGGAAATCAAGCCTCGATGCACGCTTTCGGGGAGCAGGCACGGAAGCATGTATTTCCAATCCCGCCAGCGCCCGTATCTTCGTCGCATGACAATTCTGAAAATCTCCCGCGCCGCCTTCAATTCCCTAGCCCAATAGCATTCATAGCCCCGTTTCAGCAGTTCCCCCTCGCTGATTTCCCGCACCCGGCGGAGGCCGAGGCTACGCACGATCGCCGAATTTTTCGCTAGGAATTCCTGCTGAATCCGCCAATGACTGACAGCCTGCAGGGCTCGATTCTTGGTCATTTGCGCCGGATGATGGCGGTAATAGGCGAGCACTTCGGGAACCCGCACCAGCTTGGATCGGGTCGCGGTCTTGAGCCAGAAGGCAAAATCCTCGCAGCACCTCCAGCGCTCGTCAAAACCTCCCACAGTATCCAATATATTCCGCTTGATCACCGCGGCATGGACCGGCCATTGGGTATTCGTCACCAAGACTTCCAGCTTGTTCGGCAGCGTTTCGATTTCCACGGGAACGTAAGGTTTTCCCCGGGGGCCCGGAAGGCCGATATTCTGCCA
Source organism: Methylococcaceae bacterium (assembly GCA_902810705.1). GTDB lineage: Bacteria > Pseudomonadota > Gammaproteobacteria > Methylococcales > Methylococcaceae > CADDYU01. Next base: position 3,796 of record CADDYU010000099.1, read on the forward strand.
GCCGCAGTAGGATATATCCGCTCCCGTCGCGTTCAATGCGTCTATCGATTTTTCCAAAAATTCGGGCGCCCAGTAATCGTCGGCATCGAGAAATGCCAGAAACCCGCCGCTCGCCGCCCTTATTCCGGAGTTTCTCGCCGCGGGGAGGCCGGCGTTGGCCTGATGGATGACCTTAATCCTGTCCCCATATCGGCTTAAAACCTCGGACGATGAATCCGTGGAGCCGTCGTTCACCACGATTATTTCCTTTTCCTCCCAGGTCTGGGCCAAGGCGGAGTCCACTGCCTGGGCGATGTAGGCGGCGCCGTTGAAGCACGGGATCACGACGGATGCGGTGTTTTCCATAGGAATGATCGGTCTAGCGCTGATGGCCCTGCAGGGTCAGGGCACTTCGGTCCTAATGGCCTTTTTTCCTTGAGGTAAAGCTTTTTCCATGAACTAGATTCTGGACCGGGCAGGATCGCTGGAAATGCGGGACAGACGGAGTATTTGCTTCCAGCGCGCCGCCTCGGCCATAAGCCCGGAAAAAGGCACTGTGATGAACAATACCAGGTATGTGAAAGCCCCCAGCCCTCCCATTGTCAATAAATATAACAAAGGGTCGGAATACCCCGCCCATCGGCACGCCAGATCCGTGACATACAATATTCCGGCAAGCGCGCCATTCAGAACCAAGGGCGGCCACAGGGCCCGCATCACATCGGACAACCCGCTCCCGAGGGTCGCATTGGCCAGATAAACGATACGCAGGCTGTAGATTATTCCAACTGCCAACATCCCGTAGGCAACCCCCTTCAGCCCGTGCGGCAAGCCCCAGGCCGCGGCGACGAAGAGGAGAAAGACTCCCTGAATGTTGATCATCAGTTCCTTTCCGAGCCGGTTTTGGGCGGCGATCAAGGCGCCGGACTGATTGGTGATTATCCAGAAAAGGCCGCTCAGCGAAAGAATGCGGAGAGGCTCGGCGGAGGGCACCCATTTCTCGCCATAAACCACCCGCATGAAGGGTTCCGCCAGCCACCAAAGGGCCACGTAAACCGGCAGGCAATAGGTAACGGCCAAGGTGAGGCTCTTGAGGTAAAGGTATTTTGATTTCTCGAGATTATCCTGAAGTTGAGACAAGGCCCTGAATACCGGCGCGTAAATGGACCCACTGATGAGCTGAAGGGGAATCGAGTTTAAGCTCTCGGCCTTGTTGAACAACCCGACCATCGCAGGCCCCTGAGTGGCGCTCACGAGAAAGTTCGGAATTTGGGCCCTTAGATAATCCACAAAGTCATTGAGCGAGGCCTTGATGCCGTAGGCGCCTATTTCGCCCAGCCCAGCAAGGCTCAACCGCGGCCTCGGCATCCAGCGGGCGACGATGCAGGTAGGCACGATAAGGCAGGCGGTGCCCACCAGGCTTCCGAGCACCAAGCTCCAGACGCCATGGTGATGCAGCGCCAAAAGGATGCTCGACGTGCCGGAGATTCCCAGTCCGCACACCTGCAATAAGCCATTCGCCTTAAAGCGCATCTCTCTCTGGAGCAGGGCTCTCGGCACCAGGAGAAACGGGCGGAGCAGAAAGCTGATCGTGGAAACCCTTAGGAGGTCATGGTATATAGGCCGGCCATACCATTCCGCAAAAAAGGGTGAGATGGAAAAGAACAGGAGATAAATCAAGGAGCAAATCAGCAGCTGAACCGTGAAAACGGTTTGCAAGTCCCTTTTCGTGACCTCGGTTTTCTGGACCAGCGCCTGGGCCATTCCGCCCGCCGCGAAAAATCCGGCGACTCCGGTAAACACCTGCACCGTCACCAAGAGACCGAAATCCTCGGGCGCCAGCAACCTCGCCAACACGACGCCGAAAGCAAATTCCGTGACGCGGGATAGAATCTGTGATGCCGAGAGCCATAACGCGCCCCGACGCATTTTCTCAGCCAGCGTCATTCAAGCGATCTCCCTTCCGTTCGGCTGATCTTCCGCAAGGAGAGTCCGGTAAATCGTCTCCACCCGCTCGACGTGCCGCGCGATGTCAAAGCTTCGCAAGGCGCGCTCTCTGGCCGCACCGCCAAGGGCTTGGCGCAGGCTCGGAGAAGCGTGCAGGCGCAGCACCGCGTCCGCAAAGGCTTCCGCGTCGCCGGGCGCGAACAGAAGCGCGGTTTCCCCGTCGCTATTCATTTCTGCCCCGCCGCCATGATTCGGCGCGATCAAGGGCCGTCCCATGGCCATGGCTTCGATGACCACGGTCCCGAGCGGCTCGGGCTTCAGCGAGGCCGAGACGACCACATCGAGGGCGTTGTACACGGGGGACATGTCGCTAACGTGTCCGGTAAAGACCACGATGTCTTGCAAGCCTTGCCCTCGGACCGTTTCCCGCAATTCCGCCTCGTACTCCAAGCACTCGTGTGGCGTGCCGCCGATGATCAGCATCTTCAGCTCGGGAATCTGCTCGCGTAGGACACGGGCCGCCTCCAGGAACAGGCGTTGTCCCTTCCAGGGCATGAGAAGCCCCACCAAGCCGACCGCAAACGCCTTCTCAGGGATTCCAAAGCGGCGGCGAAACGCCGTTCCATCCTCGGCCAGGTTCAATTTTTCAAGCTCGATCCCATCATAGATGACCGTGCGTTTGGACTCGGGAACGCCTTGCCTCGCGACGCCCTGATCTATCCAGTATGAAACCGGAATGAAATGGTCCGGCAGGCGGTATAGCCGGGCCATCAGCCAGGAGCCTGTCTGCGGTCCCCGCACATGGCAGACGGTGGGAATCCCGAGCAAGCGCCCCAGGATCAGGGCGGCCCGGTTGCAAAGCGGTTCATTATTGGCGTGGATAAGGTCCGGCCGGAAATCCCGAATCTCCCTCAAGAGGGCCAGCGAGAACGGCAGGAAATTAAGGAGATCGTCGAGCCGAGCCAAGGCCTGGCTCAGGAGTCTCGGCAATCCCGGAACCGAAGCCAACCTGCGCGCGCTCTCGATGCGGCGGCGGAGGTCCGCGATATCGACCTGGTGGTCGGGTATGAAGCGCCACTCGGCGTCGGCCGGTATGGTTTCGTATTCGGGGCCCGATCTTCCGGTGACGATTCGGCTGAGATACCGCCGTTTGTCCAGGTTGCGAGCCAAATGGCGGAGACAAATCACCGCGCCGCCGTAGCCGATGCCGTTCTCGACGTAAAGAATCCGCCGCGGTTCGGCCGCGAGGAGCACGGGCTTATGCCCCGGTGCAGGCTTGTTTAAGGCTTCGGCCAACACGCACGGCCTCGAGGGGCAAAAACGACGCGGTAAGATAGAACAGGGCGCGGCTGGTGAACTTTTCGGCCAAGGACCGCCGAAACGCCCGGCGCGCCTCCGCCTGACGCGCCCGATCGAAATAAAAATAGCCGAGATCCGCCTGGCGCTCGGCAACGAGCCGGTCCGGATCGCAATGCTCCGCCCGCAGGGACTCCCCGCAACGGGCCCGAAGCGATTCCATGGCCTGTAGCGTTCCTTGCAACAAGAGCTCGGTGTTGCCGACGGCATTTTCGCCATGACGGCGATAGAGGGTATGGACGGCGGAAAGGCAGGTAATGGGATGGCGAGCCGCGATTCTGCACCAGAGCTCCCAATCCTCGCCAAAGCGAATCGCGGTGTTGAAACCGCCCAAGCTCATGATCACCTCGCGCCTTGCCAGCACCGAGCTGGTCGGAATGAAGTTTTTCTTCACGAGGCGCGCCAGGGCATGGGGAATCGGATCGCCGTCCAGCGCCTGGAATCCAGTCTTCAATCCGTGGCGCTCGAAGAGCGACTGGACCACGACCTCGCCGGCCGCGTCGATTTCCGTCCTGTCCGAGGCGATGAGGGCGAGTGCCGGCTGCCTTTCCAAGGCGGCCAGTTGCCGCTGGGTCTTCTCCGGAAGCCACTGATCGTCTGCGTCGAGAAAAGCCACCCATTCGGCACGGGCCGTCCGGATGCCCGTGTTCCGGGCGGCCGAGGGGCCGGCATTTTCCTGCCTCAGGTAACGAATGTCCGTCCCCAGGCGGCGGGCCACCTCGCCCGTGTCGTCCGTCGAGCCGTCGTCGACAATGATGATTTCCGCCATCTCAACCGTTTGCCGCCGAACGCTGGCGATGGCTTCCGGCAAAAACCGGGCGCTGTTGTAAGCCGGAATGATGGCCGCAATCGAGGCGGTGATCATGGCGGTTCGAGTCCGATTGTGCGGCCAAGCCGTGTCGCGATCGCCCGTTCATCCATTACGAGCCACCTCTCGCGAGAGCTTCGTAAACCCGGCAATAACGCCGCACGCTGGCCTGCCAGTGGCGCTCCACTTCCACGAATCGGCGGCCCGCCTGTTTGATGGCCGGCCAGCGCTCCGGCATCCGCAAAAGTTCAAGCACCGTGCGCGCCAGATCGGCGGCATCGCCAGCCTTGAACAGCCATCCGGTTTCTCGATCAGTGATCAATTCCCGGTGTCCCCCAACGTCCGAAGCCACCACCAAGCGCCCCTGGGCCATGGCTTCCAGGGGCTTCAGCGGAGTAACGAGTTCGGTTAGGCGCATGGAATACCTCGGGTATACGAAGATATCCACCTGGTCATAGTATTTCTGCACTCGATCGTGGGGAATTCGGCCCGAGAAAATCACCTTCTCGCCGAGTCCCAACCGGTCCACCATGGCCCTGAGCTTAGCCTCTTCCGGGCCGCCGCCGGCTAGAAGCAGCGCAAGGTCAGGCTGCTCCCGCAAAATCCGCGGCAGGGCTTCGAGCAGCAGGGACAAGCCTTCGTAGGCGTAGAACGATCCGATGAAGCCCAGCACGGTTTTTCCGGCCAGCCCCAAAGCTTCCCTGAGTTTAGGATCGGGCTTTCCGGCGAAGGAAAAGCGCTGGACATCCACGGCGTTAGGGATAACCGTCACCTTGTCCGCGGAAATTCCCCGCTTGACGATGTCCCGCTTCAAGCCTTCGCAAATGGTCGCAATCGCCTGCGCTCGTCTGAATACGTAGTTTTCCAGAGTATGGGTGGCTCGATAGCGCACTCCGCCCTCGCGGCTGGTGCCGTGATCCACGGCGGCGTCTTCCCAAAAGGCTCGGCATTCATAGACGACCGGCCGCGAGTACCATTGAGCGACCCGCAAGGCGGCCAGACCGTTCAGCGCGGGCGAATGGGCGTGCAGGATGTCGGGCTGCACTTCCTCGATCACTTCACCCAAGCGCTTCGCGAGACTGTTCACCACCGCAAGATGATTCAACAAAGGCCAGTCCTCGTACCATCGGCCGAACCTGGGGGTGCGGAAAAACCGGAATCCGTCAACCTCCTCGACCGCCACCTGGGAGCCCTTTTGCTTGGCCGAGGTGATATGAAAGGTTTCGAAGCCCAGCGCGCGCTGCTGTTCGAGAATGGCGCGGGTGCGAAAGGCATAACCGCTATGCAGCGGAATGGAATGATCGAGTATGTGCAGGATTCGCATGGCCTTCAGCCATTATGCCGATTATCCATTTCGGCGGACAAAACCAAGAGCTCCACGCTCGCGCGTGGCCGCGATTCTCTCGCCACGGATAGGTGTGGCTTATAGACCATCCTGAACGGGCATCAGCCGACCTTTCGCCACCCTCAGCACCTGGTCATAGACCGCCATGTAGCGCTCCACCATTCCGTCCAGGTTGAAGCAGTCCCGCGCCCGCGCCAGCCCGGCGCGACCGTGGTCGGCGATTCTTTGCGGTTGATCGAGGTAATCCAACAAGGCGCCAGCCAGCGCCTCGGGATCTTCCCTAGGCACCAAGCGGCCCGTGACTCCCTCCACGACAAGCTCCGGATTGCCGCCCACGTGGGTCGCGACAACCGGGAGGCCCGTCGCCATGGCCTCCAAAACAGTGTTCGAAATTCCTTCCGCCTGGGAGGGCAGAACGAAGATATCCAGCCCCCGCAGAATAGCCGCGACATCGCCGCGCTCCCCCGGCAGCCAGGCGAGTTCGGCCGCGCCGGCCGACTGCAAGAGGGATTTCGCCTCGCTACGCAAAGGGCCCTCGCCCACCAGGATCAGCCGCACCCGCTCGCGAAGGGAAGGACGCCCTTCCAAAAGCCTTAGAAAGCCACGGACCAGGTTGAGCTGGTCCTTGACCCCATGCATGCGGCCCACGGTTCCCACGAGGACGAGTCCCTCGGCGCGTCCGAAAGGACAGCCCGCGATCGCCGTCCTGCCATTCAGGCCCGGGTGGAACACCGCCGTGTCCACGCCATTGCAGATCCGGGTGATTTTCTCGTCCGGCACCTTGATCCGCTCCCTAAGATATCCTTCCAGGTGACGCGACAAGGGAATGTAATGGTGTACGAAAATCCTGAAGAAGCGGCGCAGCCATTGGTACTTGCGAAGGGTGCCATCGGGATCAAACACGTCCCAGCCGTGCTCTCCATGCACCCGCGCCGGCACCCTGGCCAACCAGGCCGGCCATTGACACTCCAAGGCTGCGAGATTGCGGGTGTGGACGATCGCCGGGCGCAAGCGGCGCAACAGCCGGTAGAGCCTAGGGTAAAGCCCGAAATCCTGCCCTTCCCTGCGATGCAGTTGGTAAACCGGCACCTCGCCGGCAAGCCGGCGCTGAAAATCGGTCGCATCCTTCAGGCAGACCACAGCGTGCCGGTAGCGGTCTCGCGGGGTTCTATTGATCAAGTTTACTAAGCCATTTTCCAAGCCTCCCACGCCGAGGCGATGAATGACGTGCACGACCAATGGAGCGTCCGCCATCCGTCAGCTTCCCGCCGCCCGGTCCAGGCTAGCCTCCAGGGGTGGCAGCATGGCGTCCACGAAATCTTGCAGCACCCGCACCGCCGGTTCAGGATCCTCGCTGTATTCCGTCGCGATGACGATGCCCGCCTCATCCTCGCTCAGTCCGAGCAGTCTGTTCTTCGCCTCCAGCCACTTCCCCCAATAATCGTTGGCGGTGTAAGTCTCGCCGATACGGTTCCAACGCCATGTTAGCAATTTTGTGTCGGGCCCAATCAAGCGTCCCTGCAAGACCGTGGCCGGCTTTCCGTGCAGCCGGACCGCCACCGGCCTCTCATCCGGCATCTTCCAGATCGGATGCTTTTGACCAATCAGCACATTCTGAGAATTAATGAGCTCCCTTCCCTGCCGTTGATGCCGATAGTACATCAGATAAAAGCCTATCTTATGGGAGCCATCCGAATAGAACCTTTCCGCCCTCGCATCCGCTCCAACATAGGATGGCGTCCAATCGGCCACAGGCTCGGCGGCCATCCGCCATGGACCCACTCCCTCCGGTAGAGCCAGTTCGACCGGCGTCGATTTGGCATCTGCGAGATGCTCGATATAGGCGGCGCGAACCGGCCACGGCAAGGCAATCCCTAGCCCCAGGGCTAGGGCTTTCACGAAAGTTCCAGCGCTTATGAGAGGCGCTGCCGCAAGGCCGGAAGGCGGTGGGAAATCTTGAGGGGCCGGCTCGCGCTCGATCCAAAACGATCCCAGCCAGAACAGAAGCAGCATCACCAGGCCAAAAAATAGCCAGCCATAAATCAAATGATCGACGCCTAAGGCCAGGGTCATATTGCTCAAGTGCGCGATCATCACGATCAGGTAGGCACGAAATCCGTTGGCGAACACTGGCAAAACGATGGCGAGACCGATGAACGTAAGCCGCCGCCATGGCGAGCGATAGTTCAGATAGGCGTACAGGCTACCCAAGGTAATCGACGCGATCAGATAACGGAGCCCGCTGCATCCTTCGACCACCGACCAGTCACCGCTCGGAATACTGAAAAAGGTACCCTCCCGAAACACCGGAATCCCGGTGATTTCGAGCATTCGGACGGTGAAATCGGCGGTAAGCATCATCATGGGGGGAATGAGAAATTCCCCCGTGGGCACGGCGAACAATAGAAAAGCCAAGGGGAAGGCCAATTCGGCGGTGACCTTTGGGCCCAGCAGGAGCCATATCAAGACCGGGATCATCGCGACTACCGCATATTGCTCGATGACCAGCACGCCGGAGACGCGGGCCACCAGCCATCCTAGCCCCAGTAAAATAAGTACGGGAACGGCGCGGTAGTCGGGCCGGGGCGGAATGCGGGCGACCGCCCGCCGACGGCGCCAGATCAGCCACAGGCTGATCGGAAAAATTAAGAGGCCATGGGTAAAGGTCTCCGAGCGCCACCAGATGTCCGCCATAGCCTTGAAGGTCGGATAATACAAAATCAGCAAGGCGGCGACTCCGCCACCGGCCAAACGGCCGGCCGTCTGCCAGTGGTAAGCCAACGCCGCGTCCATGCCTGCTTCGCCATTAAAATCCGCGGGGCGTGCTTTCATAAGCTTTCCAGCAAGGTTCCAAGGCGCCCCAAGCTCTGATTCCAGCTGTACCGCTGCTCCACGAAATTCCTGTTGTCCGCCGAGTAAAACGGTGCACCGCCTCGCTCCAGCATTGGCAGCGCGGCCGCTAGCCAATCATCCGCCCGGTCCGCGATCTGGATATCCAAGGGGCCGTCGGCATCGATTCCCTCCATGGCGGCTGGGGACGCCAGCACCGGCTTACCCATTGCCATAGCTTCCAACACTTTGTTTTGCACGCCTCTGGCGATACGCAAAGGCGCCACGACAAGTTGCGCATGCCGGAGGTAGGGCCGGACATCCGGCACCGTCCCGGTGACCGTGATGCCCTCGCGCCGCCCCAGCGCCCGGACGGCTTCGGTGGGCCGGGCACCCACCACGAAAAACCGCGCCGTCTCGAAGCACTGGCGGATTCCGGGAAACACCTCGTCGGCAAACCAAGCGACGGCATCCACATTGGCCCAGTAGTCCATGGCCCCGGTAAAAACCAAGACTTTCGCACCGGCCGGATAAGGGTTCGGGTAACTCTCTGAGTTGGAAAAATAAACCGTATCGACGCCGTTTGCCACGACAAGCACCCGTCCGGCCGTCTCTGGCGCCAATTGGGTGAACAAACCGGCCTCGTGGTCCGAAATAAAAATGGATCGGTCGAAGCGATTGGCCACTCGACGGTCAAACCGAAACAGATATGCCGCCTCGCGCCGGTAAATCCAGCTTGCCGGCCAGGATTTTTTCTGAGCGTATTGGCGCCACTTGTCGGAATCCACATCCACAAAGTCGATTACCCGCGGCACGGAATCATGCTTCTCCACGTACCGAGCCATGCCTGAGCAAAATACCAAAATCGTTTGGATCTGCGCGCCTTCCATTACGCGGTCTACCCAGGCCCCCATGCGCCGGTCCGAGTAATAGGGAACCGTCAATGGCTCGCCGGTCGCAAGACCCCAAAGGCTCCGCAGCCTGCCGCGAACGGCATGAAGGGGGAGCAAGCAAGCTTCGGCACAATATTCCTTTATTTTGGAAACATATTGCCAATCGTCCGGATCATCCACGAAGGCGCCGAGATATACCCGATAAGATTCAGATAAATGCTTCAGCAGATTAAATGATCTGATCTTATCTCCCTTATTGGGTGGGTAAGGAATTCGATGAACGAGAAACAGGATTGCTTTCATGCGTTCTAGATAATCGTCAACTCACCCCAGATTTTTTGATATCCAGGGACCCACCACCTTGCTGACCGGTAGCGGAAGACGCTGCCACGCCGACACGAACAATCGATATTTAGGATTTAATGGATTGATGTTCGGCACCTCCCGCGCTTTCACCAACTCGTATTCATAGGGCAGCGGCTCGGGCTTGAACCCCCAATGAATTTTGAAGCGGTATGAGCCGGTACCTTCCTTGCTGCGTCCATAGTCGAAAATCCGAACCCCTCTTTCCACGGCGCGCCGCATCACTTCCCAATACATGAAATCGTTGGCCTTGATTTCCCGCGCCCGCTCGGTTCCGCCTCCGTAATAAGGCAGGACTTCGTCCCGAAAATAAAAGTTCATCACACTCCCAACCACGAGTCCTTGATGTTCTACGGTAAGGACTTCGCAGGAATCGCCGAAAACCTCCCTAAGTAGGGCGAAATAGCGTTTTGGGAACACCGGCGTGCCGAGATTACGGACACTTTCCGCATAGGCAGCGTATAGGCGGTCTACGCCAGGATCGATAGTTGCATTAAGACCCGCCGCCATTCCCTTCCGAATCATGGCCCGCTGCTTTCGAGGAATGGCTCCAAGATTTTTGTCGATCTCCGGATCTAGATTTTTTCGGAAGGTAACGTATAAGGATTTTACCGGGCGGGTCGAGTTTTTCGTTGTGCGATTGCGGAATTCCAGATAATCGACACCCAATTCCCGGGCAAAACAAACCGCCGTATTCTCTAGCGCCCAGGCTGCGTCTTCGGATTCAGCGGCCACCCCGCCATAAACACAAAACGGATTCGAGATAAAGGCATTTCCGAACAGCAGGCTTTTGATATGACCTAGCGGCAGGATGCCGACAATCCGGCCAGCCTCCTCCACATAGAAATAATACATGGAATGCCCAAACGCGCGTTCGATAACGTCCTTCCAGCCCGATTTATGAAAAAAACTCGCCTTTGGGCAGGCATCAACAAACGCATCCCATTTGGCCTTATGGCCATCATCCAATAGTTTGACATCCATATTGAAACCATCATCCCTGATATCTGTAAGAGACGATTAATGTAACGTTTAAATTACGGATATTCTTTAGAGAAGAATCCATTTTAAACAGACAAATTATCGAATCTCCATGTTCCCCTGCTTGGCGGTCTTGGCTCTGCCACAGATCAGCTTGAGCCATGCGCAATCACTTTATACGATTCAATACCTTTAACTAGCTAGGCGTCAGAAATACGTTGGCCATGGTATCCCACCGAAAATCTCTGAGAAGCCGATCAAGGCGGCGCTCCATGCGGGAAAGATTGAGATAATGGCGCAATCGGGTCTTAGCACTGATGCCTTTCTGCCGCGGTTGATCCGGATCGATCTCCCAGGGATGAAAATAGAAAATACAGGATTGTCTTTCACTGGCATTGACCCGAGCTATTGCCCAGCGAGAAACCCCGTAAGGGAGCAATCTAAAGTACCCCCCCCCTCCACAGGGAAAATTTCTTCCGCCAAACCTTACTGTAGTAATCGGAAATTCCTGTAAATCCTCGGCCCCGACCGGGCGAAACCTAAATCGGGGTGCCTCCGGCATTCCGTATAGGTCGTGTTTTACTGGATAAATGCTGGAGCTGTATTGAAAACCGAGTTCTGCAAGGACTTGCAAAGCCCATAAATTCTTCGCGCCAATTGAATAACTTGCGGCGCGATAACCCAAAACGGGGCAACCGGAAATATCCTCAAGAAGTTGCTTAGCCTGTTTGACATCAGTCGAGAATTCTACGGGCGTTTGTTCCGTAACTCGAACATGATTATAACCATGGCATGCCAATTCATGGCCCGCATCGACGATGTGCCTTATGAGGCACGGATAACGTTCCGCCACCCACCCCAGAGTAAAAAAAGTAGCCCGCACTCCATGATCCGCGAATAACTCCAATACCCGGTTGGTATTACGTTCAACCCGACAGGGCAGCTTGTCCCAGCTATCCCTCGCAATATGGCGCTCAAAAGCTGAAACTTGAAAATAATCCTCGACATCCACCGTCATAGCGTTTACTAACGAATCGCTCTTAAACACCATCGACGCCTGCTTAGACAAGATTGCCTCTCATATGGAAAGTTTCATGTAATCTTTTAAGTTTATTTATATTTCGTGATTGTAAGATCATTTTGGCCCTATAGGCTCTTCTGGCGGATCCTGATAAACCTCATCCATATCCAATTGCAATAGAATCGCCTTCCTCAGTAATGCTCGTTCTTTGTACACCGTTTTTTGCAAGGATGAAAACTGATTCTCCAGCTGGAACAAGCGTTCTTCAATATTGCCTCTAGGTAATATGGAATTATGTGGTTCTGAATTCACCTCCGTTATGAATGAATCACTGGGTTCAGACGGGTGCAGCGGCTTACTCCGAACAGAATCCTGTTCCATCTCGCTAATAACCAGCTGTACTGCTTCTAGATCTAACTCATGAAGTTCTTCCAAATAGCCATATAGTAGCAAACGGTCACACAGAGTATTAATCAGCCTCGGTATTCCGCCGGAGTAGTTGTGTATTTCGTCGAATGCCGCATCTGAAAATCGGGGGTCCTGATTCCAACCTGCGGTAGTCAATCGGTGCAAAATATATTCGCGAGTTTCCTCTCTTTCCAGGGGTCTAAGGTGATAGGTCGCCGTCACCCTCTGTCTGACCTGCTCCATCTTTCCTTCCTGCAAGACTACCCGCAATTCCTCCTGCCCTAGCATGAAAACCTGGAATATTGGTCGCCCCTCCAGTTCGAAATTCAATAGCATCCGCAATTCTTCCAGGGATTGCAATGGAAGGTTTTGAGCCTCGTCCACTACCAGCAGTACGCGCTTTCCCTCGCGGGCCTTAAGCTTGAAGAAATTTTCCAGATTCTTGAGCAGAATCGCCTTGGCATCGCCATCATAGGACAATCCAAAAGTCGCGGCGATGATACGTAAGGTGTCCTCGGCGCCAACTTGTGAGGTTACCATTAAACCGCCAACGATATTCTCATTCCGCAAGGTTTCAAACAATTCCTTGACTAACATGGTCTTCCCAGTACCTGGCACACCGGTGACGACCACGAAACCCTCTCCCTGCGCCAACCCATACCGCAGATAAGCCAGGGCTCGCTTGTGAACCGCGCTATTGAAAAAGAACTCAGGATCCGGGTTAAGTTGGAATGGTTTCTTTTTCAGGCTATAAAACGCGTCGTACATAGCGGCTCAAAACCTGATAAAAACTGTTGCCATTACTCTGTTTTCCATATAGGAAGCTATTGGCAAATCCGAATTCTGTTCGGTATAGCGGTAGGTTAATCCGCCGCCAACATACCGCGAGAGATTATGATAAACACTCAAAGATACCAATGATAAGTCACTCGCATAGTGCGGACTGGAAATCGGCTTATTATTGAATGCCTGCCAGGCGAAAAGCAGCTGCGAGGAAGTCCTCCGGGCGAACCGCCAATTCCAGAAAGCCGTTACGCCCCAGATGTCTTGTGCCCCGTTTAATTCGTAGCGAGCATTTTCCTGATACCCGGTGAAGGTAATATTGCTCTTGGGATAAATCAGCGAAATACCTGCTTGTCCTCTTTTTCGGGTAATTACTTCATTAATATTGGTCGTGGTGGTGGGTTGGCTGATCGGAACAAATGGCTGCCGGGTGTCTTGAAGAATTTGCGCAATGGTTGTGGTGTATTCTGTATAGAAAGCTTGCCATACTGTACGGCGGGTCCGATGGCAGAATCCGCCATTCCACGTAGTACCGGCATTAAATCCACCATATTGATTCAGACCGCTACCAATAGCGCTGCCTCCCACTCCAATATTGCCCAAGCCTCCAACTCCCCCTAATCCAGTACCAAAACTACCTAATCCACCAAATCCCCCGAGCCCGGCTCCTAGACCGCCTAATCCTCCTCCAACGCCTCCAAGTCCACTGCCTATTCCGCCGAAGCCAGTACCTAAACCGCTCAATCCTCCCATGGGCGCTCCATAGCCGCTCACGCCTCCGCTATAGCTAGCTATCC
>CADDYU010000100.1 GCA_902810705.1 Methylococcaceae bacterium
TCAGGTCCGCGCGGCGTCGCCGACGTCTGCCGCCGCCGCGCGGACCTGATCCGCCGGCGGTTCCCCAAGACGATCCGCCGCAACGCGGGGTACGGCTTGGACCTCGTCCTCCAGCAGCTCGACCGCGGCGTGCCCGACGAGGACCTGGACCTGTCGGGCCTGATCTGCGGCAGCGAGGGGACGTTGGCGGTCGTCGTCGGCGCGAAGCTGAAGCTCGTGTCGGCGCCGAAGGCGACCGCCCTCGCGATCGCGTCGTTCGCCTCGCTCGACGCGGCCATGGACGCGGTCAACCCGATCCTGACGACCGGGCCGAGCGCCGTCGAGCTGCTCGACGACGTCGTCCTCCGCGCCGCCAGGGGGAACGAGGCGTGCCGGCCGTACGTCGACCTGCTGCCGCGCCCCGCGGGCGGCGCCGAGCCGGCGGCCGTCCTGTACGTCGAGTACCAGGCGGACGCGCCCGATGCCGTCGAGGCCGCGCTGTCGCACCTCACCGCGACGCTGCCCGGCGTCAGCGTCCACTGCTACCGCGACACGCCCGCGATGCTCAAGGCGTGGACGCTCCGCAAGGCCGGCGAGCCGCTGCTGCACGGGCTGCCCGGCAAGCGAAAGCCGCAGACGTTCGTCGAGGACAACGCCGTGCCCGTCGAGCTGCTGCCGGAGTTCGTCCGGCGGTTCCGCGAGATCGTCACGCGCCACGGGACACGGGCCGCTTACTGGGCGCACGCGAGCGTCGGCGTCCTGCACGTGCGCCCGATGCTCGACCTGCACGACCCGGCCGACCTGGCACGGATGCGCGCGATCGCCGTCGAGGTGGCCGACCTCGCCCGCGACTGCGGCGGCGTCATGTCCGGCGAGCACGGCGACGGTCGAGTCCGCGGGCCGCTGCTCGAACGCTTCTTCGGTTCCGAGCTGGTCGCGGCCTTTGCCGAGGTCAAACGCCTGTTCGATCCGGCGGGCATGCTTAACCCCGGCAACATCGTCGGCGCCGGCCCGGTCGCGTCGATCACCGACCACCTGCGGGCGGCCGACCGCGCCGGGCCGGACCGCGAAGGCGCGAACGGCGCGGAGGATCGCGCCGTTGCGGCGTCGCCCCGTCTCCCGCTGGACACCTACTTCGACTACGCCGACCAGGACGACTTCGGCCACGCCGTCGAGCAGTGCAACGGCGCCGGGTTCTGCCGCAAGACCGCCGGCGGCACGATGTGTCCGAGCTATCGCGCGACGCTCGACGAGCGGCACAGCACCCGCGGCCGCGGCAACGCGCTCCGCGAAGCGATCCGCGGCGAGCTGTCGATCGACGGCCGGCCCCGGTGGGACGACCCCGACACCCACGCGACGCTCGACCTCTGCCTGAGCTGCAAGGCCTGCAAGACCGAGTGCCCGAGCAACGTCGACGTCGCCCGGTTGAAGGCCGAGTACCTCGCGCAATCCTGGCGGCAGCGCGGCAAGCCCCCGCTCCGCGCCCGCGTCTTCGGGCACGTGCGGACGCTGAACCGCCTGGGCGCGATGACGCCCCGGCTCGCGAACTTCGCGTCGTCCCTCGCGCCCGTCCGCGCCGTCCTGAACCGCGTGCTGAACCTCGCGCCGCGGCGCACGCTCCCCCCGTTCGCGCCGAGCCTGCACCAGTGGTTCGCCCGTCGGGCCCGTGGCGGCGGGGTCGAAGACCCGCGTCTTCCGCGCCCCACCGTCGTGCTCTACGGCGACTGTTTCACGTCGTACAACGATCCGCACGTCGGGCGCGCGTCGGTCGAGGTGCTCGAAGCGTTGGGTTACGCGGTGGCGCTGCCCCCGGTCGCGTGCTGCGGGCGCGCGATGATCTCCACCGGACTGCTCGCCGGCGCGATCGCGTCCGCCGACCGCGCGCTGGCGACCTTGCTGCCGTACGCCGACGACCCGCACGTGCGGGCAATCGTCGTGGCCGAGCCGTCGTGTCTCTCGGCGATCAAGGACGACTGGTTGCAACTCAAGCTCCGCACGCCGATCGACGCGCGCAGGCGGGTCGCGGCCAAGTCGTACCTCGTCGAGGAGTTCGTCGACCGCTTCTGGGACGCCCACCCGACGCGGCCGGCCCCGGCCGCCGGCGCCCCGCCGGTCGTCCTCCACGGCCACTGCCACCAGAAGGCGCTGTGGGGCGACGACACCAGCGCGAACCTGCTCCGCCGCCTCACGGGTGGAAACGTCACCGTCCTCCCCTCCGGCTGCTGCGGCATGGCCGGCAGCTTCGGGTACGCGGCCGACAAGTATGACGTCTCGATGGCCATCGGCGAGCTCTCCGTCTTCCCGCCCGTCCGCGCCGCGGCCGCCGACGCACTGATTTGCGCCCCCGGCACAAGCTGTCGACACCAGATCAACGACGGCACCGGCCGCGTTGCGCTCCACCCCATCGAGCTGGCCGCCCGACTCCTCCGCCCGCCCAGCCAATCCTTGACACCTCCCCCGCGCGCACTACGATGATTCGCCTGCACTGCGGGCTGTAGCTCAGCTTGGTTTAGAGCGCTTGACTGGGGGTCAAGAGGTCGCAGGTTCGAATCCTGTCAGCCCGATTTAATTGAACTCAAAGCCCTTCTACCGGCACGTCGAAGGGCTTTTTTCATTTCAGGGACAAGAGTTGCGTCGTCGAGCGGAAATTTGAACAGATCATTTCGAGAATTGGACAATTCGCCGCTTACTGAACGCAAGCCATCTTTCCCCAAGACTTTGCGCCCTGCGCGTCGCATCGAGCGGTTTCCGCAAATACCGATGGAAAAATTAATTTGACGATCGGCTTTTGGCGGGGCATATTGAGTAAACGTTTATTCATGGTGATGCTGACACTGCAACGGGACGGACCGAGGAGCTTGCGTGGCTAACCTGAAGGACATTGCGTTCGAAGCTGGGGTTTCGATACGCACCGCCTCCGTTGTTCTGCGCGGCAAGGGTCCCGAATCGCGGATCAGCATGGTCCAGCAAAAGCGTATTCGCGAGATCGCTGAACGACTGCATTATCGGCCCGATGCCGCGGCCCGCGCGATGCGTACCCATCGGACGGGTATCGTCGCCTTGCTCCTGCAGCCCGCGCTGGGCACGGGACACGTCCCCAATGCGGGTGCGTCATCGCTTGCTTTCGAGGCGAGCCTCTTCCTCAACGACGCGGGGTACTCGGCCTGCTTTTTGCCGGTCGCCGATGTTCTGGCCGACGCGGGCGAGCGCTCGGCGATCTTTCAGGAAAAAATGGTCGACGGGTTGATGGTCATTAACTCCGCGCCCGGCCACCTCCGTAGCCGCATTGCGCAGATCTCGCCGAACACGGTATGGGTAGACCACAACCATTTCGAGTCCTTCTGCTGCATTCGCCGCGATGAAGTTCATGCCGGCGAGCTGGTCATCACCGAGTTACATAAATTGGGCTACCGCCGGTTCCTGTACCTCGAGCTCGAGCATCTTCGAGGGCATTACAGCGAGGCTGGTCGTTGGGACGGCGTGAAGCGCGCTGCCGAGTCACTGGGCGTCACGATCGAGTCGCTGGACTGTTCCTACGAACGGCTCATCTCCGAACCTCCTGACCGGCTGCGGAGGTTAGAGCCCGGTTGGGCTCTGGTGACATACGACGGCCGGTTAGCGCTCGAGGTCATCGGTTACTTCGGTCGGCTCGGAAAGCGAGTCGGCATCGATTTCGCGCTGGCGTCGTGTGACGCCTCGGTCGAGTTGGGTGGACCGTTTCGAGCGGTCGCCCGCGTCGCATTTGACCGCGTTCGGATGGCCCGCCAGGCCGCCCAAATGCTCCTGAACGTCATGGGTGGCGACCGCCACGCCGCGCCGTCAGTCGAGCTGCGCGACCACTGGCACGGCGGCGACTCGGCCCCATTGGCCCCATAATGTACGTGTGACGAAGGTTAATGCCCCACAATGGGAGGTCAGCTATGAAGCCAAAAGGATTCACGCTCGTCGAGCTTCTGGTCGTGATCGGCATCATCGCGCTGCTCATTTCGATCCTGTTGCCGTCGCTTAACAAGGCCCGCCGGTACGCCAATTCGGTTAAGTGCCAGTCCAACCTCAGGCAGCTCGGCATCGCCCAGGTTATGTACGCCAACGCCAACCGTGGTTTTCTCACGCCCGTTTCCACCGACTGGAACGCTTGGACGGGAAAAAACACGTCTTGGGCCGAGCGGCTGGTCGGCTACCTGCCCCAGGGCGCACGTAGCACGTCCGAAAGCCTCGGCGTGGGCCGGTTCACCGGCGTCTTCGCCTGTCCCGACTATCCGTCCAGCGGCGTTGATGAGAGCTCGTTGTACTGGCAAAACAACAAGCCGAGCTATGCGATGAACAGCTTCATCAATGCGGGCAATCCAGCCTCCACCACGGCGAACATGCCGTGGGCCTATAAGCTCGCCCGCGCACGGAACCCCACCGAGATCATCCTGCTCGGCGACCTCTCCAACGGCAGTGGCTACGACTACATCCCCACCGACGATGGGTACGTCGCCTACTGGAACAACACCGCCAAGAAGCCGAGCCGGTACTCCGTCGGCCCCACGCCCAGGCCCGGGTACCGGCATGGCGGCAATGACAGGCCGACCATGAAAGCCAACATGCTCTTTGTCGACGGCCACGTGACGAGCCTGTCGCCTAACGAGCTGATGGATGTCGCCGTGACCGGTCACTGGCGCTGGTGGTGAGCCGGTAGGTTTCCGCGGCCCCGCTAACCTCTCACGACGACGATATGCGGTTGGCATCGCCGAAGATTTTCGTCCTTGCGCTCCTCTCGGCGGCGGCAACCCTTGCCGCCGCCGAAGGGCCAACGACCCGCCCGGGCGCCAGCGACTACCGTGCCCTCGCCGACGAAACCGAACGTGGGCTGCGCGCAGAGCTTTCCCTGTGGTACCCGCGATCCGTCGACCGCGAGCGGGGTGGATTTCGCTCGAACTTCAACGCCGATTGGTCGCCCGGTCCGCCGGCGCAGAGGTCGGTCGTGTTTCAGTCGCGCATGATCTGGACCGCCGCCGAGGTCACCAAGCGCCGGCCCGTCCTCGCCGACGAGTTCCGCCCGTACGTTTCACACGGCGTGAAGTTTCTGCGCGACGTCCTGTGGGACGCGGAGCGCGGCGGTTTTTATTGGGTCGTCGACCCGGACAACAAGCCGTACGACGATGACCGGGCCAGCAAGCACAGCTACGGCAACGCCTTCGCCATCTACGCCCTGGCCGAAGCGCATCGCGCCACCGCTGATCCCGAGGCCCTCGATCTGGCGAAGCGCGCATTCCTCTGGCTGGACGAGCGGGCACACGATGACATCAACGGCGGGTACTTCGATGCCCTGGACCGCGATGGTCGCCCACGCAAGTCGGGTACCGGCGGCCGAGTGGTCGATCAGATCGGCGGACCGTACGGCACCAAGTCGATGAATGCCCACATCCACCTCATGGAGGCGTTCAACGTGCTGCACCAGTTGTGGCGCGACTCGCGGCTCGAGGCGCGGTTGCGCGAGGTGTTCCTGATCGTTCGCGATCGCATCGCGGTCGAGCCGGGCTGCCTGAACCAATACTTCACGCCCGACTGGCCGGCGTTGCCCAACGCCGATTCCTACGGCCACGACGTCGAGACCGGCTACCTGCTGCTGGAGGCCGCCGACGGGTTGGATCTTGGTCATGATCCGAAAACCGTCGCCGTCGCGCGGTCGCTCGTGGACCATGCCCTGGCACACGGGTGGGACGCGCAGCACGGTGGTTTTTACGACGAAGGCCCGGCCGTCCACAGCGCGAAAGACCTGTCCAGGGTCCACACGCGCAAGGTCTGGTGGGTGCAAGCCGAGGGGCTCAACGCCCTGCTGCTGTTCCATGAACGTTTCGGCCACGAAACCGACGTCTATTGGAACGCTGCTGTCGCCCAATGGAACTTCATCGCCCGCCACCAGGTCGACCCCGCGCACGGCGGCTGGTTCGCCGAGGTTGACCGAGACGGAACGGCAAAACCCGATCAACTGAAAGGCCAGAACTGGAAGGCTTCGTATCACACGGGAAGGTCGTTGATGTTGTCGGGCGAGCGACTGGAAAAGTTGGCGGGCGCCGCCGCGTTAGGTCGCGGCGGATAGAGGCAGTTACGCGTGTGGCCGTGTTTATTTTGATGTGACGTTATCAAATTTTGAGTTTCCATGTCCCGTTTCTTTTCTTTCTAAGGAGGTTCTCGTGAGCAAAGCGTCAAGTTCTATCGTGTGTCTATCTGCCAGCTGTGCGCTGGTAACCCTCGTCGCGGCGGTGGATGCGAGCGCAGGCGTGGTTGCCTACTACCGGTTTGAGCCGGGGGCACGAACGACCGATTCGAGCGGTAATGCTCGAGCGTTGACGAAAGTCGATACGGTCAATGAGATCGCGCGGCCGGCAACCGGCAACGGGTCGTCGTTCCCCGCGACGGTCGGTGGCCTGCCGAACGAGGGCGTCATATCGCCCACAGGAGCCGGCTATTACACGGCCGCTGACGATAATGCCTTCACGGATAACAGTTTCACCATTGAGGCGTTTGTCAACGCAGGCACCATCGCCACGAATACGACCGAATTTATTGCGGGGCACTGGGGCACCGGAGACGCGCGGAGCTACGGTTTGGGCATCAGCCAAGCGGCGAGCGGGACCGGGAAACTTCGCCTTCTCCTCGACGATGACGGTAACGGTCCCAAGACCGGCTTCTTCTTGGATACGGACGCGAGCACGATCGCGCCCGATACCGACTACTACGTCGCGGCGGTCGTCGACATCAATTCGGGCGGGGGTACGGCCGACAGCATAACCCTGTACATCAAGGACCTGACCAACGACGGTCCCCTGACGTCGAAGTTGTTCAGCCAGACGGCTGGCAATTTGACCACGGGAGGCACGACCCCCTCCACGGATGTGCTGGGGGTCTTCAACGGGACAGGTCCCTTCGCTGTGGCTGCAACCGGCGCGGGTACCAGCCTCTTCTCGGGGATTCTGGACGAGGTGCGATTGTCGGACGCGGCACTGACGAGCAATCAGTTGATGGTCGCCGTTCCCGAGCCTGGCTCGGCAGCGGCCCTTGGCGTTGGTCTGAGTGCAACGCTCCTGGGGCGACGTCGTAGTTCCAAGCGTTGATCCTTGGAGTCGTGCCAAAGCGCGCAACTACAATTTTTGATCGGTTCGCGGCCGTCGCAGGGTTGTCGGATCTGATGCGAACGCAATGCTGACAGGCGGCCGCAAAGCTTTGTTGCGCAAGCGCTAGCCGCTCAAGCAGTAGCGAATGCACAGATGGAAGCCGCTGAAATGCCGTTTTGTAGCGGCCTGCCGGAAAAGGAAACGATCTATGATTCGCAGTGGTTTGGCGTTGTTGAGTCTGTTGTTCGCTTGTGTCCCGGCCCGGGCCGCAGACGTACCGACGGCCGATGCGTCGCGCGTGTACGGCTCCTGGCGGTCCTCCCGCATCGGCGGGGGCGGTTGGGTCCAGCACGTGGCCAATACGCCGGCCGACGCCAATCGTTTCTACGCGTACGTCGACATGGCGGGCGTCTACCGAAGCGATGACGGCGCGAAAACCTGGCGGATGATGCACGCCGGCTTGCCGGCGTCCTACGGCGGCTACGAGATCCGCGGGATTCTCACCGACCCGCGTAACGCCGATCAACTCCTCGTAGCCATCGGCAACAACGATTGGGCCAAACACCGTTTCGGCCTCTACAAGAGCGTGGATGGCGGCGTCACCTATCGGGAGGTGCTGGACGCTTTGTTCGTGGGCAACGGCGTCCCACACCGCGACGCCGGCTTCATCCTCGCCCGCCATCCGCAGCAGCCCGACGTCGTGCTCGTCGGCACCTTCGGAGAAGGCGTCTACCGCTCCGAGGACAGCGGCGACACCTGGACTGACGCGGGACTCAAGGACTTAATGGTGACCGATGTCCGGTTCGACTCAACCGACGGCAATCGGGTGTGGCTCTGCGCCCAGCCCTGGACGGGCAAGGTCGACCGCAAGCCCAAGACGCTCCAGGGCGGCTTCTACTTCAGTAAAGACGGCGGCCGGTCATGGGAGCGCGTCAGCGAAGAATCGCCGACCGAGGTCGTCCAGGACTCGGCCAAGCCCGACACCTTAGTGGGCATTTTCGGCAATTCCGAACTCCGCCGTAGCGACGACGCCGGCCGGACTTGGACCGGCTTCTCCGAAGGCCTGCCTGTCGAACCGGACAAGAGTTCGAACAAGATGGGGGTGCTCACCCGCAGCACCTTCCGCGTCCTCGCCGCCGGTCCCGATTTCTTCATCACCGGCAATCGTGTCGGCGACGTCTTCCGCCGCGATCGGAACGACGCCGAATGGCGCGAAGTGAAGTACCAGCGCATCGAGGCCGGCGACTGGTGGGGCAACACTGGCGATAAGCCGGGTTGGGTTCACTTCGGCAAGGCGTTCGGGTCGCTTTGGATCGACCCGGCCGACCCGAAGCATTGGATGCGTACGGACTGGTTCGCGATCTGGGCAACCCGCGACGCGGGCAACACGTGGACCTACGCCTGCGAGGGCTTCGAGCAGACCGTCCCGTTGAAGATCATGTCCAGCCCCGACGACAGTCGCATCGTACATCTGGTGATGGCTGACAACGGCTACTTCCGCTCCGATGACGGCGGCCGGTCGTTCCAGAAGGTCGACAAGGGGCAGATCAGTGCGCAGCTCCGCGACGTCGTGGTGTCCCCGGCCTCCCCGTCCCGCGTTTACACGATCGGTGCCGCGCTGGCGACGTCCGGCGAATGGGTGTGCAACCAGTTGTTTGTCAGCGACGACGCCGGCGTGCACTGGCAACCGGCAGCGATGAAAGGACTGACCGGGCCGGAAACGAGGCGGTGCGTCAGTGTTGCGGTCGACCCGGCCGACGCGTCGCGCATGTTCCTCGCCCTGGCCGGACCCAACCGCCCCGGCGAAGGTGGCCCGTACGTCAGCACCGACGCCGGCGAGAACTTCACCTGGATGGGTCAAGGACTGCCGGAAGGGAAGCCGCTGTTCCGCCACGCCTTCTGGAGCACCGGAACCGAATTGGCGGCAACGACTGAAGGCCGGTTGCTGGCGACCAGCCGGCTCGAGAAGGGCGTGTATTCCTGGGATCCGAAGAAGAACAGTTGGTCGAACGTCACCCCGCCTGGCGGGGGCTATCCGATCCACATCTCCGCCGACCCCACGACCCCCGGCCGCATATTGGTGAGCTTCGACGGCAAGGGGCTCTTCCTCAGCGAGGACGAGGGCGTGAGTTGGACGCAGACGTTCAAAGGCCCCGCACAACAGCACGCGTTTGACCCGAAGAACCCGGGGATCGTCGCAGCGATGGCCATGCCACCCGACGCCGGCGCGTTGCTGAGCCGCGACGGTGGCAAGACGTGGACGCCGCTCGATCCTTCGCTGCCAATGCGGCTAGGCCTCACCTTCGCGTTCAGCGACGGGCGGCTGCTCGTCGGCACGCACGGCGCGGGCGTGTTCGAATACCTGTCCAAGCCATAGTTGAGCGACTTCGGTCGGATGTGTACGTCGATCCGAGGACGCAGAAGAGGCGCCCCATGCCTGGGACAACCGGGTACGTAGACGAGTACCGGTCAGCCAAGGCGCATCGCGTCGCGGCCGAACGCGTCGTCGGAATCGGTCTGGTCGGATGCGGCTTCATGGGCCGGGTACACTCCCACGCCTGGCGTCAAATCCCGCGATTCTTCGACGCGGTCCCGGCGGCGGGATTCCGCGCCGTCCACTCGAATCGGCCCGAGGCCGCCCGGGCGTTCGCCGAACGGTGGGGATGGGAATCGGTATCGCCGAGTCTCCGGGAGCTCCTGGATCGAGACGACGTCGACCTGATCGACGTCGTCACCCCGAACCAGGCGCACGCGGACGTCGTCATCGCCGCGGCCGAGGCGGGGAAGTCGGTGGCTTGTGAGAAGCCGTTGGCCGGTTCCCTGCACGACGCGCGTCGAATGCTCGAGGCCGTCGAGCGGGCGGGCGTCGAGCACTTCGTGTGGTTCAACTACCGCGCCGTCCCGGCCGTGGCGTTGGCACGAACGATGCTCGGAGAAGGCCGGTTAGGTCGCGTGTACCGCGTGCGGGCCAGCTACCTTCAAGACTGGCTGATCGACGCGCCGGACGCGTCCCGCTGGCGAACCCGCGCCGATTGTGGGGGCGGCGTCACCTCCGACCTCGTGTCTCACTCGGTCGACCTGATCCGCCACCTGACGGGGTGCGAGTTCGTTCGCGTTTGTGCGGCGAAGCGCGCGTTGGTCGGAGAACGGATCGTTGCCGACGGCGAGCCCGCCGACGACACCGTGATGGCCGTGGCAGAATTGGCCAACGGCGCCCAAGCTACGCTGGAGGCGTCCCGAATCGCGGTCGGCCATGGCAACTCGAACGTCGTCGAAATCAACGGGGAACGTGGAGCCGTCCGATACGACCTGTCCGATTTCAATGCCCTGCATTTTTGGGATCAGCAGCTCCCGCCCCGCGAGCGCGGGTGGCGACGCATCTACGCGACCGGTCCCCACGTCCCGTACGCCTCCCGGTATTGGCCGGTCGAACACGCGCTGGGTTACGCCGAGACGTTCGTCAACACCGCCGCCGACCTGCTCGAATCGTTGTCCGGGCGCGGCGCCGGAGCGGCGCCGACGTTCCGTGACGGCGTGCGGTGCCAGGAGGTCCTCGAAGCGCTCCACCTGAGCGCAACCCAGTCTCGATGGGTCTCGCTCGCGGAAATTGCGGTGAAGTGACGTGTTCGGATGAACCGCTGTGGAGAGCAGATCGTGAACGCCCTAACCGTTACGCTGGTGGCCAAGCAGTCGGTCGAACTTCGCAGTTCCGAACTGCCGCCGCTGAAACCCGGCCAGATCCTGATTCAGGCGACGCGCTCACTGGTCAGCACCGGGACGGAAATGACATGCTTCAACGCTGCCTACGACCCCGGCACCCATTGGGACAATTGGGTGAAATACCCGTTCGACATGGGGTATTTGCTCGCCGGCCGGGTGGCGAAGGTCGGGGATAATGTGAACGATTTGCGGGTCGGCGACCGCGTGACATCGCGACGGCCCCACGGGAACTTCGTCATTGCGAACGCGGTCGACGTCGTCAAGATTCCCGACGGCGTCAGCGACGAGCAGGCCTCGTGGATGGGCTTGGGGAAGATCGTTCATGTCGGCGTGAGAGCGGCCGAGCACTTGTTGGGGGACGCGGTCGTCATCATCGGACTCGGTCTGCTCGGCCAACTGGCGGTCCAGTACGTCCGGCTGATGGGGGCATCGCAAATCATCGCGATCGATACGGCACCGCGCCGCCTGGAACTTGCCGCGCAACATGGCGCGTCGACCGTGTTACCGATGACGGCCGAGCAGGCCAAGCCGGAGGTCGACCGCCTGACGCAGCGGGGCGCGGACGTCGTGTATGACATCACCGGCCACCCGGCGGCGTTCGGGGGAGCGCTGTCGCTGGCCAGGAAGCAGGGGACGGTGGTCCTGCTCGGGGATGCCGCATCGCCGGCCAGCCAACGTCTGTCGTCGGACCTCATCCGCAAGGGCCTCAAGCTGATCGGGGTACACGACTGCCTGCCGCCTGCTTACCCGCGGGAGGACGTTCGGTGGTCAGGCCGCGACATGTCCGAACTGGTACTGACGTACGTCGCCCGCGGACAACTCCGAGTCGATGATTTGGTCACGCACCGATACAAGCCGTCGCAATGCGCGGACGCTTACGCAATGCTCAACACGGATCGTGCGACTGCAATGGGCGTGGTGTTCGAATGGTAAATGGTCTTCGCTCCAAGGGTCGGCGACGTTAGTTGCCGCGCCTGGCATCTTTCGAACAGCCGCTATTGAGGCGTCCATTGCGTACCGTGATCTTCGCCTTATCGCTTGTCGCCATCTGGTCTCCTCTGCTTGTCGCGCAGGAGTTGCCGAGATCGGTGCTGGACGCGGACCGTTCGCAGGTTGCAGTGATCAAAGATGTCGTCTACGGCACGGGCGGCGATCAACGTCTCAAACTCGACTTGGCGATGCCGAAGCGGGCTGACGCGCCGGCGGCTTGCATCGTCGTGATCCACGGCGGCGCGTGGCGCGAGGGTGACAAATCCGCCCTCGTGGCGCAGATCAAGCGATTCGCGGACATCGGGTACGTGTCGGCGTCGGTAAACTATCGTCATTGCCCGAATTACGTATTTCCTGCGCAGGTCGAAGACGTCAAATGCGCCGTGCGCTTTCTGCGGGGTAATGCCAAGACGCTCGGGATAGACGTGACGCGCTTCGGGGCGATCGGGCATTCCGCCGGCGGGCATCTGGCGATGATGCTCGATGTGGTGGACGAGTCTTCGCAGCTCGAGGGTGCCGGCGGCCATGCCCAGCAGTCAAGCAAAGTGCAGGCGGCAGTTTCTTTTTCTGGCCCGACCGCGCTCGATGCCAAAGACATTCCCGAGGCCAGCAAGCCGCTCGTACGGGATTTCCTCGGGGGCACGGTTCACGACAAGCCCGCGCTGGCCAAAACGGCGTCGCCGATTTCGCACCTGTCGAAAGATGACGGTCCGATTCTCATGATTCATGCCACGTACGATGAAATCGTACCGCCGACGCAGGTCTACCGAATGATCGATGCCATGGGTCGAATCGGCGTAAAAGGTCGTGCGGAAATAGTCCCCGGGCTGGGGCACGATCTGAGCCCGACGGAGGCGGCCCGTGGCATGAGGGAGGCCGAGATATTCTTCGCACAAACGTTAAGGGCGGCGGCACCCCGCTAACGAAAACTGGTTGCAGTAGTGAAAGCCATATGCATTTGCCCATCGTTAATCTCCCCGTCCGTCCCGGCTTCTCAACTTCATCGATCAGCCCGACGTCGAGTTTCGAGCAGCAGGCGCTGCGCATCTTGGAACGTTCGCCGGCCGCCGTTGAACCCAGCGACGTGTCGCAGGCGACTTATCTAGACCTCATGGAACGAATCTTGCGCGCCGCAGCCGCATGGCAGGATGAACGCGGCGCGGTGATCGACCCGGTGAAGAAGGAAGAGACGGGTCAGGCGTCACCGAGGTTTGTTTCGGCGGCGGCGGTACTGTTGCACTTCGGGCGATGTGGCGACCTCCGCGAACAGGTGCACCTGGGGATGGACTATTGTTGCCGCCGACTCGCCGCCGGCGCCGCGGGTTCGCCCGATTTCTGGATGCGCGAGCTGTTGACGGCCTGGATGATGATCTCGCCGGACAGCCCCACCGTGCGGAGCGAAGCGTGGGCACGGGACCTCCGCTCGGTCGACCCTGAGAAGCTCTACACCTCGGTCGAGACACCGAAGAAGCCGATCGAGACGCTACACAACTGGACCGTCTACGCGGCCGCGGGCGAGGGGTTGCGCGAGCTGCTCGGACTCGACCATATCGACCCCGCCGTCAAATCGGGCACGCGGTTCTGGACCAAGTACATGCCGGCGCAACTGAAACATTTCACCGCGGCAGGCATGTACCGCGACCCGAACGACCCGTTCACGTACGACATGACGACGCGGTTACAATTTGCCACGCCGCTGATGTACGGGTTCAAGTCGCCCATCGACGACCCGTTGCACGAGCTCCTGCGCCGCGGGGCGATGGCGGAGTTGTTGTACGCTTCGCCGGACGGGCTCGCTCCCTTCGGGGGACGATCGGCTGCGGTTCATTTTCAGGAATGCATCTTTGCCGCGATCGGGGAGATGGAGGCGCGGCGCTACCGAACGGCCAATCCGCCGTTGTCGCGCGTATTCAAACGACACGCCCGCCTAGGCGTTGGGGCAATCCGGCGCTGGCTCGACATGACGCCACACCGCCACCTGAAGAACGGATTTGCCCCCGACCAGATGCACGGCTGCGAGGCGTATAGCAGCTACTCGACCTACTCGTGCTTCGCCGCGAGTTGCCTCGGACTGGCGGCGCTGTGGGCGGACGAGTCGATCGGCGAATCGACAACGCCGGCGGAGATCGGGGGGGTACGTGTTCGAGGTCGCGCCCGCGTTTCATAAAGTGTTCGCGGTCGTCGACGGAACGCAGGTGCAGATCGACACGGCCGCCGAGTTGGCCCACGACGCGACGGGGCTGGGCCGTTTCCACCGCTTGGGTGTGCCCATCGAACTGGGGCTGGGCTGCCCAATCCCCGCCAACCCGTACTACCACGTGCCGGTGTCCAGGCGGGCGAAGCAACCCGTGGCCATCGGGCCGGCTTGGAAGATCGACGGCCACTGGACGTCGCTGGCGGGGTTAAGCGAGGGGCTCACGTACACGCTCACGATTGACGAGCAATCGCCGCGGGCGGTGCGATTTACGATCGATTGGGAGCACGGCCGGCACCGCGTGCGCGAGAGCTACGATCTTTCGCAGGGACGCCTCACGTTAACAGCCACCTGCCACGCCGCCGAAGCGATGCGGATCACCGTACCCGTGCTCGACACGGACGGCGACGCGATCGCGGTGATGTCCACCAATCAGGGAACGTTGGGGCTCAAGTACCGCGGCGGCGAATTTCTTGTCCATCACGCCGCGCAACATCCTTTAATGGAAGAGCCCGTTGCCAACCGCAATGGACTGTATCGGCCCTTCGTGGTAGAGATGCAAGGGGAGACGGCGGAGGTCACGTTAGAGCTACGGTCCCTCAACATGGGAAAAAAACTTTAGCTCGCCCGTCGCTATAACCATCGCCTGCTCCGCGCCGCGGTGTCCCACGGCGTCAGCGGATCGCTCTTTTGTGGGGTACCAGCCACGCCTGCGCGACGTCCGGTGCGCCATGGAATTGCGGGAATCGCACCGCCGCCGCCGCCGCGGCCGGAACACCCGCGCCACCAGCACCGACCGGCAGCGCCCAGCCGCCGCTCGACGCACCGATTCCTGCGGCGCTTGTGGTGGGCGCAAGGTCACAGGTTGACCCACGCGCGATAACACCCCGGGTCGGCACACCGGATCGTTTAGCGGTCGAGCCGAAGGATCACAGCCGTCAGCGGGTTGCATCGACAAATCAGAAGTGATAGCGAAACTGCCCTGGGGAGGTTCATGCAATATACGCGCGTTCATCGATTACTGAGGATCATCACGCTGATCCACGGCTCCTCCCGGCTCAACGCCGCCAGGCTGGCCGAATTATGCGAAACGAGCGAGCGGAACATCTATCGTGACATCAAGATGCTCGAAGGAGCCGGTGTTCCGATCTTTTTCGACGCCGTGGACGGCGGATACTCCATTCGGAGAGATTTCTTCCTTCGACCCGCCGATCTCACGCTCGAAGAAGCAATGGCGCTTGTGCTGCTGGCCCGCGAAGTCGGCCAAACCGAGCAGCTTCCGCACGCGGCTGAGGCCGGAAAGGCGATCGATAAACTGCTGGCCACCATACCGCTGAATATCCGCCAGATGATCGACGAGTTGATGCCTTGCGTCACCGTTGATCTCGCTCGCGTCGCCCAACGAGCCGAATGGGCGTTTAACGTGACCATGGTGTGAAGATGATAACAGATATCACGAGACAGTTCCCGCAGGTTCCAATGCCGCTGCCGAGCGTGAACGTCACCATTCGGCCGGGCGTGATGAGTGATCTGCCGTTTCTCGATTCGTTGCAGAAGATGCATACGAAGCAGGTCGGGTGGATGCCGACCAAGCAGTTTGAAGGGAAGATCAAGGCGGGGCACGTGCTGGTGGCGGAACAATGTAGGGTGGGCTTCAGCCCACCGCTCTTGGGTGAAGATGGTGGGCTGAAGCCCACCCTACGGGAACCTGTCGGATATTGCATCGGTAACGATCAATACTTCAAGCGCGATGACGTCGGGATCATTTATCAGATGAACGTGCTGCCGGAGATGCAGCGCGGTTTCATCGGCGCGACGCTGCTCAAGGCGCAGTTCGAGCGAAGCGCGTACGGTTGCAAGCTGTATTGCTGCTGGTGTGCGCAGGACATTGCAGCCAATCGATTCTGGGAGGCGATGGACTTTGTCCCTCTCGCGTTTCGCACCGGCAGCGAGAAGAAATCGCGCGTGCACATCTTCTGGCAGAAGCGGATTCGTCAGGGTGATACGACAACGCCGTGGTGGTTTCCGAGCAAGACGGCGGGCGGGTCGATCCGCGCGGATCGGATTGTGCTCCCGATTCCACCCGGAACACACTGGAGCGATGCGAAGCCGATGATCCTGCCTGGGATGGCAAACACCGACGAAGCAAAAGCATTGCCGGGCGTCCGCAAATCGCGTGAACCTCGGCCATCGCAGCCGGTTCCGTGCAACCCCGTCCGTTAATCATGCCTGCCGGTCTGCGCTTCGCCGCACCAAACACGGTGAGTCCCGAAACCGTCAAACCAGAAAGTAAACCGAAGCAGAAGGCCCCGCGGGTCAAGCCGAGGATCGATCCGCGCCTCGTCGCGGCAGCGCGGGAGCTGCGCGATCGATGGTTGGAGCAAGTCAATTCAGGTCAGTATCTGCCGCGGGCCGAGGGGAAATATGAGATTAGCCGAGCGCTTGGGGAAAGCGTTGGAATCACCGACACGAAATCAATGTCGATCGAGACGACACGATTGTTGCCGGCAGCGTAACAGTCGAATCGGGGTTGCGGACGATCCAAAAGTTCGCTTAAGACTCGCCCACTGACACCCTGTCGTCAGTCCACCTCGTTATGGTTCCCCCCGCACCATCTGCGGAGAAATTGGATGGCCGATGGACTCGATTTATTGAAGCCTGACGACGCGCCGCCGAGAGAACTGCTGCCGCTGCGCATGCTCAACGAGTATGCGTACTGTCCGCGGTTGTTTCATCTGATGCACGTGGAAGGACGCTGGGAGGACAACCAGTACACCGTCGAGGGACGGCACGCGCATCGGCGGGTGGATGAGTTGGATCACCTGCTGCCCGAAGCGGTGGATGAAGCGCAGGCGAAGGAGTCGAAGAAGACCAGGGACGCGCCCGAAGAGGCGGCGGGGGATGAACCGCCGGCGGTGGCGCGGTCGGTGCCATTGTCGTCCGACGTGCTCGGCTTGTCGGCCAAGCTCGACCTGGTTTCCACTGAAGGCGATCAGGCGATTCCCGTGGAGACCAAGCGCGGGCGCGTGCCGGACAACGCCGAGCGATCGTGGGAACCGGAGCGCGTGCAGTTGATGGCCCAGGGGCTGCTGCTGCGCGAGCACGGATATCAGTGCGACCACGGGATGCTCTACTTCGCCGAGTCGCGCACGCGGGTGCGGATCGAGTTCGACGAAGTATTGGAGTATCGCGCGCTCGATCTGCTTCGTTCGGCGCATCGCGCCATGTCGCTGACGGTGCTTCCTCCGCCGTTGGAAAACAGCCCGAAATGCACGGGCTGTTCGCTGGCGGGCGTCTGCCTGCCGGA
>CADDYU010000101.1 GCA_902810705.1 Methylococcaceae bacterium
TCCAAAAGCTCGACCTGCTCCCCCTCTTTGCTCGCCCGCCCAAATGGGCCATGTAGGCAGAACGAAAAAGTCTTAACGTTCTGCTACAATCACTTGCGACACTACACAGCGGAAGTTCGGATAGCCCCTGTAGTGCCAATTGGAAATGACGGGTACTGTCTCGCAACGACTTACAAGACCTTCCCCCAAACATGGGCCGAACGCGGTGAAGAAGAACCACGGGATCGAGATGGCCGACACCGGATCGATAAGAAGGACGCCGCCTTACGAGATGCGAGGGGAGCCCGGGAAGGTGGTCACGGATTCCCTCCCGGTCCAGGTGACGACAGTTACAGCCCCAACGTGGGTGGAGTTAGATACGGACCTTTTGGAACGCCTAATTTAAGGGAGGGCTGGAAGCGGATTTCGACACGTCTGTTGCTTGGGTTGGCTGCTCTAGTCTTGACTTTCAATTGGCTTTCACCGGCGCTGTGCACGTAAAGTTTATTCGCCGGCACCCCAGCCGCCACCAGCTCGTCACGCGCCGCTTCCGCTCGCTGCTGTCCGAGCGCCATGTTGTGCTTTTCAGTGCCGGTCGCGTCCGTATGCCCCCAAATCTCGATGGTCGCGTCTGGGTCCATCGCAAGCAAGGACCTGAGGGTTGTGGCGTGGTTGTCAAGACGCGCTTTTTGCTCTGCCGTAAGATCTGCTTTGTCCAACGCAAAGCCATCAATCGTAAGCGAACCCGAAGAAGCGAGGAAAAAAGGCGACAGTTTCAGCCTTCCAATGTTCCCTACTGGTGGCTGCGTTTGAGGAGGAAGCACGGACGGCCGTGGTCCCCCGATTGGAATCGGCGATTTCACTGGCCCCGATGGTATCGATGACACCTTCACGCAGCGGTGGCCGGCATCGATAGTTTCATCGGGCGCGCAGCACCTCCCAGTTATGGCGTCAATCAGAAACGATGGGCAGCATTGGGTGGGGGAGGTAGGATACTTCGGGCCGCACTTTCCTTTGCAGATGCCAGATGTGTGTCTTTCCAATCCGAACACATCGCAATTGTCCTCGTCCTTCGGCGATCCGCCATGGAGGTACTCCCACGCTTTTTGCACATCGCTGAGATGGATGGAACCGAGCTTGGGGATTGTAACTCCGGGGTCGATCGTGTAGTCGCCGACTTGCGGAAGCCGTGACTTCGGCTCTTTCCGTGGCTCATCTGGCTCATCTGGCTCATCTGGCTGCATTTGCACGCGCGGGGTCGACAGCGACAAACCTGCATTTCCTCTCCAGCTTTTGCCCCTCACAGCATTCCCCGCCGTATCGGCTTCCCGCTGAAACCAATCATCAGCTGCGCCGATCTGTAGCATATGGCTGGGCCGGTCGGACGTCTCGATATGGGACTGCTGGATCGTATGCGCCAGCTCATGGGCGAGTAGCTTCATGCCGGCGCGACCGGTTGTGTCGCGTCTCCCACCAAGAACGATATGCTGCCCAACCGTGTAGGCTTTCGCCCGAATCAGTGCCGCCGACTGCGTGGCGGTATCGTCCACGTGAAGACGCACTTGACTAAAGTCATGCCCGAAGCGCGGCTCCATGAAAGCGCGGGTAGCTGGATCGAGCGGCTGGCCTGGCGAGCGCAGCACCTCATGGATGATCGGCGGGGCTTCGCCTTCACTTTCGGCCTCTCCCCACCGAGGAGGCGCGGATTTGCGCTGCAGCATTTCTTTTTTCTTCTTGCACTCCTCGCATTCGCCGCCGGCACCTCCAGAGCCGCCGCAGGCGCATTTGCGCCGAAGCGGGGGGTCAACGCTCATTCCGGTAAACGACCACTCCAAACCGGGCCTGCCGCCAGCCATGACCGCATCGGCAACGCGGTCGGCTTCCTGCTCGAACGCGTCGTTGGGTGCACCAATGCGCAACCCGCTTGAGGCAACTTTGGATGTGGCCTTCGAACTAGCGGCTGGCACGGCCTCGCTCTTCCACGCATAGATTGCGGAGCTCATCGTTCCAACGCTCCTTCAATGGCGCGCGCGATTCCCGCGCCGAGTCTGCTGCTTCCCAGACGGCCGGGACCGAGCGGCATGGCGCCAAGCCGCAACACGGGCATCTGTTGCGAGCGCGCCCATTTCGCGCGCGTTACTGGATCCGCGAACGCCAGCGACAACTCGTTCTGAAGCGCCTCGATCAGCGGCTGTCGCTGCTCTGGAGCAACGCCTTTCAGGACGAGCCTGTCGATTGTCACACGCACGCGGCTCATGCCCACCCCCGGATTTCCGATTCAGACAGCGGCCGCTCGATCTTGTGCGCCTCCAAGCGCGCGGCCTCGAGCACATGCGCCATGGCAACGGGCTCTCCCGCCGCCGCCGCAAGAAAGGCTGCATTCAAGGCGATGTTCGAGATATTGCCTCCGGCCATGTTGAGCTGGGACAAACGCTTCGGCTCCAATCCTTGCGTTGGTGTCTTTGGCGGGAAGGCGCGGCGCCAGATCGCCTCGCGCTGCGCTGCATCGGGGAACGGGAAATTGACGACGAACCGCAGGCGGCGCTGAAACCCCTTGTCGATCGTCGATTTCAGATTGGTCGTGAGAACGGCAAGGCCGCGGTAGGTCTCCATGCGCTGGAGAAGGTAGCCGACCTCGATATTGGCATAGCGGTCGTGGCTATCCTTGACGTCGCTGCGCTTCCCAAAGAGGGCATCGGCCTCGTCGAACAGCAAAAGCACGCCGCCTTCCTCGGCGGCATCAAACACCTGCTTCAGATTTTTTTCGGTCTCGCCGATGTATTTGCTGACCACCGCAGAAAGGTCGACGCGGTAAAGATCGAGCGCAAGCTCATGGGCCAATACTTCCGCCGCCAGAGTCTTGCCGGTGCCGCTTGGCCCGGCAAACAAGGCGCTCACGCCAAGCCCGCGGCGGGCTTTGCTGGAAAACCCCCAGGTTTCGTAGACCTTCATCCGGTGGCGGACCTGATTCGCCAGCTGATGCAAGGTTTGCTTCTGCAAATCGGACAATATGAGATCATCCCACCCGGCTGAGGGAACGATGCGTTGCGCCAAATCTTCGAGCCGCGGGCGGGCGAACGAGCGGCAGACGCGCCATAGCCCGGCGGCACCAGGCTCATTGGAAGGCAATTTGCTCGCCGCAAAAATTGATTTGGCGCTCAGCCGGAAATGGCCGGAGAGCGCATCGATCGCGCCGTCGAGCTTTTCGGCTGCCGGCCCGAGCGCACGCTCCCATAGCCGCTTCTGCTCTGCGGGCTCGGGTTTGTCGACGTCGAACCGAATGGCCGGGCGGCTCAAGCGAATGGGCTCGCGGCTCGCCAAAAACAAGGGAGGCGGCAGCCGTTCCGCCAGCTGCCGCGCAGTAGCGGAGAGCCCGCCCGATCCGCATTGGAGCAAAAGGATACCAGTGAGCAGCAGAGACTCACGTTCCCAGAGGACGGCGAGCAGATTGAGATCCGGGCCCGCCGCTAAATCTTCAGGGCATAATGTGAAAAGTTTCAGGCCCTTCGCTTGGGCCGCCACAGCCGCGATGTCCTCTTGGCCGTGGGCATCATCGCCGCAGAGCTGAATCACGGGCGGGCTTTGCGAATCGAGAAGGCGCGCCATCTGGCAAGCGGCGGCTTGATGACCCTCGGCAATCCATCCCGGCGTAGCGCTCGCGCTCATGATAGGCTGCAGCCGCGCATCGAGCCGGTTTTCGCCCGCAAGGTAATGGAGGATGCGCTCGTCGATGCGGAGCGGCGCCGATGTAAGCCCATTGTTCGTATCCACTTCGACAAGACGGAACCGCCGGAGTGGACTGCTTGGCGCAAGCGCGCTCCAATGCGGCTCGGGCAGCGCCGCCATCGCAAGTCCGAACGTGGGGCACCCGCGCGAGCCGCACACCGGACCGAGGCCTTGGGCCTCCGCGCAAAGCGAGGCCAAGCTCGACTCCATCTCCACGCCAGCGCAGAGCAGCACGATGTCGCGCTCGAACGCGCTCAAGCCGAAGAGTTCGGCGAGCCGGTCGATCGCCGGCGGTTCCTCCATCGCGGGTGCCATTGTGCCGGCAGGCTGCGCGGCTTGCAAATCCGGACTCGGGCCGAGCAGCTTCCTAAGCCGTGCGAACTCGGCCGCGAGCCAGGCTTGGTTGGCTTGAGACCAGGACGATGTTTGCGCGCGCATATCCATCAGGTCACCTGGATAAAGGGAGCGGCAAACTCCGGCGGCGACTTGATCATATCGATGCTGGGGCTGTCGATGCCGTCGATCCGCAGCCGCACCGGCACGGGACCGCCCGTCGGCTGCAGCTTGGCGAACGTAAATGAAGGCGAATTGGTCGGTGTCGTGAATGGATCCGCCGGAGCCTCCTGACCGCCGATGAGCAGGAGAGCCTCCTGGCCGACACGGACAAAAGGTGCACAGCCAATCGTGACCGTTATGCCGGAGCCGGATGCCAATGTCGCGGGCGAGGAGGTGATCTTGGGTGCGATGGCCAAAGGCAGGCCGTTGGTGCTCAGCACATCAGGGCCTTGCGGCGCCTGCGCCGACGCCACATAGATTCCCGCCGGAATGTCCGTTGGAGTGGGCTGCGGCGGTGGCACCGTGAACTGGAACGACGTATCTTTGACGTTGATCAAAGGCGTGAGCGTTTGATGGATGCCGAGATGGGAGTTTCCCAAGGTAATGCCCGTCGCCCCAGCGAGATTTATCCCTCTGACCGTGACGTTGTCACCCAGGCTCGCGGCAGGCTGACCATTCGGTGGATCGATCTCGATCAATGTTGGCAATGGCGGCAGGAGATTGGGTTGGGCTGCTACGACGCGTTGGAGGACAGGCAAAGCCGAAAGAAGCGTGTGCTGCGCCTGGATCAGCACCACAGTGACTAGGAGTGGGAATGTCGGACGATAATCGGCCTTGAGCGCGGTCCATAGCCATGCCAGCTCCTCACGCCCAAGCGTAGCGGGCGTAATCTTGATCATTTCAATCTGATCCGCCAGGCCCGATGTGGCGAGAAGCCCGGAAAACGGAATGGTCGTGGAGGGATTTGCCAGCGTCTTGCGGATCTGTTCCCGCGCGAGGATCGGCGTCTCGTGCAAGAACTGAACCGCATAGCCCAACAGCGCTTCGGCCTCGCAATCCTTGGCGCCATAGGCGGTCAGCAGATAATGTAGGTCGAGCGCCAGCGGCGGATTGCGGAGGCGAGTTTTGCCGTCGGGAGCCAATGAAGGCAGATCGACATTGCGCCAAGCGGCATTCGGCGTCACCTGATGGAGAAACAAATTGACTTGGAGTTGATCTCCCGATCCGCTGTCAAGGCTCTTTTGGATGATGTCCGGAGCGACTGCGGAGACTGGAATTTGGCCTTGGCCTAAATCCGGGTACTGTGGAGCCCCCTGCGCGTAGATGTTGTAGAGCATAGATTGCAGGACAGCGGTGACCGCGGAGATCCCGAGGGCATTGCTCATGGCGCACCCCCGTTGCGCCCGATATGGATTTGTATGTCATCCTTCTCGGTCCCGGGAGCGCGGGCATATCCGACGCCGGCGGTTCGCCCGCTCACTCGCCCATCCGTGCACGAC
Organism: Methylococcaceae bacterium; assembly: GCA_902810705.1. Classification (GTDB taxonomy): domain Bacteria; phylum Pseudomonadota; class Gammaproteobacteria; order Methylococcales; family Methylococcaceae; genus CADDYU01. Next base: position 5,541 of record CADDYU010000101.1, read on the forward strand.
AGCTGAAGAGTATTGCCGCTGAGCGAGTGCGTCAGGTTGCCTGGCCCCGTCGAAGCATCGGGGAGCGGCGCAAGAACATGTTTGGACGGAACTGTGGCTTGCGGTTCAAAGGCCGTGAGGGTCTGCGCTACGGGCTTCCGCTCGTCCGCGGGCTGCGCCGCGCTCGCCGGCGGTCGAGACGAGTGATTGTGGTTCGCAGAGGTCAGGGGACGCGACTGTTGAACGGGCAAGGCTGCGGTCGACTTTGGCGCGTTGGCCGGCAATTCTCTGAGCTCGCCTCTAAAATCGCGCATGGCAGTGTCCGCTTTTTCTGTGCGGGTCGATTTTCGGGTTTGTTATCCAACTAAAGAGAGTTGTTTTCGCGCCGTCAACGGGAACTGGCGAGACCGCTTTCCCCGAAGCGGTCGGCTTCCGGACCTTCTCACCGGGGGACGCCGGGCTGGCCTCCTTGGGGCATCGCTGTTCTCCGGATGGAAGCCGGCGGGCTCCCGATCGGCTGGTCGCCTGACGCCAACACAACATTCTGGTAAGTGGTGCTGCCCGGCATCGGCTGAAACGGGGTGGTGCTCAGATATACGGGCTGGGCTTTGGCGTCCGCGACTTCCAAAAAGAGTTGCAGGGCAGGCGCCGGTTGAGCCGCGCTCGTCGATCCCGGATAGTTAATCAGGAAATAGCCGGTGTTGTCCGTGTAAGCGAAACCGTACTCGCTCTGGTACGCTTTTTCCGCATCGACCAGAAACACCGTGAAACCGGACATCGGCTGAAATTGCGCATCGACCACGCGGCCGTGCAATGCCCATCCCGTCGCGGATACTTTGGGCGCGGGTGTCGCGACCTGTTGCTTTGCCAGCGACACACGGCCCACGGTTGCGTTGGCCGCGGCCACATCGGCTTCGGCTTGTTTCACCTGGGGATCATGCGGCCCGTATTGAGCTCTGAGAGCGACGGCGGTGCGCGTCAGCCTGGCTAGGCGCGCCTGGCGCACCAGCTGCAAATTCTCGATGCTTTGTGCGACTCGGGCGTCCGCGGAGGAGAGCGCCGAAGCGATCTCGCGCCGAAGCTGGGAAAGGTTCTCGGCCGGATTCGAAGTGTTGGTGTCCATAGCTATTGCCCTCTGAGGTTTCCGGAACAGGCTGTGGCGGGTATTACCGACAGGTTGTTCGCGTTTGCCGTCAACCCGCCTTCGACGTACAGGCAGTAAGTGGAAATATTCTGACAGGTGACATTGAGCACCCCCACCGTGACACCCGATGCAAGCACGCAGAAGGCCGGCGCTTCCTGGAAGCGGTTATTGGCCACCTGCAGCGACCCGGCCACTAGCAGTGCGTCCACGGCCGCCGACAACGTGGGACCGTCGATCCAGCAGTGGTTCCCGTTAAAGATGAGGCTGTCGTGGGTGAGGATAAGGACATTCGAGATGGCGTGCTGGCCGAGCACCTGAGCCTCGAGGTGGCACAGGTTGTTCGTGAAAACGACCGTGCCGCTCGACTGCGTCAGTAGTGTATTCGTCTGGAATCCGGAGGTCGAAGATAAGCTGTTGGCGTATAGTTCTGAGAAGGTGTTAGCCCTACCGGCGGACTCGATCGCAGGGCCCAGGTTGAAAATCAGCACCGTCTCCGCGCCGGGCGTGCCGGATGAGACCAGCGTCCCTCCGCAGGCGAAGTGATTATTCAGGATCGCGAACGGGCCGAAGCCCTCGACGATCAGCGCCTGCGGCGCGGCCACTCGCACTGAATTGTGTTCGATCCGCAAGGCGGGCAGTCCGGGCTCGTAAATGGTCGCGGCCTTCGTAAAGGTAGATGCCTGGATAAATGACGGCGGCGAGACCAAGGCGGTGCAGATCCCTGCGCGGAAACCGCTGCTTGATGTGTCCGTGCCCCCACTCGCCCAGTCGCGCGTCTCGAGCACCTGGTTGCGGCTGATGTCCACCATCTCCGCGTGCAGGATAAAGATGCCGCAAATGTCGAGTCCGGGAGCCGATCCGTAGTTGCTGATTGCATTGTCGTGGATCGTCAGGTTCTCGACATCCGGGAGGCAGATCGCGCCATACGCGAAAATCGAGGTATTGGGGGAAAGTGCTGCCACCGCAGCCTGAACGGCATCTGTAATGGTGTTGCTGCCAATGGTCAGATTCTCAATCGTAATCACTTCGAGTATCTTGCGAAGATCGAAGAAAGCGACCGGCCCGATTCCGCAAAGGCCGGTGTTACGAATCAGGTTGCGATCGATCTGGATGTCCTTGAGCGGACCTCCCGCCGCCACCGTGCTGCCCGGCTGGGAAAAGGAAGGAGGTGGGCCGGGCTGAAGACTGGGCGGCCCTGGGCACTGGCCCGGGTCGGCCGTGAGGACTCCCAAGAGGATCCCGGTATCGCCGCCGCTGCCGTCAAGCACCGCCAGGCTCCCCAGCGAGATCCCGTTTCGTCCGCTGTCTTCGATCCGGTTCTCGAGGATATAGACGCCCTGCGAAGGGCCGGCGACCTGGATGCCGCCTGGGTTCAGAAAAGGCGCGGTGTTTGCGCTGGCGGAGGACGCAAGATCGGCGGCCACGGCGGCCGGCACCCATTGCGTAGCCGCGGCGGTGCCTTGGGCGCCCACCCAGTTCCGAAGGATCCGAATTCCGGTTCCGCCGACCCACACCGCGGGCCATTGGCTCTGTACATTCTCCATGGCCAGCCGGCACTTCTCGATCTCGAGCAACTGCGCGCGATTGGCCAGAATCGCCGGCCGGGTCGATGCCGTGATCACCAGCTCCGTCAAGATGGTATCGATCACGTCCCGGCGTTCCACCTCCAGGGCGGCATCGAGGGTTCGCGCTTGCGGCGCCGGTGAGGGTGGTGGCGCCGCCAGGGTTCCCGTCCCATCGATGAGAACACCTACCTCGCCATCGGCGGCCTCGACCGCGAAGTCTTCGAGTGTGATGTGCCGGGAACCGGCAATGGTGATCACGGCGGCGAACTGGTTTGCGGGCGCAGCGGTCGCGGGGCGGGCGGTATTGGGATTGGGAGCCGGCGCCAGCGAGGGCGAAGCGATCCTGGTTTGCGCGCCGCAGCCGCGAATCACGACGTCGGTGCGGTCCTCGATGAAGACATGCTCGAAGTAGCGCCCGGGGAGTATGCAGACTCTCCCGCCCAGGGCGGGCAGGCTCTGCACGGCTGCTTGTATCGAGGTGAACTGGCCCGTGCTTTCGACGCCGTCCCCCACGGTGACGGTGCAACAGCAGCCGCACTTGGCGGTCGTGGAGGACGGCGGCCACGGGGTACGGCAGTCCAGGTTGCTTAAAGGACTGAAGGTGACGATCGAAAGTTGGGCATAATGATGATGAATGCCGCGCGGCGGCGCCTTCGCGAGCGGTTCGATGGAACCATCGGCCGTGCGCGCGGCAAACATCCAGAAATCGCCGGTCAGGAACGATCCACCCGGGGAACTAAGGTCGAAAGACACCGTGATGCCGTTTTCGAGGATCAGGGTCGTGCCCGAGGGCGGCACCGGAATGTCGCCCGTCCCGGCCGCATCCAGATCCCACCAGACGGTGGTGCCGTCGCTGAGATAGACCTTCCCGCTCTGGTCCCAGCGCCGGATCCGCGTGTGGCTGCGGTCCGTAATCGGAAAGGAGCCGGAGAGCGCCGCAGTCAGCGTGATGGTCTTGGCGGAGAAATCGATGCTGTCGATCTGATGCAGCTCGCCGGGCCGGCCGTTTAACTCCAACGAATCGTCCAGAATTTCGATCCAGTTTCCCGGCGCGAAGCCGAGGACCTGGTCGCGGCCCAGGCTGGTCACGGTGAGCTGGCTGACGGGCTGGCCGGCGCTGTTCATCACGGTGGCGATCGCCGTGACGCCCGCCATCACCGAAGCATTGTCCCGCGACCATTTGAATGTGGCCGTGCCGGGCTGCAAAGGCGTGGGTGCGGGCGAGGCGGAAGGCGATCCGGCCTGGTGAATCTCCACGCGGTATAGCTGGTTTTCCTGCCCCGTGAATCCGGTTTCCGAGCTAAGGCAGCAGGGGCCCGAAGGAGTGCTCACCACCGCCCCGGTCGTCAGCAAGCCTGCGGAGGAAGGCGGCCAAGTGACGGGGGACGCACAGGACGTCCCCGCGGCAACCGGCATCCACTTCACCTGCCAGACCGTCTGCAGGCGGCCCGCGGTATCGATCCCCACGGCCTTATCCACTAGGTCCTGGTCTTGCAGGTAGGTGATGGACCTGGTCCACACGTCCAGATAGACGAGGAATGGCCCGTTGCCCTCGATCGGCGGCGGGTCGGGCAGATACCGCTGGCTGGCGTAATCGATGGCCCCGGTTTCGCTCGAAGGAGGCGGCTGCGGCGCGTTGGAAGGTTCCTCCAGCGCCGGATCCCATACGGCTGTGGACGGGGTTCCGTGATTCTCCGCCAGCAGGCCGTCCACGTACAGGCGGCCTGGCCCGATCGAAATCGTGTTCTTTCCGCCGGAGGAAGACGCCGTGATCAGAAACGCGAAGGGCGTGGTGACGGGATATACGGCCCGGCCGAGGATGTCGAGCGTGCCCGCCTGAGCACGGCGGCGAAGTTCCGCGAGCCACTCGTTCCAGTCGGAATCCAACTGGACGCGACCCTGCTGCATGACCACGCCGCTGTAGTCGTTGGTGGGATCGAACGTGTACCGGCTGTTATCGAATGCCATGCTGCCCCCATCAATCCTGGTAAATGATTCCGAACTCGAGCCCGGCCGGAAGATATTCCTGCATTCTTACGCGCAGGTCTGTTTCTCTCAGTGGACCCAGCACGAAATGAAATGCTCCCATTTCGCCGCCGTCGTCTGCGCCGCGGCGGATCGCGTCCGGTGTGGATGCGAGGAGCTTCGCATAGCCCGCGAGTCCATAACGCAGTGCGAAAAATAGCGGCTGCGACGAGGCCGGCTTCTGCTCGACGCATTCGAATCGGCGCGGCGTTTGCGCGCCTTCGGGCAGGAAGCTGAACCGGACGCAGCCCTCTTGCTTGCGATCCGCGATGAGGGGAGTGGCCCAGGAGTCGCCTGCTGCCAGGCCACCCCAAAAGATACTGTTCGAGACCAGCGTCAGTAGCGTGGCGTGAACCTTGCCGACTACCGTGCAGCCCTGCAAAGTCAACGCGCCGCCGCCGCTCGCGCCGTCCGGAGCGGCATAGGCGACATTGGTGCGGTCGGTCGCATCGAGGATGCTGTCGCACGCGCAGACGGTTGTCAGGGGAGCGGCGAGGATGGCGCCGCTAACGGATTTCTCCATCGTTACCTGGATTCCGGAAGGCAGGACAACCAGGCTCGGGCTCGCGCCGAAGTGCGGCTTCCCCGAGGTATCGACGTTCCAGCCGGGAACCAGCGTGCAGTGCGCGATCGACAGCCTGCCCAGAGCATTGCTGCTGCCATCCGGCGCCAGCTTCGGGATGTGCACCAGCGCGATCGGCGAGGGGCTCGCTGGAGTCATGGACGGGAGCGCCGCGATGAGCAGGCCATTCAGCAGGAAAGCGCTCGAAGCTGCCCCGCTCACGCGGATCTCGCCGTTGAGCAATAGGGTAGGCCGCGCGGCGTCGGCGGCGCGGAGTTCGAGAGTCCTACCGGAGGGCAGCGCGGCGCTCAGGCCGCCCGTCTGCTTGTAGGCCTCGCTGCCTTCGATTTCGATCGCGGCTTGGCCGTTGTGGGCGAGTTGGGAGACCGCGAAATCCAGGGCCTCTTGCAGCGTGTTGTAGCGCGGCGGGCTAGCGGTGTCGGGGAAAGGAAACACCCAGGCCGGGTCCTGCACGGTGAACGTCGCGGAGCGCGCGTATTCGCCGCCTCCCATGTCCGCGTTGAATCCGTAGGAATAAGACGTGGTCAGTTTGGGAACCGGGGAACCCGGCACCGGAGGAGTCAGCGCAATTCGGCCGAGTTCGGGATCGACCGTAACGGCGTACGGCGTATCCGCCGTGGGGCGGTTGATCCACGAACCGTCCGCGCCCGATAGGTTGGCAACGCGGATCTGATAAGGATTCACCAGTTGACCGTCCAGGTATAGCGCGAGACTGTTGGGTGCGCCGTAATATTCCGCGCCTACACCTTTTTGAAGGTCCGCACAGAGGACTCGCCGGCGCAGGCGGTCGGCCATGTTGACGGGAGTGGCCGGAGTCGTGATCTGTTCGCCCTGCGATACCGCGCGATGAAACAGGCGCATGTCCATTCCGAGCGAGTGGAAGCGGAAGGCGAGGGGATCGGCAGAGCTCGGTGTCGCGTCGGCATGCGTGATCCTGTATGCGTTCATCGACCAAAGAAAGATGCCGATGTTCTGGATGTTGTAACGGCCGCGCCCCGAGGCGATGCGGCGGACATCGACTTTGTGAGCGGTCCGGTCGAAGCCGGTATCGATATACAAGCCCACCGGCCATTCGCGGAGGTCGGGAGCATAGTGGTTGTGCAGTCGAACGTGGTTCAGGTACTGCGTATCGGCCAGCACCTGGAAGCACTCGACGGCATGCGCGCCCCACCCCGTCACGTCCCGCGCGAGCTGCTCCATCACCAGGATCGTTCCTTTGCGACGGCGCAGGGAAATTGTTTCGGCCACCGCCGAGCGCGGATTGTCCACCGCGGGCGCGATCCCGTGCACCGATTGATAGCCGATCAAGTCGCCGATGTATGGGATCACCCAGGGGGCGCAGGTCTCGATGAACTGGTCGTCGTAGAGCTGATCCAGATCCTCAGCCAGCACGCCGATCTGCTCCTGGATCAACATCAGCAGGGATGCCAGCGGACCTCGGGACGCTTTCGCGAGGAGGCTATCCAGCAAGGCCTGCTCATCGGCGCTGAGGGGCGGCGCCTTGGCCTTCAGGTTGTTCAGCTCGGTCTGCTCCGCCGGCGTGAGCAGTTGCTGCGAGGCGGCGATTTCCGCATCGCGCAGGCGGTACACCGCGGGCATCAGGCTGAACAGGTCGAAGCTCATCGCATGTCCCCCAGTATGACTCCCTTCGGGCAGGGGTCGAGCACGAAAATTTCAGCGGGGTACGGCAGCCCCGTGGGGGTTGGCACCGGCAGATAGGGGCAGATGCGCCAAGACGAGCCGGAAGAAGGTCGCGGCAGGTTGACGGCCTGGCTCTGCCAGGCGACATACGCGGCAACCGAGTAGCTTCCGCTGGTCAGATCGCCGCCGGCGCTGGTGAGGCCGAGATTGAGGCCGGTCACGTTGACCGCAACGACGCCGGGCACCGCCTGGATGAACGCCTCGATTTCATCGGAAGATACCCCCTGGCCGAAGGAGCGTGCGGCGAAGCTGTAGCGTTGCGCCAGCGCGGCGATCACTGCAGCCTTCACCGCGATGGGATCATACGCCGGGTCGTAGCGCACGTCGGCTTCGACGCGGAACAACGTTTCGAGGAACGACTGGGCCGTGATCGGGATCAACGGATTGCCGTAAGCCTTCAGCGCCGTGACGAGGTACGCCAGGGTGGGATTGCCGGGCGGCAACGCCACTCCGCCGGATGCCGCCACGGTTAAAAACACGCCGCGCCCGGGGCCGCTGGGAATCCAGATGGCATGGGCCTTGGCGATACCGGCGAATGTGGCGGCGAAGTTCTGGTAATCCTCGATGGATACGGCCCGGCCGAGTGTCAGCACGGAGAGCGGCGCGTTGGCGCGGATCTCATCGACCGACTGCGCGTCCTGCCCTCCGGTGGCGGCCTGCGGGTTGTTGACACCGCTGACGCCGAGCGGCCGGTCGACCAGCGTCGTGATCGAGCCCGCCGCCACATTGCCGGCTGCTCCCAATCCGACCCGGTACGTGGCCTGTACGTTGTTTTGGCCCGTGGGCAGCGGCGAGCCCTCGACGCCATCGCCGAACAAAACCTGGGCGACTCCGCCCGGCTGGTTCAGCGTGGCGAACACCTGTTGAGTCGGACCTTGGTTGTAGAGCGAGGGCACTTCGGTCCAGGCGACGCCGTTGGCGCTCACCTGCAAGGTGCTCTGGCGGCCGGTGGGAGTAGGCGCCCCGACGAAGGTCAAAGGTGTCTGCTTGAGCGTGAAGCTCTGATTTCGCATGGCCGCCGATCCGTTACCGAGAATCTCGGTGGTCGTCTTGCCGGCGGTTGCGAGGCCGACGTTCACATTCACAGTGGTCCTCGAGCGATCGTAACAGTTCTGAAGGTTGGATTTCAGGCAGATTCGCGTGCGCGCAAAGGGATCGGTGGCGATTTGCACGGATGACACCGGCGCATACTCCTGGACGACGGGATCGCTGGCAGCGGACGGCGCTAGGGTGAACTGTGAGACCTGGGCATTTACCGAGCCGGTCCGACCGCTCGAATCGGCCACGCGCATGGAAACCTGACTGGTAGAACTCGCCCAGGGTGGAATGTCGCCGTTCGGATCCTTCGGCAGCGGGACCGGGTCGATGATTGTAAGCACGTCACCGGCGTTGAGAGTCACCGGCGAAGCCGTGGGGTCGTCCGGAATGAAGATGAGAGCGGGGCTGAGGTTCGGATTTACGCTCAGTTTCTGGGCCTTGCCGGTGACCGCCACGCCCTGGAGTTTGACGAGGTCGGGCCGGAGCTCCTTGAGGTCGATGAAGGCTCCGTAGAGAGGATGATCGAGAGGCTGCTCGGCCGCAGGTAGGGCTTCACTTTGAGTCAAGGCCACCGTGGAGCGCGTCCCGTCGTAGTAGGTCGAGAGGTCGGCGTTCGTATCGGTGGCGACACGGCTGATCTTGCTGCTGATGCCGTAGTCGGAGCGCGCGATGGTGGTGACCGAATCGATCCGATACAGGCTGACGAAGCCGGCAGGCGAGCGGGAGGTCTCCTTATCAGGTTTGATCAGGGCCAGCCAGCCGCCGGGCGAGAGCTTCGAGTAGACCGCGTCGAGATCGACCAGGCTGTCCGAAGCGAGGAGGCTGCCGTCGACGGGATTCACTCCGAAGATCCACTCGAAGATCCACTCGGTCTGGGCCAGGTTCAAGAAACCGTCTTCGAACAGTGTCGCCACGGTTCCGCTACCAGCTTTCCTCTTCCATGAATACCGGTTCAAGAAACCGTCTTCGAACAGTGTCGCCACGGTGCCGCCGTCGAGCATGAGCGGATTCACGGCGTTGTACCCGAACAAGGCCGCGCGCTGGCGCAGCGCGTAGAATTTCGGGTTCTGCTGGGCCGGTTCGACACCCGCAGCGTTGTCGCCCAAAGGCTCTGACCAGGTGACCAGAGTGCGCTTGTTGGCGGAGTCGACCGTCACCGCGGTCAGGATGCGGACATCCCAATGCTCGCTGGTGTTCCGGGTGAGGCGCTCGTCCCCGACGATGAGGATGGCATCACCTGGCTGCAACTGCGTGGCGGTGCCCTGCAGGTAGACGCTAAGGTCGCCCATCTGCGGCGCCCACGGCACCCCCGTTTGCACCGCAAGAGCGCTCCAGTCGGGCTTGGCCAGCATGTCGGCAGAGGTCTCGAAGGTTTGCGGCGCCAGCCCCTGGGCAGGCACGCTCTGCACCTGCGTGCCTTTGGGAATGATGATCGCAGGAGTGGTCGGATCCGCGGGCAGGCCCGTTGCGCCTTTCAGCGTGAATGCCAGGTAAGTGGAAGCGGAAACGCCGGGAGACGGCTGGTATCCGATCAGCCGCGACAACTCGACCAGCGAACGCAACCGCACCGCCGTGCGAAGATAGCTCTCGTTGGCCAGGCGCTCTTGGTAGAAAGTCAGGATATCGAGCATCAGGGCCGTGGCATCCAGCAGCGCGATGGTGAAATCGTTATCCTCGCGTGTCTTCAATCCCGCCAGCGCCGGATAATCGGAACTCGACAGGCGCGCGAGCATGGATTCCTTGAAAGTGGCCCAGGTCCCCGTTCGGTAGGCGATCGCGGAAAGGCCGGGCGGATTGTTCTCGCCCGCGGGCGTCATCACGCTCGTGCCCATACAGCAGCCGCAGGTGCAATTCGGAGTTCCAGTGCAGCAGCTCATGGCACGCTCACTTCCCCCCCTGCATCACCAGCGTGAGCTGGCCGTGGTTGGGGAAACTCGGGTCGTTGTCCAGCCGGGCGATCTGAAACGGCCCCAGCGGGATTTTCCCGGTGCCCAGATAGATCTTCGTATTTGCGCCTTGCGGCTGGAATAGAGTGGCGGCGACAGCCTGGACGCCCGCCACCGTGCGGGCCGCCGCGTACACGGGGCTGAGATAGACGGCCTGTCCGAAGGTGAAGTTGTCGGGGAAGAACAGGCCCTTTTGGCCGTTCGGCAGGACCTTGTTGCCCAAGACCGCGAGCAGTGCCTCTTCCACGTCGCTCTGGAAATAGTCCGGATCGACGCAGACGCTGAGCACGATTTCCAAAGGAACGTATTCGGGCGATTCGAGCTGGATATCCTGGCCCGCCAGCCGGAAACGGTTGATGTTGCTTCGGAGAGCCTTGATGAGCGCCGGGGTCATGCTCCCGCGCCCGTACGGCTCAGCCGTGATAAATACGGTGTACCAACTGCCGGTCCAGCGCGGAGTAGCGACCGCATTTTCAACCTGCGAGTTCATCTCGGTGACTCGTTCGTAGTCCGCCATGGTGATGGCGCGTTCCTGGGTCATGAAGGCCTGCGGCGCGCGCCGGCGGATCTGGTCGGTGGTTTCCGGGTCGACTCCGCCGGATGCGGGCAGAGGATTGATGCAGGACTCGATCCGCGGGTCGCCGGCAAACAAGACCAGCTTTTCGGCTCCGACGTTTCCCGCCGTCCCGTTGCCGATGCGGTAGGCGGCGGTAAAGGTCGTGCCGGAGACGGGGCGGAAGCCGTTCACACCATCTCCGAAGCGCAGGTGCGCGTTTCCGTCGAACTCGACTTCGACCACGAAATTCTTATCGGTGGCGGCACTCGCCAGCAGGTCCGGCTGGGGCGTCCAGGTGGTCGAGATCCCGTTGAGCGTTCCGGTGAGCGTGATGGCGGGCAGAGCGTGATTGGCGTCGTAGTGGATCAGGTCGTACGCCGAGAGGCTCGGATTCGGCTCGCCCGAGAAGGTCTCGACGCGGATGAGCTGGGCCGGCGACGTAAACAAGGCGCTGACGTTATCGAGCGAAACACCGTTGAATTGCTCGAGCAGAACCGGAACCGAAACGCCCACTCCCGAAGAAGGCGCATAGACGACCAGGAGGTTGAACACGGATGGGTCGTCGAGCAGTCCTTCGGTGAGCACGCCAATCGAAGACGGCCATGCCAGCGGATTGGTGGGCTGAAGCGTGAGATAAGGGTGTCCTCCGCCGTCTCTCAAATCGACGGCTCCCGTGTTGGGGAGCATCGTGGGGACGCTCGGAAAGCTGGTCGGGGGCGTCGCGGGCGGAGTGTAGCCGGGGGGAACCTGAATAAATCTGGAAAGCACGTTGAGCTGGTTGGGCGCGTAGGTGGGGTCGCCGGGCTTCACGGAAAGGTTCGGGAAACTCTCGACCGCGACGGGGCCGGGGACGCCGGTTGGGCCTCCCGGCGGGTTGTAAACCACGGTCAGATCCACATTCCCGGGATGGGCCGCGTTGGCCTTTGCGAACACGCCGAGATTCGCCGGCCAGGATGCCGGAGCGTTGGCCTTCAGGATCAGGGAAATGAATCCATTCGGATCGTGAAGGCTGACGTAGCCCGCAAGGGACAGCCGCACGATGCTCGGCGTGACGGGAGCGCCCGCGATCGGCAG
>CADDYU010000102.1 GCA_902810705.1 Methylococcaceae bacterium
GCAAACGGTCCTCCGGGGAGCGCCCAGAGGACCCTTCCAATCGCAAACGGTCCTCCGGGGAGCGCCCAGAGGACCCTTCCTCGTCCGGGGTGCCGCCGACGCGTTCCCCATTCAGCCAGATTTCATGGTAGGCCCGCGCGCGGGGCAGCAGGTGCTCGCTCAGGCGCTTGCTCCACCCGTACAGTTCGCCGTGCAGCGGCGAGAGATAGGGATTGTTGTGGCACACCACGTTGCGGTTGACGTCCCCGCAGGCGGCGATGGTATCCAGGAGTGCCTGGTTAATGCCGGCGATGGTGGCTTTCAGGTGCCGCTTCGCCACGCCATGGAACTGAAAGGTCTGGCGGGTGGTGATGCGCAAGGAGCCGTGGCCGTACTTCCGGGCCAGTTCGTCCAATTGCAGCCACTGCCGGGGCGAGCAGACCCCGCCCGGCATCCGCACCCGCACCATGAAGCCATAGGCCGGCTCCAGCTTCCGGCGCTGGCGTTCGTTGCGGAGGTCCCGGTCGTCCTGCAAATAGGTGCCGTGAAATTTGAGCAGCTTGGCGTCGTCCGGCGTCACCGCGCCGGTCACCGGATCCCGGAGGCTTTCCTCGATCGTGCCGCGCAAATAGCGGCTGCGCTCCTTGAGCGTCTCTTCTTCGCTGAGTTGGCGTGCGTCGATGGGCATTGGCGTAATCTTTTCAGTACACGTCTCAGTACACGTCCCGTTGATAGCGCTTCGCGGACTGCAATTCCTTCACGTAGTCCTCGGCCCGCTCGCGGCTGAAGCCCCCCTCCTTCGCCACGATGGACAGCAAGGTCTCATGGACGTCGGGCGCCATCCGCTCGGCATCGCCGCACACGTAGAAGTGGGCGCCCTCTTCCAGCCAGCCGTACAGTTCGCGGCTTTTTTCGAGCATCCGGTGCTGCACGTAGATTTTGTCCGCGTCGTCCCGCGAGAACGCCACATCGATGCGGGTCAGGAGGCCGTTCTTGCGGTGGTCCAGCCATTCCCGCTGGTACAGGAAATCGCTCGAGAAGTTCCGATCGCCGAAGAAAAGCCAGTTCCGGCCACTCGCGCCCGTCGCCTCGCGCTCGGCCAGAAAGGCGCGGAACGGGGCCACGCCGGTGCCTGGCCCGATCATGATGATCGGCGTGTCCGGGTCCTTGGGCAGCCGGAAATTGGGATTGCTGTTGACATACACGGGGACCTGGCCGCTTTCGTTCACCCGGTCGGCGAGAAAGGTGGATGCCACGCCCTGGCGCTGGTGTCCGTGGCTTTCATAACGCACCACGGCCACGGTGAGATGCGCTTCCCCGGGGTTGGCGTTGAGACTGGAGGCGATGGAATAGAGCCGGGCCGGAAGTTTCCGCAACAAGGCCACGAAGCGCTGCGCCGTGATGCCCGGGACCGGATAGCCTTGCACCACGTCGAGAATTTCCCGGCCGTAGATGAAATCCCTAAGCTGCGTCCGATTCTCCTTTTTCAACAGCTCGGCCAGCTCGCGGGATTCCGCCAGCTCCGCGTACCGTTCCAGGAACGGGCGGGTGATTGCCGTGATCTCGTAATGGTGGAGCAGCGCGGTTTCGAGGCTCAGTTCGGCGCCGTCGGGCTCGGTGACGGGCGTCTCGGGCGTCAGGCCCAGCGCATCGATGAGTTCCGCCACCCGTTCCGGCCAGTTGCTCGGAACGACGCCCAGAGCATCTCCCGGTTCGTAAGTCAGCCCGGAATCTTCGATGGAAAGCTCGATGTGCCGCACGTCCTTGCTGGAGCCGGGGCCCGTCAGGGGGATGCTTTCCAGCAGGGTCGCGGGAAACGGATATTTCCTGGAATAGGCGGTCACCGGCTCCGGTCCGGCCGAGTGCGGGATGGCGGCCTCCGCCCGCGGGCCGCGGGTTTGGCGAAGCGCCGAGATGATGTCTTCCATCCAGCGCGCCGCGGCTTCCTCGTAATCGACATCGCAGTCCACGCGGGGATGGAGGCGGATCGCGCCCAACTCTGCCAGACGGCTGTCGATGTCGCGCCCGGTCTTGCAGAAAAATTCGTAGCTGGTGTCGCCCAGGGCCAGGACGGAATACCGCAAGCCCTCCAGCTTCGGAGCTTTCCGGCCGTGCAGGAATTCGTAGAACTGGAGGGCGTTGTCCGGCGGATCGCCCTCGCCATGCGTGCTGACGACGGCGATCAGGCAGGCTTCCCGCTTGAGCCGGGCCGGCTTGTAGCTGTCCATGCCCTCAAGGCGGGCCGCGAACCCTTCCTCCAGCAAGCGGCCGTGGAGGAGCCGCGCGAGTTTCTCCGCGTTGCCGGTCTGCGAGCCGAACAGCACGGCGATCTCCGGCGCCGTTTCCGCGGCAGCCTGCGGAGCCGGTTGCGGGCCGACGGATTTCCGGCGCGCTTCAGCCAGTCCTGCCAAGTAGCCGCTGACCCACAGGATCTGGTCTGGAGAAAGCTCCTCGATCAAGCGGGCCAAAGTTTCCGATTGCCGCTGGCTCAATAAAGAGGTTGTCACGAAAAGGTCGAAAAGAAATGAATTCTGCTCAAAGTTAAAGATTGCCTAAGCCCGATATTTTAATGCTTAAATGGCCACGGTCACTCGGGCGCCGGACACTTGCGCGTCCTTACCCTGGTAAACGGCGATGGCCTGTGCGCATTCGTGGGCATCCCGAGGATCCTCGAAGAATCCCATCAATTTTCCTTCCGATTCCTGGGGACGGCCATGAAAAGCGCGAATCATCTTAGACACTAACGATTGGACCGATAAGGCCTCTTTGCTGATCCGCCCATCTCGATGGTAGACCGTCCGGTAATGACCGACCGGAATCAAACCGCCGCTCGGCTTGAGCCGAATAAACTCATGGACTTCATAGGTTTTAGGCTCCCGAGCATCGATGGCGAATGAGCCCTGTGTTGTCTTCATGACATACCCTTTTGTCGATCGCCGCTCACCGGTAAAGACCGGGCGCGCGATAAACACGTCTTTGTAAACCGATCCCTGGGGCAGACGAAACTGGGCCGGAAACTGAAATTATCTAAGCGGTTTCTTCGAGCCTTATTTTTGGCCATCCAGTTTAATAGCTATCACTTCTCCATAAAATATTAAAAGGACATTTTTTTATAACCGTAAAATATAACGAGCGGTCAGAACTCATCGTCCTCAACGACGCCCCGCAACATGAGCGTTTTCGAAACTTGAGAACTTAAGGCCCGCACCCTAGGGTTATAAACTTATCCATTTTGAGATCGACCGTTGACGGCGACCGCAGGCCGAGGCCCCGCTCGCGCTCCAAAAACTCGCCCGACCACGCGTCCTGGCCTGCGCCAAACAGTCTTTCCGCCGGCGCTCGGCGAGGATCAGACGTCGGCATCCTCGGGATTAACCGGCTTCAATGGTCTATTTGCATACTTTCGCCCCCGGCGGTCCGCCTCTAGAATAGATTTCTTTGCTTCTCCAGCCATTCATCATGATTGATTACGCCGCCCGCACCGCCCTGCTTAAGAAATTATTGTCGGAGAGAATTCTGTTCCTGGATGGAGCCATGGGCACCATGATCCAGACCTACAAGCTCGCCGAGAGCGATTATCGCGGGCGGCGTTTCGCCGACTGGCCCCGGGACCTCAAAGGCAACAACGATCTCCTGTCCCTGACCCAGCCGGAGATCATCCGGGCCATCCACGACGCTTACCTCGAGGCCGGGGCGGATATCCTCGAAACCAACACCTTCAATTCCACCCGCGTCTCGATGGCCGATTACGGGATGGAGGAACTGGTCTACGAGCTTAATGTCGCCGGCGCGCGCCTCGCCCGCGAAGCCTGCGACGCCATGGCCACGAGAACCCCGGACCGCCCGCGCTTCGTCGCCGGGGTGCTGGGGCCCACCAGCCGCACCTGCTCGATCTCGCCGGACGTGAACGACCCCGGCTTTCGCAACGTGCATTTCGACGAACTGGTCGAAGGCTACACCGAAGCCCTCCGGGGCCTGGCGGAGGGTGGCGCCGACCTCATCCTGATCGAGACCATTTTCGACACCCTGAACGCCAAGGCCGCCGTGTTCGCGGTGGAGAAGTTCTGCGAGAGCAAGGGAATCCGGCTGCCGGTCATGATCTCCGGCACCATCACCGACGCCTCCGGCCGCACCTTGTCGGGCCAGACGGTGGAAGCCTTCTGGAATTCCCTGAAGCACGCCCAGCCGATTTCCTTCGGCTTCAACTGCGCCTTGGGCGCCAAGCAGCTTCGGCAGCACATCGAGGAGCTTTCGGCCATCGCCGACACCCACGTCTCGGCCCATCCCAACGCGGGGCTCCCCAACGAATTCGGCGAGTACGACGAATCGCCGGAAGCCATGGCGAAGGAAATCGCCGAGTGGGCGGAACAGGGCTTTCTCAACATCATCGGCGGCTGCTGCGGCACCCGTCCGCCGCACATCAAGGCCATCCACGACGCGGTGGAGCATTTCCCGCCGCGGCGCATCCCCGTCATCGAACCCAAGTGCCGACTGGCCGGGCTGGAGCCCCTCAACATCGGCCCCGAGTCCCTGTTCGTGAACGTCGGCGAGCGCACCAACGTGACCGGCTCCGCCGTCTTCCGCCGGCTGATCCGCGAGGAAAAGTACGAGGAAGCTCTCGACGTGGCGCGGTCACAGGTGGAGAACGGCGCCCAGATCATCGACGTGAACATGGACGAGGGCATGCTGGATTCGAAAGGCGCGATGGTCCGGTTCCTCAATCTCATCGCCTCGGAACCCGACATCGCCCGGGTGCCGGTGATGGTGGATTCCTCCAAGTGGGAGATTCTCGAAGCCGGCCTCAAGTGCCTGCAGGGCAAAGGGATCGTCAATTCCATCTCCATGAAGGAGGGCGAAGACGCTTTCCTGCACCATGCCCGGCTGGTCCGGCGCTACGGGGCGGCGGTCATCGTCATGGCCTTCGACGAACAGGGTCAGGCCGACACCGTGGCGCGCAAGGTCGAAATCTGCACCCGCGCCTATAAGCTCCTCACCGAAAGGCTGGATTTCCCGCCCGAGGACATCATCTTCGATCCCAACATCTTCGCCGTCGCCACCGGCATCGAGGAGCACAACCGCTACGGCCTCGACTTCATCGAGGCCGTCAAGATCATCAAGGACAGCCTGCCCTACGCCTTGATCTCCGGCGGCGTCTCCAACGTGTCCTTCTCCTTCCGCGGCAACAACCCGGTGCGGGAGGCCATCCACGCGGTGTTCCTGTACCACGCCATCCGGAACGGCATGGATATGGGCATCGTCAACGCCGGCCAGCTCGCCATTTACGAGGAGATCCCGACGGAACTCCGCGACGCCATCGAGGACGTGATCCTGGCCCGCTCTCCCGAAGCCACCGAGCGCCTCTTAGGCCTGGCCGAGAAGTACCGGGACGAGGGGGGCGCCGTGGAAAAGAAGGAGGACCAGGCCTGGCGCTCCTGGCCCGTGGCGAAGCGGCTGGAACACGCCCTGGTGAAGGGGATCGACGAATTCGTCGAGGCCGACACCGAGGAAGCCCGCCAGCAGTTCGAGCGCCCCCTGCACGTGATCGAAGGGCCGCTCATGGACGGGATGAACGTGGTGGGCGACCTCTTCGGCGCCGGCAAGATGTTCCTGCCCCAGGTGGTGAAATCGGCCCGCGTCATGAAAAAAGCCGTGGCCTATCTCATGCCCTACATGGAGGCGGAAAAGGCCCTGAATCCCTCGCCCAAGTCCAACGGCAAGATCCTCATGGCCACCGTCAAGGGCGACGTGCACGACATCGGCAAGAACATCGTCGGCGTGGTGCTGCAATGCAACGGCTTCGACGTGGTGGACCTCGGCGTCATGGTGCCCTGCGAGAAGATTCTCGAAACCGCCCGCGCGCATGGCGTCGACATCATCGGCCTCTCCGGCCTCATCACCCCGTCCCTGGACGAAATGGTCCATGTGGCCAAGGAAATGGAGCGGACGGGTTTCACCATTCCCCTGATGATCGGCGGCGCCACCACCTCGCGCGCCCACACGGCGGTGAAGATCGAGCCCAACTACCTGGCGGCCCCGACCGTCTACGTGGCCGATGCCTCGCGCGCCGTCGGAGTGGCCGGGAGCCTTCTGAGCGAGGATCTTCGGGATGATTTCATCGCCAAAACCCGCCGCGAATACCAGGAGGTGCGCCAGCGCCACGGCGGGCGGAAAGCCCAGGCGCCCATGCTCGATCTTGCGGCGGCGCGGGCCAATGCCTTCCACGGCGACTGGACCCATTACGCCCCGCCCAAACCGACCTTCCTCGGGCTTCGGGTGTTCGAAGGCTATCCCCTGCGGGAGCTGGTGGATTACATCGACTGGTCGCCCTTCTTCCAAACCTGGGAACTGGCCGGGAGCTACCCGAAGATTCTGGACGACGCCGTGGTCGGCGAGCAGGCGAGGACTTTGTTCGAGGACGCGAAGGCCATGCTGAACACCTTGGTGGAGGAAAACTGGCTCAGGGCGCGGGCCGTGATCGGCTTTTTCCCGGCTCACCGCTCGGGCGACGATATCGTCCTCTATGCCGACGAGCGCCGGACCGAAACCCTGGCCGTGCTGCATCACCTCCGCCAGCAGGCGGTGAAGCCGCCGGGCCAGCCTAACTACTGCCTGGCCGATTTCGTCGCTTCGGCGGAAAGCGGCGTGGCCGATTATGTCGGCGCCTTCGCCGTCACCGCCGGTCTCGACATCGAACGGCGCCTCGACGCCTTCGCCGCCCAGCACGACGATTACGGCAGCATCCTGCTCAAGGCTCTGGCCGACCGGCTGGCGGAAGCCTTGGCCGAGAGGATGCACCAACGAGTGCGGCGGGAGTTCTGGGGCTATGCGCCGGACGAGCACTTCAGCAACGAACAGCTCATCGAAGAGGAATACCGGGGCATCCGCCCGGCCCCCGGTTACCCGGCCTGCCCCGATCACACCGAGAAAGCCGCCCTGTTCCGGCTGCTGGACGCCGAGGCCAACGCCGGCATCCGCCTCACCGAATCCTACGCCATGTACCCCGCTTCTTCGGTGAGCGGCTGGTATTTCGCCCACCCGGCTTCGAGATATTTCAATGTCGGGAAGATCGGCCGCGACCAGGTGGAGGACTACGCGCGACGGAAGGGCCTCGAAGTTCGCGAGGTGGAACGCTGGTTGGCGCCGACCCTAGCCTACGAGCCGGATTGAACGAATCCGGCCCTCCGCAACGATCTATGATCCGCCTGATCCTGTATGGCACATCCGGCTGTCAGCTTTGCGACCAGGCGCATGCGATCCTCGCCCAAGTCGCGCGGAGCAATCCGCTTCTCTTCGAGGTCGAGTGGATCGACATCGCCGCCGACCCGGACTTGACCGATCGTTACGGGACCCGTATCCCGGTGATCCGGGACTCGCGTTCTCATCAAGAACTCGGCTGGCCGTTCGACTCACGGGAGGTGGCGGATTTTCTGAGCGGTAAGGAATCTCAGCCGTTTTGAGCGCGGCCGACGCCATTGCCGGGTTAGCACTCGGCCCTCCGGATTCCGTCATCGAAGCCCGCCGATGTTCCGTTCCGAGAAATCCCCTCGCGAGGCAACCGCACCACGAACTCGGAGCCCTGCCCGGGACCCTGGCTATGCGCCTCGACATGTCCGCCGTGCATCTCCACCAGCCGTTTGACCAGGGTGAGCCCGATGCCCAAGCCTCCCTGGGTTCTCGCGAGACTTTGGTCGGCCTGGGTGAAGAGATCGAAGACATGGGGAAGCAGCACCGCCGATATGCCCATGCCGTTATCCCGTACGCGGATACTTACCCAATGATCGCACGCCTGGGTCTCCAGCTGGATGCGCCCGCCGGCATCGGTGTACTTGGCGGCATTGTTGAGCAGATTGGAGATTACCTGGGCCAGCCGTACCAGATCGCCCGTGACTTGCAGAGGTTGCTCGGGGAGCGAGACCGACAGCTTGTGATGCCGCGCCGCGATGAGCGGGCCGCTGGCTTCCAAAGCGTGTTCCACGACGGTCGCGAGATCCAGGGGGATGGTATGCAGGCTGATCTTGCCCTGGACGATGCGCGACACGTCCAGCAGATCGTCCACCAACCGCGCCAGATGATCGACCTGCCGATCGATGATGTCGCGGGCCCACGTCAAGAGAGACTCCGACAGCTCGGGTCGACGCATGATTTGCACGGCGTTGCGGATCGGCGCCAACGGGTTCCGGAGCTCATGGCCCAGCATGGCGAGAAATTCATCCTTGCGCCGGCTGGCATTCCGCAGGGCCTCCTCCGATCGCGCCAGCATCTCGGTCCGTTCCCGCACTCGCTGCTCCAATTCCGCGTAGGCCTTCTGCAGCAAGTCCTGGGCGCGGCGTTTCTCGGCGACCTGGGCAGCCAATTCCTGATTCACGCGCTCTTGCCGATCCTGGGTCCGCTTGAGATCGTCCAACAAGTCGAGATTCTCGAAGCGGAGCCGCAAGGACTCGGCCACCGTCACGTGCTGCCGCCGGGAAATGATCGTCATCATGACGATGTAAAGGAGCAGCATGCCGCCCATCGCCAGATGCACCTCGCTGCCGACGCTCACCAATCTTGCCGTATAAGGCAACAGGGCGGGGACCAGGAATATCAGATAGGCATTGCTCACCGGCGACAGGGTGGCGATGGACCCCGATGCCATTCCGGCAAGCACGAACGCTAAAAAGAGCTGATGGACGTAATGGTTTTCAAGAAAAAAAAAGAATCCCGCGAAACCCCAGAGTACGCCGTTGATAGCGACCCCGGCGATAAAGTAGCGTCCCCAACGCGGGGATTCGGCCGCGGTCGGATTGTTCAGCAGGTAGCATCGGCGCAGCGCGAAACGAGCGAGCACGACCAGCAACGAAACCAGAAACCAGCCGATAAGAAGGGATTTAGGAATCAGCCTCCAAAATACCAGGACCACAATGGCAGCATTGATGGTCGTGGCGATCAGGGCCGGTGGAGCTTGCTCATACAACAATCTAATCTGAGCGGCGCGCACCTCCTGGGCTTGATTGGTTCCCTCCATGCATCGGTTAGCGCTGGACATGGTCGTGAGGATAGAATCGGCTTCGCTCCCTTGGTTTCTTCTACATTAATTTTTAGGGTGAGTCCACTGCAATCGGGCGTGCCGAGAAGCGGTTCTACTCCGATGGAACCGTCCTCTCAGTCAGAAACGCCAGTCGAGCTGAAGGCCCACGATATCGATCTGGTTGGAGGACTGGCCGGCGAGGAGGTCGCCCGCGAGGCCGACGGTATCGATCGGCGCGTCCTGGAAGAACAGGTGGGCGTAACCACCGTGTAGGGTGACGTTTGCGGAGGGCCTGAAACTCAGGCCGGCGGCCAGCCAGACGCGGTCGCTGTCGGGAATTCTGGGGATTCGCCGTCGGGCGCCGGGTATGGGCGACTGATCGTAGGCCACGCCCAGCCGGAAAGTCGTCCCCGGCGCGAAGTCGTAATTCACGCCGACCGCGATCCGCCAAGTATCTTCCCAGGCTAGCGGCTGTGTGGAGTTCGGCTGTGCCGACGAAAACCTCACGTCCAGCGACTTGACAAGGCTCCAGTGGGTCCATAGGGCCTCCGCCGCCACCGCCCAGCGGGGAGCGAAGCGACGGTAGAGTCCGAAGGACACCATATCCGGCAAGCTGAGCGGGGCGTGCATCCGGGTATTCACAAACCGGCCCTCCTGCGTCAGGGGCAGGGCCGCGGAGGGAACCGTGAAGTCGGCGTCGCCCGCGATGTCATGATGAATCCTGGACCTGTAGCTGGCGCCCAGGCGGGTATTCGGACCCGGCGCATACAAAACTCCGACGTTATAGCCCACGTCGACGCTGTCACCCTTCAACCTGAGGTGGCCGTCCGCCCGTTGCGGCAACAATCCGCGCGGCGCGCAAGCCGACGGCCCCAACGAGCCCAGGCAGAGGCTGCCGAAGTCGATGGCATTGGTGAGCTTCGCGTCGAGATACTGCACGTCGAGGCCGACCCCGAAACTGAGTTCGTCGGTGAGCCTGACCGCGAGCGAAGGATTGATATTGACCGTGCGGATTTCCGAATCGAGCGCCTGATACCGGCCTTGCCATCCGGCAGCGTAGCGGCTGTGCACGCCGAACGGCGCATTGAGCCCCAAACCCAGCACGAGCCGCTCCGTCAGTTCGTGGACGGCGTAAAAGTTCGGGATGAGCGTCGTCACCCCGGCATCGCCGCCCTGGCCCCCGCGCAGGGGAGCGCCTCCCAGCGGCGGAGCCAGCCGGGAGCCGCCGTTCTGAAATTCGCTGGAAGGAATGACTGCGTATCCCGCGAAGGAAATCAGGCTCCCGCGCAGGCGGCCCATCGCGCCGGGATTGAAAAAAACCGCGCTCGCGTCGTCAATAGTGGTGCTCGCCCCGGAAAACGCTTGGCCCAGTTCCTTGGCGCTCTGCTCCATGCTCGTGATACCGGCTCCGAATACCGGCTCACCGAGACAGCACAGCAGGCTAATTAGCCCGCTCCAAGCCCGAACCGATGAGCCGCCTTTCGTACAGCTTCTGATGTCCACGCGAGGTTCCGCCTCCTTGCGTATCGCCCGGACGAGCGGCACCAAGGCTTACTAGCGCGCCAGAGCCCGCCCGCCTCGGCGGCTATCGATTCGGCTCCCGCCCGGGAGTATCTCCCGCGCCCGCCGGATACCGCTTGGCACCTGTTTCCGGTCGCCAAAACCGCTAAAAGGACCCGCTCAAACGGCATGCGTTAAAAGCGGCCTGATCTGTTTGCCCAAGCTATCGACGTACAGCGGATTGCGGTTGCCGAGAAAGCCAGGCTAACGGGCCGCGCTCCCTACAATTCCTTTACCACGGTCACTCGCGTCGGATCATCCGCATTGATCCGGCTTGCGAATTGAAGCCGTTTCATAAGGGCGAGCATCTTCGCGTTACTGGCCAGCACCTCACCTTGCAAGGCACGAAAGCCTTTTTCCCGAGCGGCGTCGATGAGGGAAATCATGAGCCGGGAGCCGAGACCCCGGCGTTGCCACTCGTCGGCGACCACCAGGGCGAATTCGGCGGTCCGGCCATCCGGATTGGTGAAATAGCGGGCCACGCCGAGCTCGATTTCCTGGCCCTCCCGTTCCAGGGTGGCGATCAAGGCCAGCTCCCGGTCGTAGTCCAGCTGGGTCAAGCGGACCAAAAGGTCCTGGCTCATTTCCTGGAGCGAATTCATGAAGCGGAAGAACTTGGATTCCGGGGACAGCCTGCGGACGAATTCCTGCGCCAGCTCCGCGTCCTCCGGGCGGATCGGACGGATGATGACATCGGTGCCGTCGCTGAGTTGAAAGCCCTTCACGAGGTGACTCGGATACGGATGGATCGCCATGTGGCCGTAACGGCGGCCGCCCAGCGAATGTTCGTGCACCACGATCCGGGCGTCCAGCACGCAGACCCCGCGGTCGTCGGCCATCAAGGGATTGATGTCCAATTCCTTGATCTCCGGAAGCTCGCAAGCCATCTCGGAGAGGCGCAGCAGCACTCTAACGATGGCGTTGAGATTGGCCGGCGGGAGGTTGCGGAACGCTCTCAGCAGCTTCGCGATGCGAGTTCGGCCAATCAGGGCGTCGGCGATGTGCTCGTTGAGGGGTGGCAGGGCGACGGCGCGATCGCGCAGCACCTCCACCGCCGTGCCCCCGGCGCCGAAGGTAATGACGGGCCCGAACACCGGATCATCGATGATGCCCGCCAGGAGTTCCCGCCCATGGCGGCTGCAATACATCTTTTCCACCATTGCGCCCTCGAGGCTCGCCTCGGGCTTCCGGGCTCGCACGCCGGCCAGCAATTCGTTGTAGGCGTGCCGCACGTGCTCGGCGCTTTTGATATTGAGCCGCACCCCGTCCACGTCGGACTTGTGGGTGATGTCCGGCGAGAGGACTTTGAGCGCCACTGGAAAACCCAGGTACTCCGCCGCCGCCAAGGCTTCGCTCGGAGAACGGGCGGTGTGTGCCGGCACTATGGGAATATAGAAGGCGCGCAGCACGGCGCGGGTTTCCAGGGTGGACAGCACCTGCCGGCGTTCCGCCAACGCGCCTTCGATGATTAGCCGGGCGCCGACGACATCGGGCGGCGCCTGAGCGCTTAGGGGCTCCGGCACCTGCATCAGCAACTTCTGATTCTTCTGGTACTCGGCGAGAAACGCAAAGGCTTCCACGGCGCTTTCCGGATTGGTGAAGCTGGGCACCTGGTGGCTGACGAACAGCTCCCGTCCCTTCTCCACCTGAGTCTTGCCCAGCCAGCAGGCCAGAACCGGCTTGGAAACGGCGTCCGCCGCCCGAATCACGGCCTCGGCCGCTTCCGTCGGGCGGGTCATGGCTTGGGGCGTCA
Source organism: Methylococcaceae bacterium (assembly GCA_902810705.1). Lineage (GTDB taxonomy): Bacteria > Pseudomonadota > Gammaproteobacteria > Methylococcales > Methylococcaceae > CADDYU01. The sequence goes on from CADDYU010000102.1 coordinate 12,300, forward strand.
GCAGCGCCAAGACGCCATCCACTCTCTCGTCCTTGAGGCACGCCTCCACGGCCGCGCCGTAGCGGTCCGGCGTCGCGTCGCCGAGGATGTCCACGGGATTCTGACGCGGCCAGTATTCCGGAAGGACGCCGTTCAGCTTTCGCAACGTGGATTCACTCAATTCAGCCAGGCGGAGGCCTCGATCTATCGCGCAGTCAGTCGTCATCACGCCGGGACCGCCGGCATTGGTGACGATGGCGAGTCGATCGCCCCGCGCCCGCTGAGGAGTGGCGAGTAGCTGGGCGGCGGCGAACAATTGCTCGATGCTCCGCGCCCGCACCACGCCGGCCCGCCGTAAAGCCGCGTCGAACACGTCATCCGCGCCCACCAGCGCGCCGGTATGGGACAAGGCGGCGCGGGAGCCTTCGGCGTGCCGGCCGGCCTTGATGACCACCACCGGCTTGACGCGGGCCGCGGCGCGCAATCCGCTCATGAACCGCCGCGCGTCCCGGAGGCCCTCCACGTACAGGAGGATGCTGCGGGTTTCCGGGTCCACCGCGAGGTAGTCCAGGATGTCGCCGAAGCCCACGCTGGCGGCCGCGCCGATGGACACCAGGGCGGAGAAGCCGATATGGCGGGCGTGGGCCCAATCGAGAATCGCCGTGCATAGGGCGCCCGACTGGGACACCAGGGCCAAAGATCCCGGCTGCGCCACATTGTTGCTGAAAGTGGCGTTGAGGTTCGCCGAGGGCCGCATGAAGCCAAGGCAGTTGGGACCAAGCATCAGGAGCCCGGAGCGTTGCGCCTCGTCGACGAGACTGCGCTCCAGCGCCCTTCCCGCCTCTCCCCGCTCGCCGAATCCGGCCGATAGCACTATCGCGGCCTTGACCCCGTGAAGGCCGGAGGCCCGGACGATGTCCGGCACCGTCCTGGCGGGCGTGGCGATGACCGCCAGGTCGACCCGTTCCTTCACGGCCTCGATAGAGGGATAGCAGGGCCGATCGCCGAGCCTCGAGTACTTGGGGTTGATCGCGTGGATCGGCCCTTGGAATCCGCCCTCCAGAAGGTTCCGGTAAACCCGGCCGCCCACGGCATCGGATTGCTCGGAAGCGCCGAAAACGGCGATAGAGGCGGGGGTGAAGAGAGATTCGAGAAAGTGATGGGGCATGGCCGGTTGCTCCTGCGCACTTCGTATCCCCTACTTGGGGTGTCAGTTTAGCAGCCATCGTTTGGATTTCTTATGACGAAGGCTCGCTTTCAAGACTCTCAAGAGTAGCTCACGCTGAGACTTATCGCCGTGCCCTTCGGCTTGTCGGCCAAGTATCGCTCGCCGGCGCATCCGTGCCGAGAAGGCGCTCAGCCACTACCAGCGAGCGAGCCCGGCCTAGCGGTCCAGTCCCGCGGTGTCTGGGTTAGCCGGCTTCTCGGCACGTTTGGCTTTATGGTGGAGGCGGAGGATAATCGGGTTGATGGAGGAGGGCTGAACTCAAGGTTCAGACACGCCATTGATCGAGCGAAAACGGTTCAATCCGCCGGCGCTCCAATATTGAACTCCCGCCTCTGGCTTCGGGAGGAGTGAACGCGATGTCCATGCTCAGGTTTTTGCCCGGAATTCTGATGGTGCAGACCGCCACCGCTGCCTTGATCCTGGCTGCTCGGGGTTCTTCCCTTGAGGCGAGCTGGATTCCCTTGGCCGCGCTCGCCCTCATCGTCACCGTGCTTGCCGCCCTGTGGTTCGGCTCGATCGCGGACCATGTTAAAAAGGACGGCTTGGCGAGCGCGGCCACCGGGTTTGCGCGGGAACGCGAAAACCTGCTCGTCGCGGCGGAGGTCGACAAGCGGGCCGCGCTCGAGCAGAGCCATCAGCGCATCCTTCGAGAGACCCGGCGCGTTCAGTCCCGAGCCAATCTCAAGCTCGGCCTGGGTTTGCTAGGGCTTCTGAGTCTCGGCGCGCTGATGCTGGCCATTGAATTCATGACCGTCGGCCTCTTGATCCTGGCTACGGCCGGCGGCGCCTTGGGCGGCTATGTGATGCGCGCCCGACAGGATATCCGCGTCTCCCGCAAGTACGCCGCCGGAACGACTTTGCCTCAGAGCCACCCGAAGGTGCTGGTCGCGAGTGGATCGATCCCGCCACGCGCTCGAACCGGGGGCGGCAGCCCAAGGAAGCGCCTTTTCGGGATTCCGAAACGCTATGACAAGCTGAGACAAGCGCGAGGAATCACCATGGCCAACCCCGTTACCGGCTCCGAGCGAGTTCCGGGCCTTCCGCTCATCGACATCGAGTCCTTGATCGCCAATCCCGGCGATCGCTCGGCGGTGGCGGCACGGATCAGAGAGGCCTGCCTCGATTCAGGCTTTTTCTACATCGTCGGTCATGGGATCGATGAGGCGCTTCAGGCGCGGCTGGAGGACCTCAGCCGGCAATTCTTCGCTCAGGACCTCGAGACCAAGCTGGAGCTCCGCATGTCGCGGGGAGGCCGGGCCTGGCGGGGCTATTTTCCGGTGGGGGGCGAACTCACCTCCGGTCGGCCCGACCTCAAGGAAGGGCTCTATTTCGGAGCCGAGCTCGGAGAAGACGATCCTAGGGTGCGGGCCGGCCTTCCGCTGCACGGCGCCAACCTGTTCCCCGCCAATATCCCCGGATTCCGCGACACGGTGCTCGCTTACCTGGAAGCGATGACGAGGCTCGGCCATGCGCTCATGGAGGGCATCGCGCTCAGCTTGGGATTGGCGCCGTCCTATTTCGCCGATCGCTACACCGCCGATCCGCTGATCCTGTTCCGGATATTCAACTATCCGCCTCAGCCGCCGAACGAAAAGGCTCCACCCCGCTGGGGAGTCGGAGAGCATACCGATTACGGTCTTCTGACGATTCTCAAGCAGGACGAGGTTGGAGGCTTGGAGGTCAAGTCGAAGTCTGGCTGGATCGCGGCCCCGCCTGTCCCCGGCAGCTTCGTATGCAACATCGGCGACATGTTGGACCGCATGAGCGGCGGCCTTTACCGGTCCACGCCGCACCGCGTCCGGAACACCGCCGTGCGACCGCGTTTGTCCTTTCCCTTCTTCTTCGACCCGAACTTCGAGGTGGAGATAAACCGCCTCGAAATTCCTGGATTGGAGAGCATCGCGGACGACCAGGACGAGCGCTGGGATCGGGCGAGCGTTCACGCCTTTTCCGGCACTTATGGCGATTACCTGCTCAACAAAGTGATCAAAGTCTTTCCAATTCTTGGTCAGACGGCGATTTAAGAAGGGTCGGGCCTATCCCCACAAGCTTGTCCGTGCGGTCTCGGGATACCTTAGGCGGGGCCGAGCAAAGTCCAGATCCTCGCGCGAAACGGGCGCAGATCAGTTGACTTTGCATCCGCAAAGACGTCTCGAGGACCCGGACACGCCGAGCCGGATCAAGTGAGGCGTTGAGGTCATACTTCAGAGGTGAAACGACCTTTTCGTCACAGACTTCCTATCCAACAAGATGGGCGGATTTTTATACCGGCTTTCATGCTCGACCCGCGGAGGAACCGCTCATGATGATAAGGCGAATGGCCGGTCTAGCACCTAGAGCGCTCTTAGAAGTAAAATACCACTTGAGCTTTCAGCCAGTGCTTGAGCAAAAAGCAAGCTCGCAACTCCCATCCCACCGCCCCGGTAGCTCAGTAGGATAGAGCGTCCCCCTCCTAAGGGGAAGGTCGTACGTTCGAATCGTATCCGGGGCACCATTCAAGTCTTCTGTGGTAAAACGTTTAACAGAGATCATGGAACGGTTAATTAGCCGTTAAGGACATGGTAGTTTTTCAAACCGCTTTTTCACTTGCAAGCTCTCGCCCGCAAGCCCTAGCGCGGCGGACCGCTATGTCTGGTCATGCCGACCGTCCCCCTGACAAGCGTAGATTAGCACCTGCAAGCCACTAAGCAGCCTCTAGGCTGCTTATTTTGTCCAGCAGCCACAGAAAAGACGCGGGCTGGGGTGAAAATGCATCTTTGACACCAAATAGAGGATCTTGCGCAGTTTTGGTGATGCCGGGCGCTGCGAAAACTTATCGCGGTGTCGAATTAAGCCCACAATTACGGCCTCAGAATTGATAGCCTTGCTGGAGCCAATAGTGCCAGTCCTTGATCGCTTGAA
>CADDYU010000103.1 GCA_902810705.1 Methylococcaceae bacterium
CGGACTGCGCCGACCTTCCCTCTTTCCTCCGCGCCTATTTCGCCTGGAAGATTGGCCTGCCGGTGGCGTTCCGCGCCTGCGACCGGGGCGGCGGCGCGCGCCCTCCCCGCTGCGGCGCGCCAATCGTGGACGAGCGGTTCGGTCGGGCGCTGCTGCCGGCGGCCTCGTTCAACGCCCTGATGCGGAAAATCGCCGATACCGTACACTCGGGCAGCGCCCGGACGGCCCTGGCCTCCGATGCCACGGATTTCTATCCCATTCCGCTGGACCGAAGAGCGCTCTGGCCCGGCACCGTCTACGCCGACCCTTACGGTCATACCCTGGTTCTCGTGAAGTGGGTTCCGGCGGCGGAGGGACGCGGCGGCCTGCTCCTGGCGGTGGACGCCCAACCCGACAATTCGGTAAGCCGCAAGCGCTTCTGGGAAGGCACGTTCCTCTTCGCCAATGTCGACAGCGCGGGACCGGGCTTCAAGGCATTCCGGCCGCTCCGACACGACGCGGTCGGGCGGCTCAGCGTGCCGTCCAATGCGGCGCTGGAGAACGACGCCCCAGTGGCGCCTTATTCCGAGGACCAGGCGGGGCTCGCCCCGGAGGACTTTTATGCGCGGGTGGAAAAACTCATCAATCCGGAGGGCCTGGCGCCGGAAACGGCTTACGAGGCCAAGCTGGACGCCCTGGTGGAGCAACTGGAAACCCGCGTGGAGTCGGTGGAAAACGGCGAGAATTATCTGCGCCGACATCGCGGCGCCATCATTCCCATGCCGTCGGGCGCGGCCGTCTTCGAGACCCAGGGCGCCTGGGAGGACTATTCGACGCCGTCCCGCGACCTGCGGCTCCTGATCGCCATGAAGGTCCTGGAACGGCTGCCAGAGCAAATCGTCCGGCACCCGGAACTGTTCGCCCTGGCCGGACGAACCCCGGAACAGGCGAGGACGGCGATCGAGCGCCTGCACGCGCGGCGCGTGGAGGAACGGCGTATCCATTACAAGCGCAGCGACGGCAGTCCCTGGGAATTGTCGGTCGCCGAAGTCTTCGCCCGGCGGGCGGCCTTCGAAGTGGGCTACAACCCCAACGACTGCGCCGAAATCCGTTGGGGCGCCCGGCCCGGCACCGAGGAATACGCCACCTGTGGCCGGCGCGCTCCCGCCGAGCAAAAGGCGCGGATGGAGCAATACCGGGCCTGGTTTCACGAAACCAGGCGACCGGCCCGCTAGCGCGTCGGCCAATCAGGGATACCGGCCAGGATAGACGAACGCTTCGCAAACTGCTCAACCCTCACCCAAAGGCTTACCATGCTCGGCCGCAAGATCGTGCTGCTCTCGATTTGTCTCGCGCTTTTCGCCTGCGCGGGCCATAAAAAGACTCCGCCCAGCCAGTCCGCCAAATCGGCCGCCATCGGCAAAAGAGGAGGGCCCGCCGGAATATCCCCGCTACGGCAAGCCATCCTGTCCCTCGCTCAACGCGAGTGGGACTACTTCGGCCGGCAAATCGTGGTGCTGGACGGCGAGGAAGAAAGCATTCCCCACGTCGGCAAATGGGAGGACGACGAAGAAACCTACGTGGTGCGGGTCAACTGGTATTGGCGAGCGGTGGGCAAGCCCGAGCTGACCGGGAATCATTGTGACGAACCCTGGTCCGCCGCCTTCATCAGCTGGATCATGAAAGAAGCGGGGCTTCCCGACTATCAATTTCCGCCTGCCGAGGCCCATTGGATGTATCTGACCCAGATCATGGGCCAGGCCGGCGATCCTGCCGCCGCTTTCGCGCCCAGAGCCATCCGCGAGTACCGCCCGCAGCCCGGCGATCTCATCTGCGCCACCCGCGGCAACAATCACACGATCCTGGCCGGCCAGGACCCATACTCGACACTGCTGAACCATACCAAGCTGCATTGCGACATCGTCGTGGAACGTCGCGGCGATACCGTGGCCGCCATCGGCGGGAACGTCCGGAATTCGGTCTCGAAGACCATCCTGAGACTGGATAAGGACGGCTTTATTCAGCCAACCCCGAGGCGGCCCTGGTTCTTGGTGTTGGAAAATCGGTTGTAGCAGCGTGATAAACCTGGTCGCGGAGACGATGAACCACAAGATTACCGCCATGAGCCATGGCCAGGGTTTCTCCGCCAATCTGGCTACCGGCATCCTGGTGATTCTGGCGAGCACCCTGGGTTTGCCGGTTTCAACCACCCCATGTTTCCGTCGGCGCGCTCTTCGGGATCGGCGTGACGACGCGGCGGGCGGATTACCGCGTCATCTCGGGCATTCTCCTGTCCTCGCGGCTAACGCTCCCATGCCCGCGGTCCTTGGCGGATCGGTGTATTGGCTGCTCAGCGGAGCCTGGCCGGCCGAATGACACCGACGCCAGTCTAGTGTTCGGCCCCGGCATTCGGTGAAAGACGTCAACAGGGATTAGCGTTCTAGTCTCGCTTACCCAAGAGGTCCTCAACCAGATCGTGGGCGTCAGGGGATGAATTCCGGCCCTCAGAGTAAATGAGGATGGCTGGAAGCAGAAATAAGGTCGACAACACGGCGAAGGATAGGGATACGGTGACCAAGATACCCATCCCGGACATGCCGCGATGGGGCGAGACGGCCAGGGTTCCGAACGAAATGATTTCCGTGAGCGCGCTGAAGAAAATGGCGCGTGGCGTATTCGTGCGAAGCAGCTTGTCCAGGGTGCCCTCGGCGCGAAGGCGGAGGATGAGATAAATTCCATAGGCATTGCTCAAGCCGAGAAGCAAAGGCAGGGCGATGATGTTGGCGAGGTCGAAGGGAATCCCGAACACCACCGAGCTTGCGGCGGTCAAGAGCAGCGAAAACACCAAGGGAATCAAAATCAGTCCGGTGTCGATCAGGCGGCGCAGCACCGCCAGGAACAGCACGGCAGTGGTCAATAAGGCCAATCCCATGGCGTGTAGGGAGGCTTCGATGACGGCATCCCCGCCTTCCACCAGTTCCACGGCCGAGTCCGTGGCGTTCGGCGCCAGCCCCTGAACCTCTCGCACAAAGCGCCGCAGAGCCTCGTTGTCCCGGACGTCCTCCCTCGGGAAAATCTCGGCCCGGGCCCGCCCGTCGGCGCTGACATAACGTTCCTTGAGCTCCTGGGGAAGCTTCTCCAGCGTGATCCGGCTAGGATTTAACAACTGGCGCAGCTGATCCAAGCTTTCCGGCAAGTCCGAGATAATGCTCTGCCTGAGCGTTTTCAAGGCGGGTTCCGGCCAGTCCGGCGCGCTCTGCAGTCGGTCCAGGGCGGCGGTCAGCCGCTCGACACTAGCCACCGCGGCGGGCGAAAGGGCGGTTCTGTCCGCGCTTTGGAGGGCCCGCTTGAATTCCGCAACGGCGGCCATCTCGTCTTTCAGGCCGGCGGGCTGCCCGGCCGGGCCGGCCTCGAGCGCCGGCCCCAGCGACAGATTGATGCCGTCGATGATTGCCAGCTTCTCCTCCTGGTCCTCCGGCACGAAGCTTTGCAGCGTGATGGCCTTGTCAACCGATTTAAGCTGCGCGACTTTCTCGGCAAGCGCGGCGGCGCTCGAGAGGTCGGGCGCGATCACGGAAATGGTGTAAGGCGTGGTGTTCGGATCGGCGAGCAGGTCTTGGAAGGTGGCCACCGATTCGGCCGTTGGGTCCTTCATGTTGAGCGGGTTAAAGTCGAACCGGACCCAAGGCAGCAGAGCCGCCGAACCGATCATGGCCAGAATGCCTGTCCACAGAACCATTCGCCGATACCGGGTCAATACGGTGTTCAGAACTCCGGGAGTCCGGGCTGACGGCGGCGACTGCCAGTCGAGAAACCGGGGAATCAGCGTGAGCAAGGCCGGCAGCAAGGTCAAATTGGCGATCAAGGCGATACCCATGCCAACGCCCGCGATGATGCCGAGTTCCGCGAGCCCCCGATAGCTGGTGGGAACGAACGAGAAAAAGCTGACCGCCGCCGCCGCTGCGGCAAGCGTCAGCGCGCCGCCGAGCCCCGCGCCCGTCCGGCGGACGGCATCCGGGTGACTGAAGCCGTGATAGATTTCTTCCTTGTACCGAAGGCCCACCTGGATGCCGAAATCCACACCCATGCCGATAAACAGGACGGCGAAGTTGATCGAAATCAGGTTTAAGGCGCCGATGGCTGCGGTAGCGAAGGCGCCAGTGCAGATCAAGCCGACAATGAGCGTCAGCACGATGGCGATGACATGGCGAGGCGAGCGCAAGCCGGCGACCGTCAAGAGGCAGACGAGCCCGAACGAGAGCAGGCTGGAAAACTTGGCGCCCTGGGCGACGCTTGCGAGCTCTTCGTCGGCCATGACGGCTTCGCCGGTCAGGCGAATGCGATCACGGCTCGGATCCAAAGAAAGTCGGGCCGCGGCCTGACGGATCGCCTCCACGGGGCCTCGGGCGGATTCGAGCTCGGAAAACTCGAGGTTGGGCTGAACCAGCACGAAACCACGCTTGCCGGCTTCCGCCGGCATGGCATCGCTGAAGAGCTTGGCCTTCCAGGAAATTCGGGACGGTCGGTTCGCCAATTGATGTTCGATCGTGTCGCTAAGGCTATCGAAGATGGGGAGCAGAATCTTCTCATCGTCGGGCTGAAGGGTTTCCTTCAGAGCCCGGCCCAAGACCGTCAGCAATCCCCTAAGGTTCATATCCGTGGCCAAGGTGCCGAGCATCGGCTGCGCCTTGGCGAGCGTGTCGGCCAGTTCCTCGAGCGCCGGAGTATCGAGATAAAGCAGGCCGTTATGGGCGAAGAACGGCCCTCCGGTGGGTTCGAAAATCGACTTGAAGTGGCGGGTATCCTGTTTCAGGGCTTCGGCGAGCTGATGCCCAAGATCGTTGGCCCGGACCGCCGTGTCCGACTCAATGGCGATGACGATGTTGTTGCGCAGCTGCGGGAAGGCTTGCTCAAGTTCCCGAGCGGCCTGACGGAACGGAAGCCTCGGATCGAGCATGTCAACGGTGTTGGTGTTGATGGAGAAGTGGGCGGCCGTGTAGTACGACAGCATGCCGGTCAGGAGAAAGGCAACCGTGACGATCCAAGCCGCTCTGCGGGCGGAAATTTCAGTGACGCGGCTCAATACTTCGGTAAAAAACTCTCTCATTGAAGAAGAATTCCGCTGGTGAGCCTCGGCAACTACTGCAAAGCATCCTTATTGCGTTTATTCAGTATTGATCTTGTAGCGATGGCCGATGTTGCATTCTGATGCAAAGTGAAAGCTACAGCGGCGACAGGACTTTGAATGAACAGCCAGCCGGATCGGCCTTTGCCAGTGATGGCTTAAGTGCGGTGGAATGGAGTCCCTTCACGCCTCTCTTGAAGATGAGATGGCTGAAATGCCGCCGGAGATGGCGATTGGTCCGGCTGGTATTCCGGCTTTATCCTTATGGCCAAGACCTTCAGACTAAGAGATCATCGACCAGCCGAGACGCTTAAAGGTTTGAGGACACCATGACATTGCTCGGTTCGATTTTGGCTCTGCTCGCCGCAGGCTACGCGGTGACGGCGTTCGCCGCGGTAGCGTTTTCGCGCCGCTCCCGTCAATCGTCCACCAGCCGGCCGCCGGTCAGCCTCTTGAAACCGCTTTACGGCAACGAGCCGAGGCTTTACGAAAACCTCCGCTCGTTCTGTGTGCAGGACTATCCCGATTTCGAGCTGATCTGCGGCGTCAAAGACGCGGATGACCCGGCGATCGCCGTGGTGCGCCGGCTCCAGCGGGAGTTTCCCGACCTTGCCATCGATCTGGTGATCGATCCCAGACGGCACGGAAGCAATGAAAAGGTCAGCAGCCTGATCAACATTCTGAGCCATTGCCGGCATGATTACCTGGTGCTGGCCGATAGCGATATCAGCGTCGCGCCCGATTATCTGGACGAGGTCGTCGCGCCTCTGGAAGACCGTTCGGTCGGCGTCGTCACCTGTCTTTACCGAGGACGGGCGGTCTCCGGGGTCTGGTCCCGACTCGGCGCGCTGTTCATCGACGACTGGTTTGCACCATCCGTGTGGGTCGCCCATGGGCTCGGATCCCGGGAGTTCACCTTCGGCGCCACCATCGCAGTGCGTCGCGAGACGCTGGCGGCGGCGGGCGGGTTCGAGGCCATCGCCGATCAGCTTGCCGACGACTATTGGCTTGGAGAACGGACCCGCCGCTTGGGACTGCGCACGGTGCTGTCCGGATGCGTGGTCGCCACCGATGTGGTCGAGGCCGATCCGCGCTCTCTCATCCAGCACGAGCTGCGCTGGCTGCGTACGATCCGCTCGGTCAAACCCCTGGGCTTCGCATTTTGCTTTGTCACCTTCGGCCTGGCCCCTGCCCTGATGGGGCTTTTGCTGGCGCCCGGCGCCACCGCCGCGAAAGTTGGCTTCGGGATCACGTTGGCGGCTCGGCTGGCATTGCATGTCATTCAGCGCCGGCGTGCCGGCGGGTCCATGTTCTCGGAAGCCTGGCTGCTGATCCCACGGGATTTCCTGAATTTCGCTCTGTGGTGCGCCAGCTTCGCGAGCTGGCGGATTCGCTGGGGACGGCAGCGATTCCTGGTGCGGCCCGAAGGCATGTTTCGTGAAATGAACTGAGAGATTATGAAAGGGCCAAGAGGGAGTCGAGTTTGCTTCCGGGAAGGCAACTATCTTTCTCTCTATCTAGATCCAGAGAGAAAGATAAGGTTTGGAGGGGTAGAGGTCGCAAAGTCGCTGATACGATCTTCCGGAGAGATCGGGTACTATTGACCGATTCCGGATGAACAATCGGGGTACGCGGTAGGTTCTTCCACGGCCTTGAGCTTGACGCACGATCATAGGAAGGTGTCCGATGCTGAAAACGTTATTTTTGCAGGCGCCCTCGTTCGAAGGATTCGACGGTGGCGCCGGCTCCCGTTACCAGGCCAAACGCGAGGTCAAATCCTTTTGGTACCCGACGTGGCTGGCTCAGCCGGCTGCCCTGGTGCCTGGCAGCCGTTTGCTGGACGCGCCGGCCGATGGCCTGAGCGTCGAGGCGGCGCTGGCGATCGCCAAAGACTACGAACTCGTCGTCATTCACACCAGCACGCCTTCCTTCCCGATGGATGTGGGGTTCGCCGAGCGGTTGAAGGCGCGAAACCCGGACACGATAGTCGGGATGGTCGGCGCCAAGGTGGCGGTGGACCCGGCAGGTTCCCTGAACGCCGCGCCGGCGGTTGACTGGGTGGCCCGCGAGGAGTTCGATTACACCTGCCGGGACGTGGCCGAAGGCAGGCCCTATCCTGAGATCCTCGGCCTCAGCTTTAGGGACGAGGACGGCGCCGTGAACCATACCCCGCCGCGCCCCCTCATCGAGAACATGGACGAACTGCCGTTCGTCTCTCCCGTCTACCGGCGCGATCTGAACCTCCAGAACTACTTCATTGGCTACCTGAAACACCCGTACGTTTCACTTTATACCGGGCGCGGCTGTCGCTCGAAGTGCACTTTTTGCCTGTGGCCGCAGACGGTCGGCGGCCACCGTTATCGCGTCCGCTCCCCCGAGCACGTCATCGAAGAAGTCCGGTGGATCAAGGAACACATGCCCGAAGTCAGGGAGATCATGTTCGACGACGATACCTTCACCGACTTCAGGCCGCGCGTCGAGGAGATCGCGCGAGGCCTCGGCCGGCTCGGCGTCACCTGGTCCTGCAACGCCAAGGCCAACGTGCCCTACGAGACGCTGAAGATCATGAAAGAAAACGGATTGCGCCTGCTGCTGGTCGGCTACGAATCGGGCGACGATCAGATTCTGCACAATATCAAGAAGGGCCTTCGCACCGACATCGCGCGCCGTTTCACGGAAGACTGCCGGAAGCTTGGCATTACGATCCATGGGACCTTCATACTGGGCTTGCCCGGCGAAACCCGCGAAACGATGGAGAAAACCATCCGGTTCGCGAAAGAAATCAATCCGCACACCATCCAGGTTTCCCTGGCCGCGCCTTATCCTGGCACCGCGCTCTACCGGGAGGCGGTCGCCAAGGGTTGGCTCGAGGAAAACGCCGCGGCCAATCTGGTCAATGGCGAGGGCGTGCAACTTGCGGCCATCAGTTATCCGCACCTCTCCAAGGAAGAAATCTTCCATGGGGTCGAGCGGTTCTATAAGCGTTTCTACTTCCGCCCGAGCAAGATCTGGGAGATCGTCGCCGAGATGCTCGGAAGCTGGGAGATGGCCAAACGCCGCCTGCGCGAGGGCGTCGAATTTTTCCGGTTCCTCAGCGCGCACCAGGGTTGATCGACCGGCGTTCACGTGCCGCCCTCATCCGCATCGCGTGGGCTGATCGTCACGGCCGACGACTTCGGCCTGCATGAAGCGGTCAATGAGGCTGTCGAAAGGGCGCACCGGGAGGGCGTGCTGACGGCCGCCAGCCTGATGGTGGGCGCTCCCGCCGCCGCCAATGCGATCGACCGCGCTCGCCGAATGCCAAACCTCCGAGTGGGCCTGCATGTGGTGCTCGTGGATGGCGCCGCCGTGCTACCCCGCTCCGAGATTCCCGATCTCGTCGATGCCGAGGGTCGCTTCGGTCGCCGCATGGTTCTCGAGGGATTACGCTTTTTCTTCCTGCCCCAGGTCCGCCGCCAGCTGGCGGCGGAAATCGAGGCGCAATTCGCCGCCTTTCAGGCCACCGGCTTGGCCCTGGATCATGTCAATGCCCACAAGCATTTCCATCTCCATCCGACGGTGCTCTCGCTGATTCTGTCCATCGGGCGGGATTTCGGCCTTGGGGCGATGCGGCTTCCCGCCGGAGAAAAGCCCCAGGTGTGGCTGCGGCCCTGGCTTTCGCTAATGCGCCGACGGCTGGACCGCGCCCGCGTCGCGCACAACGATCGGATTTTCGGCATTGAACAGAGCGGCGCGATGGACGAGGCGACCCTGCTCGCGGTATTGGATCGTTTGCCGGACGGCGTGACCGAGATCTATCTGCACCCCGCCACGCGCCTCGGGATTACCCGTGCCATGGCGGCCTATCGGCACACTGACGAGTTGGCAGCGTTGTTGTCGCCTAGGGTCTCCGCCGCCTTGGACCGCCTCGGCGTCAGGCGCGGCGGATTTATGGATTTCTGGCCGGCCTAGGCTCCTAGACCAGATTTCGGGTTCGGCCCGACAATCCTTCCCGCCGCTGAGTGGCCGGGTTATACATATCAGTATTCGATCCTGCTTGCCTGGTAATTTGTGTCAGTTAAGCAGGCTTTATTTAGAAATTTGGAACAAACCTACCAAGCTAGATATCTTGTGGCAGATAGTGGTCTAGAGACTTCTTCATGATTTCAACCTCTGGAAACCACAAGGCATTAGTACGCGGTTTATTCAATAATATGATTGGCAGCGCCGCGTTGAAAACGGACGACCAAGCCGAAAGAAAGGACGAGGAGCGAATGACTGCGGAGCATTTTGACAATAGCAATGAATTCACCAGGGCATCCTTTCCTTTTAAATAATTATCGCCCCCTGAGTCTAGGCTGTGAATGGCTCGTCCTCCCTCGCTTCGGTAATGATCCTCGTGGGAGAGGACTTCCATCTCCTGAAATTTGGCCGAAATATGCTCGATAAAGCGTGCTTCGTCGCTGGCGACGAATAAGGCGGCTATATTGGAGTGATCCTCGAGGTAATTGCGGATGGTCCTTTCACAGTAATCCCAGGTGACTCTAGGCGCCTCGACGGTTTTGTCCGTGCCACGAAAATGTATGCCCAGGATCTTTCTGTCGGAGAAGTGATCCCTGGCGTAGGCATCGACCGTGGAGGTAATCTCCGGTCGTATGCCAATAGCGGATTTAAAGAGGTTGGCGGCATGCTCAATGGGCAAATCATGGTAGCACCAGCCCGGCAATTTGAGATCGCTTATACTGCGGATCCTTGTGATGTGTCTTGGACGATAGCTCGCATCATAACCTTGGTCGAGCATGATCGAATTAATAAAATAATACTTGAACCAGTCACGACCTCGTTCAGGATTGAGATAATTAGGTGACGTCAACTCGATATAGGGTATGAGCTCGCGCCTTTGGCAGTAATACAGAATGAATAAACACCAAGTGAGTTTCGCGAAAAAACCCATCTTGGGGTTATTCATCTCTATCGCGAAAATCCCTTTGTTAAGCTTTTGAACAAATGGATAGCAGTAGGGCTTGATCGCTGAATCTATGGTGGCTATGGCGTGATGAGGATCTTTCATCGCCGCGATTTTCCACCAGAGATGTTTTATATGCACTCACGTCTCCCAGGAGCGATGCTTGGAAATCCCTTTATAAATTGATTGCGTAATAGGCGAAACGGTAAAAAGGCTCGGAAGTTCAGATTTCTTGGCTACCTCGGCGGGTGCCTCAAGATCAATCGAGTCTCAATCCAAGCCGGTCGTGAATCATAGCTCCCGCAATTCCTTGGCGCCATACGGGCAGTGGCCTTTCACCCATGGGTATTCGCGCCCCCGGCCCTAGATTTGATGGAAAAGGCTGCCTGCTTGGCCGCCCTATATGTGCTTCGGACCTTTTAGGCTCCTCACTTTCTGGGCAATCGCCCGCCGCGATATTCCCATCAACTCCATTAGCTCCTCCGGTTTTCCGGACCGCGGCTCTCCTGTGACGCCAAGCCGGTAAACCGGGACCGAGCCGCTGACCGCCGCGGCCACGGCGTCGCCAAGTCCGCCATCCACCCCATGGTCTTCGATGACCACCAGAGCGTGGGTCTCCAGAGCGGCGCGGTGCAGGGTCGCGATGTCCAAGGGTTTGACCGAGTAAGCGTCGATCACTCGCACGGCCACGCCCTCGGCCGCTAGCATCTCATGGGCGGCCAGGGCCTCGTGCAGGGTGATACCGGCCGCGACCAGGGTATAGAGGTCCCGGCCGGACTCGCGCAGCGTCTTGCTGCCGCCGACCGGAAAATCTTCTCTCGCATCGTAAAGAATCGGAGTTCCGGCGCGGGTCGTCCGGAGGTACACAATCCCGGGGGTCATGAGCGCCCGTTCTGTGAGGCGCGCAGTGCAGACAGCGTCGGCGGGATAAAGCACGGTGCTGCCGGTCAGCGCCCGGAACATGGCCAAGTCCTCCAGTCCCATTTGAGAAGGGCCATCCTCGCCGATCGAAACGCCCGCATGGCTGCCGCAGAACACCAGATGCGGCGGACGACTGTGGCTGGCCATGCGGATGAAGTCGTAGGCCCGGCTGAGAAAGGCGGCAAAGGTTGCGAAGACGGGGATCTTGCCCGATACGGCCAGGCCCAGCGCCGCGCCCGCCAGGTTTTGCTCTGCGATATAGCCTTGGAAGAAGCGCTTGGGGAATTCCCGGGCAAAGTCTTCCGTGTAGGTGGAATTCTTGACGTCCCCGTCCAACACCACGAGTTCCGGCACAACCGCGCCCAGGCGGCTTAACGCCTCGCCGAAGGCCTTGCGGGTGGCGACCTTTTCGCCCGGCTCGTAGCGGATTTCGATGCGTGGCTCGGGACGTGGCGGGGGCGGCTCGTAATGTCCGATCCGCCGCGGCTCGACCTCGAGATCAGGGTCCGCCTCGCCCAACTCGCGAAGGGCGCGCGCCAGCTCGTCCTTGTTGAGGGCTTTGCCGTGCCAGCCGGGGGCTCCTTCCAGGAAGGAGACGCCCTTACCTTTTTCGGTCCGGGCCAGAATCGCCACGGGACCGCCTTTGTCGGCCTGGTACAGGGCGTCGAGGATGGCTCCCATGTCGTGACCGTCGATTTCCAGGGTTTTCCAGCCGAACGCCTGAAAGCGCCGGACGAACACGCTGGTGTCGTGATTGTAGGGCGCGGGCTGGCTTTGCCCGAGGCCGTTGACGTCGACGATGGCGATCAGGTCGGACAGCTTGTTGAGCGAGGCGAATTGCGCGGCTTCCCACACCGAGCCTTCGGAGCATTCGCCGTCGCCGAGCAGGCAATAAACCTTGGCGGGGATGCCGTCCAGGTGATTGGCGAGGGCGATGCCGTTGGCGGCGGCAAGGCCCTGGCCGAGCGAGCCGGTCGCCACCTTGACCCAAGGATTGGCCGGAGTCGGGTGGCCCTCGAAGCTGCTACCGAGCTTCCGGAGCGAAAGAATGTCCTCGTCGCTCGCGCCGGATTCCCGGAGTGCGGCCCACAGGACCGGCGCCGCGTGGCCCTTGGAAAGTATGAAGCTGTCCACGTTCCGGGCCTTGGGATCCTTCGGGTCCCAGCGCATCTGCCGGAAGAACAGGGCGGCGACGATATCCGCGCACGACAGGCTGGAGGTGGGATGTCCCGATCCCGCCTCGGTGGTCATGCGAAGGACGTCGCGGCGGATTTTCCGCGCCATGAGCTCCAAGGGGCCGATGTCGCGCTGCGTCAGATAGCGTTGACAGACTTCGGCCAGGCTGTTCAGCAGCGCGTCGTAAGGTTCGATGAACTTCTGCACGCCCTGGCCTTCGAGCTGCGCCGTCACCTGGCCGAAGTCGATGCCGAGTGCCGTGAGCTCGCCCATGACCCGGTGCGCCTCGTCCACGCCTTCTTCCACCGTGTCCCGGACCACGCCATGATCGGCGAACGCCTTGATGGTCTTTTCGGGCATGGTGTTGACGGTATGGGGGCCGATCAGGGGCTCGACATACATTAGGTCGTAGTAGTTCGGGTTCTTGGTGCTGGTGCTGGCCCATAGCAGGCGCTGTATTTTCGCGCCATGCCGCTCCAGGGCCTTCCAGCGCTCGCTCGCGATGATCCGCTTGAAGCTCTGGTAAGCCAGTTTGGCGTTGGCCACCGCCGCCTTGCCGAAGAGGCTCGCGGGGTCCGGTTGCAGATCCCCCGTGCCGCCGGGCAGGATGCGCTGTGCCAGGAGCTCGTCGACGAGCACGTCGATGCGGCTGAGAAAGAAGCTGGCGACGGAGGCGATCGTATCGAGCCGAAGTCCTTCTTGGAGCCTTCTTTCCAGGGCTCGGATATAGGCCTCGGCCACGGCTTCGTACCGTTCCACGGAAAACAACAGGGTGATGTTGATGTTGATGCCCTCGAACAGCAGCTCCTCGATCGCCGCGAGCCCCGGCCGGGTGCCGGGTAGCTTGATGAAGAGATTCGGCCGGTCGACCGCCTCGACCAGATGTCGGGCCGTCTCGATGGAAGCCGCGGCATGGTAGGCCAGATGAGGAGACACCTCCAGGCTCACGTAGCCGTCGAGGCCGGCGCTTTGCTCGTAAACGGGGCGCAGGATATCGCAAGCCTCTTGAATATCCGTCACCATCAATGCTTCCAAGACGTCCTGGACTTCGGGCGTCGGCCGGCGGCTCGTGACGAGGCTCGCGATCTGATCGTCGTAATCGGTGCTTTCGGCGATGGCTTTCTGAAAGGTGCTGGGATTGGAGGTCATCCCCCGAAGCCCTTCGCGCTCGACGCGGCAGCGCAGCCTCCCGCTGGTGATCATCGGGCGGGTAAGGTTGTCGATCCAATAGCTTTGTCCGTGATCGATCAGCTTGAGCAAGGGATTCATTCATACCTCCTGCATCGTAGATGTGCCTAGGCTGCCCCTATGTTGGATCAGTGTATTGGAAAGATCAATGCGGAATTTCGCCTATCCTCGGGTCAACCGAGCCCTTCCGCCAAGCCCGAACTGCCCAGAGTATCGCGGCAGTGGATAGATTCTTTCCCGTGCGTGGTCGAATCAATGACTTGAATTCTGTAGTGCATGGAAAACGGCGGTTCGAAGCTTACGCCGATATTTGGGACAAGCCGACAGGGGTAGCGTGCGTGGCGGACCTGCCGGCTAAGAAGTATGGATTTTGGAGGTGAACAATGAAACGCATCATTGGAGCGATATTCTTGGTTTCCATCCTGGCTTGGCTTGCTCCCGCTTATTCGGAGCAAGCCAATCATCTTGCTCAGGCGCGCGAACATGCGAACACCGCCGCGATGCAAGGACAAACGGGCAACGCGCAGGCTCTTGTACAGCACGCTCAAACGGCTTTGGAGCACCTTAGAATGGCCCAGCAAGAAAAGGCTCACCCTGACTTGGAAAAGGCCGGCAAGAGTTTGGAGGAAGGCATTCAGCAAGGCAAAGCGGGCCAAGCTGACAAAGCCACGGAGCACACGAAGGAAGCGATCGAATACATGGACGCCGTCAAGGGCGCTCTGGGTGGCTAGCGTCCCCATCGATCTACTCTAAAGCCGTGTCCGAGTGAAAGCGGGACAGGGGAATTTCAGCTGTTTTGGAATTCGGAACGATGCTTTCCTAAAGGATGTGGCTGATTGACGCCGAACATGACCGGTTTAAGGCCGTGATCATGCAAGAGTGATATGTTCGGGCAGATCACGGCCACGATCGCACTGAATGTTGAATTCAGAGTCGTCGCGAGCGATGACGCCATTCGATGAATTGGTGATCTGGTGACTGAGATTCTCGACAAGGGAATTGATGGTTTACCGGCTTCGAGCCCGGTTGCGTAAGACGACTTGAAGGGTGCTTAAGCCCAATGGAGCGTGCTCATCGGGAGAGAAATCCAGGAAGGCGATGCTTGCACGATCTTGACGCTATTCGCTCTATGAGGAACGCCGGCGGGGACGCCACGATGAAGCTAGGGAATGCGCTACAAGCCGCGTCACTTCAGGGTTAACTGCCTTTGATTGGGGAGCAACTCAGGAAATATGTTCTTGACGCCTTCACGGCGTTGCACTGTCAAGTCTGGCATTGAATCAGCTGTATAAGTAACCGCCGGGCAATTCCCCACGCTCGCCGAGATGGGTTTTGCCACTCATCATTAACCCAGCAATCAGCCATATCTTGAGCGGGCGATGGAAGTCCGCCGTCCTCATCCAGGACCATACCCTTCCACTGCACGCCTCGTGCACTTCCGGCCCGAGCCTTGAGGCGGATGTTGGCGGAGTTCTGCATAGACGCTTCTGTCTCTGCATCGGTTCGGGGTAATCACCCCACGGCGCGTCACAAAATCAAAAATGTCCGTATGTAGCGATTCTGGCGCATACCCTATACTTTTCGCCACTTTCCGCATAAGCCTTCCCCAGCGCCGAGCGGCCGTACCGGAGCCACGATCCATTACAAGACAAAATCAGATCATGACGGATAGGACGAGCGGTACATATCTCTCAACACTGTTATCGGGGATCGGATCGCCGCGCTTCAAGGCCATGGGCGAAAGCCCGCGGGCCACCAGCGCCTTTCGTCCCGCCAGGCTCTCGCCTCGGCCAGGGGATAGGCGGGGTAACCCCCCAGCGTTACCTTTTCCTGTTTTCCCGCCAGCCGGTAGCGCAGCCGCCACGTCTTGGTCCTTTTGGCGTCACCTCGATAAACAGCCCACCGCCGTCTGCGGTGCTGAAAAGCTGGGCTTTCGGTTTTAACGCTTTCAGCTTGGTGTCCGTCATGCCATGAGTTGTGCCCTTCCACTTGCTCTGTGCCCGCGTCAACCGCCGCCATGAGAGAAACCCACAAAGATGGGAACCCTCCGCTGGAGGCTTTACTCCATCAGGGTTTCGCGTGAATTCGCCGGTCATTTGTTCCCTAAAAAATGGCGCCCGATCGCGCGCCAATCTTCTAGGGAACGCATTTGTTCCTTGCCTCGGATGACCCGCTCCAAAATGGGAACAAATCAGGGAACAATTTCATGCGGATTGCTGCGGAACACGCAAGCCGATGGTAGACGAAAAATCAATTATTTTCGCGGGCTTAAAGGCAGCTTGCGGAAGGGATCGGACGATGGCGGACGTTTAGCTATTTTCCGATACAAAAGGTGGAGAATATCCGGCCTAACAAGTCCTCAGTAGTAAATTCCCCAGTGATTTCGGATAACGCGTTCTGCGCAGCGTGGAGGTCCTCGGCGAGGAGTTCGGCGGCGCGGACCTGGAACTGCGCCATGGCGCTTTCGAGGGCGGCGCGGGCACGGGCCAGAGCGTCGAGATGGCGGCGACGGGCGATGAAGACGCCCTCGGCGTCGCCCTCGTAGCCCACGGATGCGGCGAGATGGCGGACGAGGCTGTCGATTCCCGCGCCGGTCTTGGCGGAGAGATAGACGGCCGGGCCGTCCGGCCGCTCCCGAAGTCCCGCGGGCCTGCCGGTGAGATCGATCTTGTTGTAGATCCGGGTGACGGGAAGACCGGCGGGAAAGTCCCGGAACAGGGCTTCGCCCTCTTCCGGATAGCGGTCGTCGATGAGCAACAGCACCCGGTCGGCGGCTTCGATCTCGGCGCGGGCGCGGCGGATGCCTTCCCGCTCCACCGGGTCCCCGCTGTCCCTAAGCCCCGCGGTATCGACCACGTGCAGGGGAAGGCCATTAATCTGGATATATTCCCGGAGAAGGTCGCGGGTGGTGCCGGCGATCTCGGCGGCGATGGCGGCGTCGCGGCCGGCCAAGCGGTTCAAGAGGCTGGATTTCCCAGCGTTGGGCCGGCCGGCGATGACCACGGCCATGCCGTCCCGGAGCAGCCGGCCCTGGCGGGCGGCATGACGGATGC
>CADDYU010000104.1 GCA_902810705.1 Methylococcaceae bacterium
TGTGGAAGCTGTCCAGCCAGCCGTGGGTCGAGCGCCCCCGCTCCTGGCTCCTGCGCACCGTGATCACCGCCACCTCCAGGGAAAAACTTAAAGGGATTAGACCGCAAAATCGAGCATTCCGCTCCTTATTTGCGCCCTTATGACAAGTTTCCTTTTATGTTCAGTAGTGAGGCGCGGGCGAGATGTGGCCTGGGCTAGAGGCGTTTAGGTCGCCCGCGAGCTCTGCATAAAAATCAGAGCGTTTTGAGAAACTGGATTAACGAGTCCGGCGCGGAATATCGGAGCGGTTTCGCCTCCGGTTCCTGAAGTCTGGCGAGTGCCCGTTCTTTCATCGCCAAATCGGCCTCGACGTACATGTATGTGGTTTTCGGGCTTTCGTGCCCCAACCATAGTGCGATGACGCTAATGTCGATTCCGGACTGCAGCAAGTGCATGGCTGTGGTATGCCGAATCCAGTGTGGCGAAATAGAGCGGCCGGACAAACTGGGATGGCTTCGAAAAGCCGCTTTTACCGTCAGGTCCACGCGATGGGCGACATTGTTTCGGGTCATGGCCTGACCGTCGCGGTTGAGCAGTAGAGCCAATTCAGCGTTCATGGCTGGATTCCGTCGCAGCCACGCCCGAAGGACCTGCACCGTCGATTTCCATAATGGCACCGCACGGTGCTTTCGCCCCCTGCCGTGTAAATGGATACAGGCCGCGCCATCCAGCACGATTTCGGCGACTTTCACAGCGATGAATTCCGATACGCGTGCCCCCGTGTTGTACAGCAACGCCAGCAACACATGATCGCGTTGGCTGATCCATATCGTTCCCCGCGAACCGATGACCACGAGCACCTCGTCGCGGGAAAGAAAGCCAAGGACGGGGCGCTCGAAGCGTTTCATGGGTACGCCCAGCGCTTGTTCGATGACCTGTAATGCGGAGGGATCACGGCGCGAAGCGAACTTCAGGAACGCCCGTAACATCGCCAGCCGCACGTCGCGACTGCGCGCGGTATTGTGCCGCTCCTGCTCCAAATGATCCAGAAAGGCCAGAATCAACTCCGGTGTGATGTCGGCCAGATTCATCGCCGCCGGCCATTTGCCCAGATGATGGTGCACAAAGGTCAAAAACAGCGTGAAGGCATCCCGGTATCCCGCCACGGTGCGAGGATTCAGCGCTCGCTGGTCGACGAGGTAGTGGGTGAAGAAGTCCTGAACCAGCGCGGGGAACGAAGTCGGCGGTTCTGCGCCTTTCTACGAGCATGGTCAACCTCCTGCGCCTGCGCAAACCGCTCGAACTTCCCTGCCGCCAGCGCCATCAGTTCGGGAACCGCCGTCAAAAACCAGTAGGTGTACGATATCTTGGCATGCCCCATGTGGGTGGGCAGGGCCAGCATGGCCTGATCGATATCGTGCCGTGTTCGTGCCACAGCATCACTCGACACACCGCGAAAGCATGGCGAAAGTCATGAATGCGCGGACTATCGTGTGCCCCTCGGCTTTTCCAGCCGAGCTGGCGGCAAAGTTGTCTGAAGACCCGATACACTTGTTTTTCGCTCAATGCGCAACCCAGACGTCGGCCGCGCGAGCCTATGAGAACGGCCTGTTTGCAATCGCCAGGACATGCCGGATGCGCACCTGCCGGTAGCGGTGCAATGCGTCGACCGTGGTCGGGCGCAGCGGCAACCGCCGCGACTTGGTGGACTTGGTTTGTCGGACGGTCAGCAAGCTCTATTCCAGATCAACGTCGGTGTCCGGAAGGTGAAGCGCTTCCAATACGCGTAGCCCCGCCGCCGCAATCAGCCCGAAGAGCGTCTCGTAGGTACAGGGACGCAGTCCTCCGCATGGTGGCAGCGAACGTGTGGCGGCCAGAAGGTCGACGATCTCTTGCTCGTGATAGATATGCGGCATCTGCCATCCCGGTGCCGGGCCGAAAACCGATTCGTCCGGCATCGGTATCGGGTTCGAACTGTCTCAGATATCAAATGAAGGGTCGGAGCCGCAGGAACCGCTGTCCCCACGTGACCGGTGTTTCTGGTTCCCGTTGATTTTGCCGAGCCCAGGCGGTCATGACCTCCAGAGTCAGCGGTCCGGGCTGATCCAGGGCGTCCACGTAGCGCGCGAAGCTCATCAACATGTGGCCAGGCGATTTCAGCTTGAAGCCAAGGCGGCGTTCGGCCAGATAACTCTCAACGCGTGATTGAAGGGTGATGGGCGCGTTCATGCTGCACTCCCTGGCCAAGGTAGTGCGACGGCCGACAACGTGCGGCTGTCGAGCTTGGCATAGACCAAGTGAGGTATCGAGCGAGCGATGCCGCAGTACCTCGGCGATTTCCTTCGAGCCACCCTGTTCCAAGAGCCAGCGTGCCAAGGTGTGCCGCAGCGCGTGGGTTCTGGCATGTGTTAGGCCGGTCTGTCGGTAGGCATCACGGACGAGGCGACGGACAGCGTCGGGACCGATGGGGCTTCGCGTGGTGCCAGCCGGCGCACAAAAACCGCCGGATTGGTCGCGCGTGGCCGTTCGTAGCGCAGATAATCGGCGGTTGCCTGACCTGTCGCGGCCGGGAGCGGCAGGATATCCTCGCGGCGCGATTTGGTGTTGCGCAAAGTCACGGTTCTGGCATGCCAGTCGATGTCCGTCAATGCGAGCTTGGCGATTTCGCTCGATCACAACTCCGGGTCCAATGCGCAACGCACCATCGCGTAGGCTCGGCGACAGGAGAGGAGTTTCGGCGGGAACGCATCAAGTAGCCGTGCGACTTCATCGTCCATCAGCGATTTAGGCAACGATGCCAGGTTCCAATGGGCCGGTGACGAGATCACCGCGGTGAGCGCGTGGACATCATTGCCGCAGGTGCCACGATAGCGAAAGTAGGACTGTAATGCGGCGGCAGTTGAGCTGGGCATTAGAGGCCGTCTGTAAATTGGCATGCAAAACTGGTTCATCCGCATTTTTCGTGGAGCGGTACGTTCGACAGATCGCTGCCCGCATTTCCGGCACTGGTGCGGTCATCTGACCGTGGATTTAGCCGCTCTAAGCTCACTGTCGGGCCTTTTTGCGCGGCCCGGGCCTGATGTCGATGGGCCGCAAGAGAGCCAATCCCCCGCCGGTTACGCGGCGGGATGAACGTCCCTAATCTCCTCAGGCTACGGGGAGAACCCGTGCTCGGAGGAGGTCAAAGCTCGCCCGGCCGTACCTCGAGCGCTTGATGAACTTGAGGCGATTGATCTCCTTCGACCTGGCCCTGGCTCCACGGGAGATGGAGCGCGGCTAGCACGGCGTCGCAGTCCTGCTGAAGACTGCGCACCAAGCCACGGAATTCCGGCAGCTGGGGCGGGTCCGCCTGAACCAGCCCAAGGGGAAACCGATGGGCCTGGCGCTGGCGGATCAGGCGAATGAAGTCGCCCCCGAGCAGGTGTGCCAGAGCGAGGCTCGGAACGCGTTTACACAGGTGGGCGGCGAAGACTTGCTGACGGGGTGTTCCGCTGGATCGCGCGGCCGGGCGAGCGCCAGCCGCCAGAAACTGGCCGGGCGCGGCGAGACGATCGGCGCCTGCGGCCGAACCGGCAGAACGGCTGCCCTCCTGCCGGCGAGGACGAGTGAGGGCGCCAAGCGCGGACGGCGTGTCGCACGATGCGATCCGACCCTTGAAATCCCCGCGGGGCGATCTCCCGAAACAAGTGTCGGGCGTTAGGACATCCTTTGCGCCAGCGCTGTTCCAGGTAGGCGCGAGACGGATCTGGCAGGCGGGGCGCTGGGGCCCGGGTGGCCCGCTCTGGAAAACCCTCGGCCTGGAGGAAACGCCGGACCGTGCGCGGTGCAGCCGGAGTTGCTGAGCAATGGTACGCATGGAGCGCCCTTGCCGATGCGGATCCAGGATCGCCCGAGAGCGGGCCAGGCGGCGTGCGCGCCGTTCCCGCCGCTCCCGTTCCGCACGGGACAGGGGTGGGGGATGGCGATCAGACCCTGGAGTGGGCGGAGCAGCGAGTGCCGCCGTCGCGGCCGTCTCCAAAACAGCCCACGCTCCGGCGGTACACTGAAGATCTGTCGGATGGCGATTCAAGACCCGTTCCACGGCTTCCCGTAGATTCTTCAGCAGGTGCCAACGGTTGGCGACCTGCCGGGCCTGAGGGGCGACTTCCCAAGTGCCTTCGGTCTAGGCACCGACCCGGTCGCGGCTGATCAGGGTGATCGTGGGGTGCCGCTTGAGCCGGTCCGCCAGCGTGCCGGCTTTGCGGTCCGGCCAGGGGTCGACCGGGCGATGCCGTTCCAGGTCCACCAGGAGCGTGCTGTAGGTATGGCCGCGCCGGAACACCCAGTCCTCCACGCCGAGCACTCGGGGTTCGGGAACTGGCTTGGGTGGATAACGGGGGAGCGTGCGAAGCAGGGTATCGGGCCTGAGGCGGATCGTCAGCCGGGCGGCGAGGCGCGCCGGCTTCACCCCCAGCGCCAGGCCGAGGGCTCGGACTGTGTAGTCGAGGCGCTCAGTTCGCCGCTGATACGGCGCAAGACCGCCAGGGAACGGCTCGCCGAACGTGTGCCGGGCACATCCAGCCGGTCACAGTAAAAGCGCCGGGTCTCCAGGTGAAGGGTGACCGTCATGCCTGCGATCGGCAGGTCAGCCGGATCACGGGTCTAGCGGCCAGGGACGCGTCGGCTGAGCGTCCCACAGAGGGGCAATTCACAGACGATGCCGTGCTCCGAATGACCGCGCCAGGGCGCGTGTTTTCCGCTTGGAAGGGAGTGGCTGATCAGGCGGGCGTCGGCAGAAAGCGAGCAAGGGGCAACATAGGCTCCTGAGACCGAACCGACGCGGAGAGTTCCAGCCCATCAGGGCGGCGGATCCGTCAAGGGGCCTCCACTCCACGAACAATGCGGAGGAACCACTTTTGTACCGCCACGAGCGGACCATCCGGCCGTTTCAGAGGGTCATTTTTGCTCCGCCGCTTACAGCGCGATGATCAGCTTGCCAGCGCCGCGAAGAGCAGAGGCCGCCGAGGCTACCTGACATACTAGCAGACTGCTACGACATCGCGGTCTGTCGAGCCGGTTGGGCTCCCTTAGAACGCTTGCAGTGCCATGTTCGCCCCGCAAGGACCACGCCTTCCCAAAAGCTCGAGCATCAGGCGACCTCTCGCTAGGTATCGGGCTGCTCGCTCGGCCTTGCATAGGCGAGCGGCACGACCGCCTCCGGCGCCAGTGCCCGGAAAGTGAAACTCTCCTGGAGATACAGGCGAACCATGCTTTGCGAGTGCCCGAGGTAGCCGATCGAGAAATCCTGGCCGACGGTGAGCTCGAAGTCTCCTCCGCGCAGGCTGAGCACTGCCGCGCCATTGACGGCGGGGGCCCAAACAATGGGGCCGTCGAGCAGCCGCCGGACGTGCTCGATCACCGGGTAACCCCCCTTGGTGGTCTTGGTGAGTCCGGTATAGCAGCGCGGGCCAAGGGCAATCGCATAGGGACCATGAACGCCGCGCTCGCGGAGCCGTTCCAGCGCCTCGGCCACCACGCCCGGATAAGCCTCGTAATCGGCCGACAGCGTCAGAGTCGCGTCGGCCGAAGCCTGCATCATTCCCCGAATGCCGGCCTGCCCGTAACCGTGGAATACGGCGCGATCCTCGGCAAGTGCGCCTGCACGCGCCGCTTGCCGCACCGCATCGAGATCCGGGTCCTTAGCGCCTCGCCCGATCGCCTCGAGCTCGTCCCGCTTGAGATCGAAGGGCATGCGCAGTTCCACGAAGGGCTGCACCTTGCGAAGCCGCGCCTCGACGCCTGAACCGGGCGCATCGGGCAGACGCTCGGCCCGGCCGAGGCCGACCGCAGAGACTTCCCAGCCGAGTGGTCCACGAAAATCGACGAGCTTGCGCGCCGCAAGCATGTCCTTGAGAGTGCGCCTGGCTTCAGTCTCGATCAACGCCCAGGCCGTAGCCGGTACGGGCGCCAGTTCACGCAGCAGCTCGTTCATGGCTGTGCCTCCCGCAGGCTGCCGATGCCGAGCGAGCCGTCGGATGCCGGCTGCGCCCCCGCCTCGGCCCGATCGAGTTCCTCTTCGCGCTGCAAAACGCCCTTGTCGATGAACAGGTAGTTGCGCAGGTGCTCATCAAGCTTCGGATCGCGCCGGCGCAGCCATTCCAGCAACATCGCCGCGTGCTCCTTCTCCTCGTCGCGGTTGTGCGAGAGGATCGCCCGCAGCTCCTCATCCTGGGCCGCGTCGATACGCTGGTCGTACCAGTCGGCCGCCTCGAGCTCTTCCATCAGGGACACGATGGCACGGTGGCGGTCTTTGGTCTCGGACCTGAGTTCGTCCGGGTTCTCGTGAAAGGTTGCGCTGGAACTGGCCATGAAAATTTCCCTTATTTTTCACTTGTCGGGCGAGGAGCTTAAGAGCTTTTCGGAGATCCTGTTTGCGCAGCCCGGGATCGTGACCGCGACGATTCGGTCGCGTCGATGGCGCCGGCATTGAGCGGGTGTGGATTTCAGCCATTTCATTGGCAATTCCCCTGAAACCGATATCCCTTCGCCGCGCTCATTGGCCGCGGACGCTCCCAATCCCTTCTAGGGTCCCGGTTCCGCATGAGGAATGGACCGCAGGTACTCGTAGACGGCCTTGAGGTCTCGTGTCGTCATGTCTTGGTATACCGGCCAGGGCATGATCTGGAGCAGACGATTTTCGTCTTCATCGATCCCCGTGCGGATCAGGCGTTCAAATTGCTTGAACGTCAATCCTGCCGGCAGGCCCCGTTCGTCCGGCGTGATATTGCGCGAGATCACGGGGCCGAAGGCCGTTCCGCCGGCCAGGTAATGAGCCGCGTTGATTTGTTTCGGCTGGCCTTCGAAGGGATTGCCGCCCGCGGCGTAAGGCGGGTTGGTGTGGCAATCATTGCAGCCCCCCTGCGCATTCACAATGTAGCTTCCCAAGCCGACCAACGCCCGGTTCTTGCCTTTGAGGTTAAGAGGCACCGGCGCGATCTCAAGGCCGCGTTGAACCCGGCTTTTGTCGTCAGCCCGCACCATGGCCGTGGGAAGCAGCGTGAACAGCGTGAAGACAGCCATGAACCAGATCGGAGGCCAAACGAGGGCGGGCTTTTTGATCTCCTTACGGCATTGTCTCATCGGTCTCTCCTTAATTTTTGGGATTATTGAAGACGCCGATAAGCCTATCCGGTCCCACGCGCATTGTCTCCCCTCCCTTGTACGTAGGTAGGCTGGACCGGTTATTGAAGATTGAAAAGTGAGAGGGCGCGATATGGCGGCGATCGATTCCGGGAACAGTTAGGCAGCTTTTCGATACGGTTGATCGAGCGTGACGGGGTGGTCCCTGATAAAGGGGGCTTAAGATAAAGTCAGGGGAAGAGGCGCTTGCACAACGGAATGCTATTCCAACCCCCATCATGAATGACAAGGAAGGAGGGATCGAGATATTTCAATCGTTCGAGCGGGAAGGTTTTGGACCCGGCGAAGCGGTTGGGCGTTGTCGCACATTGGAAACCGGGACGATGCCTTGGAAGCATCGAGAGGTGACGAATGGTGTCGATTTCACCGCGCCTCGTTCGACTGTGAAGTGGAGCCGGGGTGCAGCCGGCCGAGTCCGACCGGCAATTCGGCTCCTAGCTTCGAATTCAGGAGGGATTTCTCAAGCCGAAAGTGAGACCGATACCGGAAGGGGTGCATACCGCTTCTCCGCCTCTGATTTACGCCCGCCTTCGGATCGAAGACTCGGCCGTCCTGCTCGCCGCCGAATCATAGAACTAATTAGGATGAGGGCGCCCATGGCATGATGCACCTGCGATAGCTACAACACATTACGTCTGAAACACATTACGTCTAATCATGTCCTGAAAGGAGGAAACCATGCGTTATATACAACTGACTTTCACCGCTTTCTCTATTGTGTTGGTGGCATTTGCTGCCGTGGCGAAAGACAAACAGGCAGAGAAACCGATGGATCCGCAGGCGATGATGGCGGTCTATGAAAAGCTCGCGAAGCCCGGCGAGCCGCACAAGCAATTAGCCAGTCTCGCGGGAAGTTGGACCACTCAGACCAAGGAATGGATGGAGCCGAACAAGCCACCCGTGGAATCGGCCGGCTCCGCGGAAATGAAAGCGCTGCTGGACGGGCGCTTTCTCCAGCAGGAATTCACCGGCCAGATGATGGGGCAGCCCTACTCCGGGATCGGGATCACGGGTTATGACAATCTTCGAAAGCGCTATGTGTCGACGTGGATCGACAGCATGGGCACCGGAATTTTCCTGATGGAAGGCACGGCCAGCGCGGATGGCAAGACTATCACCTTGAAGGGTCAGCATGCCGAGCCAGGCGGCGGCTATATGAAGCATCGCGCCATCTGGAAGATTTTGGACAGCAATACCCAGACGTTCGAGATGTATGGATCTCACCAGGGCGGCAAGGAATGGAAGATGATGGAGATGACGTACACGCGAAAACGGTAATCCGCCGAACATGAAAACCATCGAGCCTGTGCGGCGAGCGTCTCAGGCCCTGGCCGGCGGCGGGAAGATCACCATACGGCGTCCGCCCTTCAGATGCCAGGGGAATGGAGTCAAAAGGGGCTATCCCAAGAGGCCGGTGGCCCGCCAAGTCATGATGCTTAGGGCCAGATACAGCCTGGCCAGGTAGGTGGAAGCCGAATTTCCGGACAATGTCCCGCGCCTCGTCGTAGTCATAGCCCTTGTCCAGGCACAATCCTTGGGCTTGTTCCGGGCGGGGTGAGCTTGGGCCGTTTGACTTGGATGGTCTCCGAGGCACCCCGGACCCGTTTCAGGTCGTGGCGGCTAGCGGCCTCGGCTGCCCCGGCGAGCCGGATGCCCCCGCCCTTCGTCGCAGGCCGCGTGTGACGCCCCGTGCGCTCCGATCCATGGAATTCGGCTCCGTTTTTTGTCCCAGCGAGAGGGGCTTTGGGCGTGGCGCCTTCCATCCACAGCCAACTCCCGTCAATGCCCTTGACGCCGTCGTATTCGAGCAAACCTTCCCGCCAGAAACGCTCGGACATCCCCGCCCCGCGTCCACCCATTCCAGAAATCATCGATGGGCACGGCGGCTAGAGCAGACCCCTCAGGGCGTTTCACGGGCATCGGTGCGCAGGGCCAACACAATGGCATTCAGGGCGGCTCGGTCATCCTCGACGGTGATGGCGCCCCAAGGGATGCGGCTTGGAAACCGGCGCTGGCAGTCGTGGTTTCATCCTGTCCCCTAGGCCATCTGAAATTCGCCAGCCACCATCTTCGCTAACAAGCCCATTGGCTTCTTCCCAGCCCTAATTTGAAGAGCCTTGATGATTGCCTATTGGGATAGGCGCTTAGTGAACCCGGAAGCCGCCAATCGGATCCTTCGGCTCCTTCCGTTTTAGAGGCTTGTTATTGAGATAATCCTCCAATATCCGCTGCCGATGGGGCAAAAAGACGTTGATCAGGGCATCGGAGATTCGGAAGCGGACCTGGCCGTCTATTACTTCCGTCTCTTGCTCCGTGATATGCGTGAATCCGAGCGACCTCGGCCAGATCAAGCCACCGCCCATTGCAGCCTCATTGTTGAGGCGATGGCATCCGGCACAAGAGAGTGCCTGAAGGCGCAGAACGATTTCATCCGGAGTCAAAGAGCTGCCCAGGGCCGTGAGCTGCGTCTGAATGTTGGTCCGGAGCGTACTCGAGTCCGTGCCGAGCTGAACCAGGTAGGCATTTTCCTGGCTACCCGAAGCTTGGCTCTGCGCCGTGTTGTAAGGGTCCGGGATCTTGGCATCGATGCCGGTCAAGCTCGCGCCCGCCAGCGCCGAAACTTGAGTCGGCAGGAATGCCTGGAAATGATTCGCCTCCGGACAGAGGGCATCAGGTTGAAGCAGTGGTCCGAAGGGATTGCTCTTGTTCGTCGTGGGAACAAATTGCATCGCCGTGCACCCGTCCTCGGCACAGGTCCGTACGAGCTTGAATTCGCGTAACGACCAGGCAAACGCGGGCGCACTCACGAACTGATTGGTTCGGACCTGGCCAAGACCGTAGCTATTCCCGCCGTAGTGATCCACCTGGACGACAGGCGCCATGCCGGGAAGCCCATTGAAGTAAAAATCTTCCAATCGGCCGGCGCGCTGATTGACATCGTCCATTTGCGTCAGGCTCGCCCAAAAATCGACGATCTTTTTGCACCCTTTAAGCCCTTGGCTCGGGTGTGGGTTGGGTAAAACGGCCTCCAGGATAACCAGGTTCCGGGCCAACGAGTTGGCCATGCCGGATCGCTTGGCATAAACGATGCGGTATTCGCCGCAGTGGGAGCCATCACTAGGCGCCAAATCGAAGCGATTGAATAGCCCGATGGGAACATAGGCATCAGGGTTATTATCGGGATCCGTAAACGGGTCCGTGCTCGCTTGCGCACCCTCCGAGGGCGCCGGTCGACAGGTGTAAGGAAATCCGTTGATCAGCGGGCTCCCTGTCGCGTCGACGGTATCGTCGCAGTGAGGACCAAGCCCGAGGCCCGGTCGGGGGTTCTGCGTATCCCACCATTGATGAAAGAGTTCCAGAGAGGTGAGCCCTGGAACTTGGCTTTGGGCGACTAATTGATCCAGCACCCGCTCCAAGGGGAAGCGGCTTAGAATGAGCTGTTCCGTGACGACTAAGGAGCGATGTGGATCGATCTTGAGCGGGGGGGCCGCAATGCCCTGCCGTGCTATCGCCAAGCCTCCCAACATCGTCGCCGCGCTCACCCATGAATACAGCACCCGTCGGCCGAACGCCGGTGTTGCAAAATGCCATTGCATGCGTTTTTCCCTACAATCCAATCTTAAATGAAAGAGCGCAGCGGCAAGGTTAACGAGGTATCAGAACGGTATAGGAGAGAGTTTCCACAGTACTCGGGATGGCTATCCGCGAGAATGGCTTGCCTTCCGAAATCTCCCCATCACCTCACCGGTCCGTACTTGGTCACCTTCGGTCCGAAGCGATCACGACGGCATCCCCTGGCGGCTTTCCAAGGGGTTTCGGTACTCGCTTGGCCGAAGGAGACGGGCTTTCGAAAAGTCACGATCTCCTACGGACCTGCGATTCAGGCGCATTCCACCGCGTCAACGCCGGCTTTGTCATCGAGGTTGGGTACGGTACCCAAGCCACCCATATGGCGACGTCGTTCGACCCCGATGTAGCTATACCTTTCAATTCCGGCCTGCCGGCGTCTCTCGATTCCGATATAACGCCGCCGTTCGATCCCGTTCCAGCCGTCGGAAACTTCGATGACGCGACTGTCGGATCGTCCGGGGCCGGCTCGCCAGGCTTTGAGCACGAGTTGTTGAAAGGCTTGCCGGAAGCTGTCCACACCAAATTTCATGGCTTGCTCGTGACAGGCTCGGGGGTCGATGGCGTGGCTAGTCGCTTCAAAGGCGAGAATTGCCTCCATCAAGGATCTCGTCTTCTGCTCGCGGCAAAAGAAGCCCGTGGGCTTGGCGTGATCCTGGCCGCGGATCGTTTCGAGGGCGCCGCCCTGGCCCAAGGCTATGACTGGCGTGCCGCAGGCTTGGGCCTCGACCGGTGCGATTCCGAAATCCTCGCGACTCATGAAGATGAAGGCCCTGGCCCGGGCCGTGATTTCGGCGATTTTCGAGGGTTCTTGAAACCCCAAAAATTCCACGGACTTGCCGGCGATGCTACGGAGGTGTGCCTCCTCGGTGCCCTTGCCTATGACAAGCAAGCGCTTGCCGAGCTTGGAGCAGGCTTCGACGATTAAATCAATCCGCTTGTAAGGCTCTAATCGCGAAGTGGTTACGTAGTAGTCCTCCCGCTGGATCGTGGGATCGAACTTGAACACGTCCAAATCAACCGGCGGGTAAATGACCGAGCAGTCCGTATGATGGCGCTTGCAGTGCCAGCGACGCACGTATTCCGAATTCGCAATGGTGATATCGGGGCGCTTGGAGGCAATGCTGTCCCACACTCGAAGGTTGGAGAGGAAAAAATCTTGCAACAGCCGAACGAGCGTATTTCCGGGATACAAGAATCTGTCTTCATAGGCATATTTGAGATTACGCGCCTGCAGGTAACAGATATGCAGCTGCTCGGGGGTGGTCAACACTCCCTTAGCCACCGCGTAACTGCTGGAGATGACTAGGTCGTAGTCTCTGAGATCCCAGCGCTCGATGGCCGCCGGCATTAGCGGGAGATAGAGGCGGTAGAGCTTCGCCGCAAGGGGCAAGCGCTGGATAAATGAAGTGAAGATTGGCCGATCTTGTAAAAAGGCGCGTTGCTCCTTAGGCACAAAATCGATCGTGCTGTAGAGATCCGCGTTCGGAAAACAGCGGATTATCTGTTCCAACACCCGTTCGGCACCGCCATAGACGGTGAACCAATCGTGGATAATGGCAACCTTTAGATTAGGGCTGCTGAATGTACGTCCTAGCATAGATACGCATCTCCTGATGTGTCGCGTTATCGGTCGATAGATGCAGGTTATTATTCCTGGTAAGGCCCCTTAACTGGCTCAAAGCCGGGGCGAGCCTATGGGGAGAGCCGCGCCCCCTCCGGGGAGGCTGGCCGGCCGGTTCTGTCCGGTCCGGCCAGCACCCTGGATTCATGCGGAGCGCGCCCCTGCTCAAGGCACGGTTATGGATTGGGAAAACTGGTTATTGGCCTCGTTCGATTCCGCAAAGCGGTTTATGTCATCAGCATAAGCCGCAATCGTGTGGGTTCCCTTCGGAACGGTGTAGGAGCCGCAATTGCTGGTGACGGTCACGGAGGCACCCGCCGCCAAGGGACCGTTAACGACGCCGCAGGTTTGCCACACACCATCTACCAGAAAACCGACACCGATCACCGTGGTTGCGGGCGTCGGGCTGGCGCCCTGGTTTTTCACCGTGCTGGTGAAGACGCCGTTGGCATAGGACAGCGCCGTGACGATGACGTCGGGGAGCTGGGCCGTGGTTACGGTAATGGACTGGGAAAGCTGGTTATTGCTCTCGTCCGATTCCGCAAAGCGGTTTATGTCATCGACATAAGCGGTAATCGTGTGGGTTCCGGGCGGAATGTTATAGGCGCTGCAGTTGTTGGTGCCCACGGTCGCGGAGGCACCCGGAGCCAGAGGGCCGGTGATCGTGCCGCAGGTTTGCCACACGCCATCCACCAGATAGCCGACGCCGATGTCCGTGCCCGTGGGGGTCGGGCCGGCGCCCTGGTTTTTCACCGTGCTGGTGAAGACGCCATCGACATAGGACAGCGCCGTGACGATGACATCGGGGAGCGGGGCCGGCGGCGGGGGCGGCGAAATGGTTCCGCCGACCCGGACGAACTTCGCAACGGATGGAACGCCATTGCCGTTTAGGATGAACAGTAGGTAAGGACCGGGCGGCGCGACATTGCTGTTGGGCGGAGCCGTGACGGTGAGACCACCCTGCGCCTGGACAAAGCTTAACTGATTGATGTACTGGCTTTCGTCGAAGGCGTGGGTCACCGAGGCAAGCCTCAGCATCGTGATTTTGGAAATCGCCGCGGCGTCTGGCGTTTGAATGGAGAAGGACTGTCGGTAATCGACGGCGGCCGGGGCTGAAGTGATCGTCGGCCTAGCTCCTTTAAAGAGATAGGGCGGCGAAAAGATCTCGGTCTCGGGATGGCCGTTGCCGCCGGTGCTCAAGACCCGCCCGTCGGGCAGCAGAAGCGCCGTGGAGTGGTACACCCTGGGATATCCCGCGCTGCTGGCGAGCGTCGTCCAAATCTCGGTGGCCGGATCCCACAGTTCCGCCGCGCTGACGGCGCCGGTGGGATCATTGAAGCCTGGGGAGGAGGTGCCGCCGGTGACCAGCACTTTGCCGTCGGGCAAGAGCGTGGCGTTGAGCTGGCGTCGGGCGAATTGCATCGAGCCGACCGCGCGCCAAGCGGGCGAGGCCTGATTGAGGTCAATGACCTCCGCCGTGTTTGTTGGCGGATCGCCGCCCCCCATGACCAGGACCTTGCCTGGCGCATACATCACCGCCGATCCGTAGTCACGATTTCCCCCGACTCGATTCGCCACGAAGCTCCACGCGCCGGTTCCCGAGGTGTCGAGATACCGCGTCGTCGGCGAGGGCGCTGGATTAAATACCTTGCCGTTCGGCGCCAGCAGCATTCTGGGGTATAGATCCTGCGCGAGCTGCGCGCTGGTGAGGCTTCGCAGCACCCCTGTCGCCGCCTCGTACACTTGTGGCAGCGTGTTGACGCCGATCGTGCGATCGATGTCGCCGGAGACGATCAGACCGTCGCCGTTGGACAGGACGGTCGTGGTCGGATACCAGCGCCCCGCATTCATATTCGGCAAATAGCTCCAGGTATCGGTCGCGGGATCGTACTTGCTCACTCGCTGTAGGCCGACATTATTCATAATGTGGCCGCCGGCCACGAAGAGCCCCTCGTCAGCCATAAACGAGTGGCCGGCGCAGAAGACGTCATAGCCCGGCTTGGCGAGGGTAAATACATTCTCGGTGGCGGGATCCCAGGATCTGGGGTCATTGCCGGAGACGCCGCCTCCAGCGGTGTCTCCAGGCCAGATCATCATTTTGCCGGTCGGGAGCAGATGGCTGTGGACGGGAAAGAAAGGCAGCGGATTGATAGTGGTCCACGTTCCGGTATCGCTTGGCGCCGCTCGCGCCGCGCCGAAGCCGCAAGCAATCAAAGTAGTTAAAGCGAAGTTGACCACAATAGATCGAGGGTGTGACATAGAGTTGGACCTTGATCGGTATGACATGGGTGTGGAGACCTTATATAGAGTGGGTGTGGGGGCCTTAAGGCACTGGAACCAGCTGAAAGATCCGGGTCGGAAGCTCGTGATGTTCCTCTTCTCCGGCAACCTCGTCCTCGCCGATCGCCAGAATGACGCCCTGAGCATTGACCGCGACGGCTTGCGTGAGGACGAACCCGGCACGCGAGGTGAGCAGGTCGTTCAGGTCCTGCATCCCGCTTTGCGATGTCCATAAAAACGCACGAGCTCCAGCGCTACCG
This sequence comes from Methylococcaceae bacterium, assembly GCA_902810705.1. Taxonomy (GTDB): domain Bacteria; phylum Pseudomonadota; class Gammaproteobacteria; order Methylococcales; family Methylococcaceae; genus CADDYU01. The sequence goes on from CADDYU010000104.1 coordinate 14,950, forward strand.
TGCGACGTTCCGACTACCTCGCCGCGATTGCTAATGGCGAGCGCCCGGCTCGATGTTCCGCCCGGGAGGGCGCCGAGAGCCTGGATAGTCCCGTCGGGGGACCAGAGCACGGCGCGAGTGCTTACATTGGGATCTCCAGAGGATCCAACGATTTCGCCTCGACTATTGATGCCCAGCGCTTCGCTGACACGGTCGCCGGGCAGGGTTCCGAGATCGCGTACGGCATCATTCGCCCAAAGCACCGCGTGTGATCCCGAAGACAGGTCCGAAACACCCACGACGCGCTTGCTATCGTTGATGGCTAAAGCGCGGTTCGAAACGCTGCCGGGAAGGCCGGGCAGCGCTTGAATCCTACCGGCGCGCGTCCAGATAACGGCCTTAATCCCGGTCGGCCCGCTGGAATAGCCAACAATGTCTCCTGGATGATTGATCGCTAGGGCTGCACTACCGTTGTCGCCTGGCAGAGCGCTCAGGGCCACGTAACCGGCCAGGCGAGTGGAGCGGAAAGCTTGAATTCCAGTGGCCGTATTTACGTACCCTACCGTTTCTCCTGAATTATTGATGCCGAACGTGGCGCTGTAATCAGGGGTCCGCACTCCAGCGGTCCGCACTCCGGCAATAGTCGGCCCTACAATGGGCTGTACCGCGCCGCCACTCAGGAGGAATCCCTGTTGGCGTCCGCCACGCCGCAACCCGCTTCCCACCACCTCGCCGGCATCGTTCAAGCCACGTACAACGTTACTGGACTCTTGCGGCAAGGTCGCCAACTCGGTCACCGCATAGGCGGCCTCAGTCTGCCCCGGCACCAGCATGAATCCCGAGCAGATCACAACAACAATCCACGAGGACTTGAGCCACGATAGGCAGCCTCGCCCTGACGGGAAAATTTCCGATGGGTAAAGAGGGGAGAGGCGAATATCAAGTATCGATGTAATTTGCATGTTAATATCCTGATAATGCTGTAACTAATTAGTTAAAATGTGACACATCCGATCTGTTTCAGTTGATTATCTGTTTAGTTATCAATGGCATTTCTCGTCGGTTTAATCTCATTGACCAATTCCAACTTTGGCAGCTGTTTAGGCCCGTCAATCCGCATTTATGAAAGTAAGCTTTAGGCTAAAGCTACACCAAGCACCTTAACCTTTAAAGATGCTCTATGAACAACATAAGTAAAAATTACTTATTAATATTATAATGAAAGCAAGCTTGAGTTTTTCAACGCTATCGCTCGCCTTTCGAAATTTTTATGTTTCAGATTGTCGGGATTTAAGTTGATGGCTGTCAAGATCCCATTAGGGGTTCTACCGCCAATTAGGTATTGGTTATCAAGAAGGCCTCGCTGACGGAGATAAAAAAGCTTGAAACAATGCGTTTCATGTTCGCTCAATCATCCTTTGAGCGAGCCAGTATTGGCACATATATAGTC
>CADDYU010000105.1 GCA_902810705.1 Methylococcaceae bacterium
TTGGCCTTCGCCAAGCAAGCCTTGGCCTGCTCTAAAACCTCCCGCCCGCTGGCCGTTCTCGCCATTGCCGTACCTCATGACAAAACACGGCTTATTGTTTCATCTATGATGTAGAAATGGAATAAGTCCGTGGACGTTCAAGCAACCGAGCGAAGAACAGCAGAATAAGCTTCTGCAGAAGCAGCAACCAAAGCAAAAATCATCCACCAACCCGGGAGCCACTCTCAACTAATCCGTGGTCTGGAAAAACCGGGCAGGTCAGAACGATAGGCAAGCGCTCCAAGAATGATGATTGGACCCGTGATAAGCAAGCTGCCTAGCTTGTTAACGCCAGTAGCAAACGCAAGAACTCCGAGGACAAGTGCAGCGGTTGACACAATGTGCTTTTTCATGTTTTCCCAGCTCCGCCCTTTAGAGATGACTAACGCCCCGCTTCAGCCGCGGGCTTGCCGGAGCGAAGCGGAGGCAAGTACGTCGGCTGGAAGCGATGGTTGGGCCGGACGATCACTTGTGCTGAATGGGCGTATGCGCCTGGTAGTTTGTTCCATAAACATCCAGAAGTAGGCGCAGAATCTCTTTGGAATATTTCTGAAATTCGTCCATGCCAGCGCCAATATAGTCCTGCCATACTGTCTTGTACTTCTGTGCGGCTACGTCCGATGTCGCGTAAAGCTCAAGCCAAATCTTTTGAACAGTGTAGTTGCTCGAAATTGGGATAGCAGCAGTGCTCGTTGTCTGACCTGAATAGTATGTGTTGCCCACATATCCTGATGTCGTCCGCGTCTGAGGCAAGAAAATTGTCGAGTTTATCTGCGATGTTTTCTGGCCGGTTTGAAACAGCAAGATGTAGCGAGATTGTGCAGCGTTGTCCGTTACTGTGAAGCCCGCCGCTTGCATCTCACCGCGAAGGAACGCGGCAAACTGTCGGTCCTCAATCCCCGCGCTGTCCGGCACCAGCGGGAACACAGGGTCCGATTTGGTAGGACTGTAATCTGGCTCAGTCAGAGAGGAGGTGTACGCCGTCTGAGTCGCGCAGGCTGCAAGAGTCAGAACCCAGAAAGCAGTCAGTGTGCGAAATGACATGTTGTCTCTCCAAAGGCCTAACGGTGTGCGTTACTGGCGGCTGGGGAGAAAAAAGCTTGAAAACAGAAACCTGCCAAAGCTCAAAATGAACCCTAAAAAACGCGCAGAGTCCCAGCCGTCTGATGCACGCTTTGTTGGGCGCTTCATCGACCGCAAGTTTCTTTGCCTAAAACAAGATACCTACCCAGAATCTCAAGGCGAGCGCCTCTGAATACGGATTATATTTTGGCAATTGGCGTGTGTCTGACTCGGCTAATGCTCAACATTTTTGATCCACACTGGCGTAGCCTTCATGATTTCAGGCGGAGTAGCCAAAAGTGGTTGGGCTTCTTGCAAGTACGCGAGATAGGCTGGATCTTTAGCGTTTACTTGTTGAATGGACCGATCCCCATAGATCTCGAATATATAGAATGTATCAGCATCGCTCTCGTCAGCACACCAGACGAACATCTCCAGGGCATCCGTGTCTTGGACACGAGGTAACAGGTACTGCTCAAAAAGCCGATACACGTCATCGCGCTTGCCAGGCTGAGTTTTTGTTTTAACAATAAGAACAAGTTTTTCCATTACAGGTTCTCCTGTGTTCGTGAGCAACACTGCTTCTATCTTACTTGAAAATTGATCGAAGAGTATTCTCCAATAGGAGCACAGCGCCCAACGGCCAAGGTAAGGGGCGCGCCGCTGACGGACGCTGAACGACGCCACGGAACTTGGATTTACCATAAAACCTTCAAAATCGCTAGGGAGCGGCGCGTCACCTTGACCGAAGGGTTAGGCAAAAGGCAAGACCTGACCCCTGGCGCTTCACGGCTTTTCGCACAGGTGCGCTCGACTGCCGGGTTGGGCATTGATTCTCGTATGCCTAATATTCGAAGTCACTGGCAGCCCACCCATTGCGCCGCTGAAGCATTTCTCGATGCTCAGTATTTAGACTGCGAATTTCACCCAAGTACTCTTGAGGAACGGATGTAGCTTCGTTCCATTCGTGCTTCGCGTCATCTCCAAGTTTACCGGCAATTGGTATAGGTTTCTATGCCTTCGGGTGGGCAAAGTTTCGATGGCTTCCTTTGCCGCCGCGATTCACGAAGCCAGCTCCCTCCAACTCGGCGATCAAATCCCTGATTTTAGGCGGCATCAACTTAGTTCTACCGTTAAATGGGGTCAGACACGATATTTGTGCTATGCCCATGCCTTCATTCCATTCCATGAACCAGCATGGCCCGCCTTCCCCGCTACGTCATCCCTGGCCAGCCACAGCACATCATCCAGCGTGGCAACAATCGGCAGGTGATCTTTGCCGCGGATGCGGATGATCCGTTTTTCCGCGGTGCCTTGGTTGCCGCGGCAAAGAGCCATGGTCTGGCGATCCATGGCTATGTCTGGATGACCCACCCTATCCATCTGCTGGCGACGCCTGCATTCGACTACAGCATCAGCAAGGTCTTCCAGTCCGTGGGCAGGCGTTATGTGCAGTACTTCCATTTCACCTACCGACGCAGCGGCACCCTTTGGGAAGGACGCTATCGGGCAACGGTGGTGGACAGCGAGCCGTATCTGCTGACGCTGATGCGTGATATCGAGCTCAACCCGGTGCGGGCGGGCATGGTGGCGCCCCAAGGACTACCTGGAATCGCTCGACAAGATCAGGAGCCAACCTCCGGGGGCATGGTGGCGCCCCAAGGACTACCCCTGGTCGAGCTATCGCCATCATGCGCAAGGCGAGTGAGGATTGAACGCTGACTGGTTGACGGCGCACGAGGCATATCGGCGATTGGGCCGCAAGGAGGCGGACCGGCAAAGCGCCTACCGGGAATTATTCCAGGCCGCCATCTCCGGCAACGCTCTGGCGGAAATCCGCGACTGCACGCACAAGGGCTGGGCGCTGGGTGGCGAGCGGTTCAGGGCACAGATCGAAGCCTTGGGGCCACGGCGCGCCGCCTCGAAAGGTGTGGGTAGGCCGAAGAAGGACCATAATCGTGTCTGACCCGTTTTTTTTTGCCGCATCATTGCGACAGTTGCTTGAGCGATTCTTTTGTACGGCGCATATTCACGTTCTGCATTTCCTGTTGCTTTGCGACAATTTGATTGATTCGCGACAAGTAAGAGTTGTACAAATCAAGATCGCCCTGATTGTTAAAAAGAATCTGGTTCTGCTGTACCTGCCATGCGTTGCGCTTCACAGCGAGTAGGGCAAAGACGTTCTCGACCTGAGAAAGCACTTGTTCCTCAAGCGACCAAAGCTCGGAAGCTTGAGCTTTGCCCCGAGAGGCCGTCTCGTCGAACCCAGCCAGCATTTCACGCTGAGAGACAGGCTTCATCCCTGACGTTTCAATATCACGTCTAATCTGGACATAGAGATCATCGGTGCGTGCGCGGTACTTGGCAACAATATCGCGAGCTTGGCGAATCATGGTTTTGCTTTCGGCTAATGTGGAATCGTTTCGGATTCGCTCTCCGTCAAGAATGTTAGACCACCCAATCGCTTCAAGCTCAAGTTCGTACTCGCGTCGCTGAGCGAGCGTTTTATTCATCATCGTCTTTATTACGGTTTCGATCTTGCCCGCCTCGCCACCTGCGACGGGTGCTGTTGGCAACGGAGACGGAACTGATGGAGTTGAGGCAACTGTGACCTGAGCAGCCGTAGTAACTGTACGTTCAATCTCCGCAGCAGCGGTCTTTAGTTCCTCCCTCTGACGATTGGCGGAAAGGTTAGATGAAGCGATGAGTGCAGCGTAGATAGCTAGCAGCCCAAGCCAGCCAGCGCTGGCTGGCTCACGACGCCGAAATACGAGGTGGAGGCCGCCGCCGATAAAAATGGCCAAGGGCAGGTTGTATCCAAGTTGGTAGCTAATATTGCCCGGCGCTTCCTTTTCGCCAAGTACTCCGTAAGCCAAGATGGCTAGACACAGGGCTGCACATGAAGCGAGCCATGCTTTGCTGGGGCTACCTGATTTGATTACATCGTTTGGTGCTGACATCGCGAGTACCTCCTATGCGGCATAACGTGGAGGTAAGGGGCGCGCCGCTTTTGGCGCGTCCCGCTTGACCGCTGGGTTGGGCATACAGTCACTCATAGCTCGATAGCCTTTCAAGCTGCGAGGCTATGCGGAATTGAAAGAATAAGCCGACAATCATGATTGCACCAAACAGGATAATTACATCTACCAACGCAACTTTGAAAAAGAGCACGGCCAGAATAACGATGACATAGGCCAATTGGGCGAAAAAAGTAGAAATCATTGCACCTTCTCCGCCACCACCCTGTGCTTCTTTCTGTGCCATCCATGCAATTGGGCCGGTAGCTACACCGTAGGACCATAGCAAAATGGGAACAATAGAGTTCGAATCCGCTTGGCGAGCAAAGAAATAAAGCACAGCGATGCACCAAGCAGTTAGAACAGCAACGGTGTAAAGCGCACCAAGGAAACCGAAAAAATAGAACCCAAGTTTATTTCCCTTTTCGTGCAGCACGGCGGCTGGCGCAGCAAACAGTAAGCCGGGCATCATCGCGATTCCAAGGCCGAAGCCAGAAACAAAAAGGGCTGCTATGCCATACCCGATTATTCCCCACTTACCGAGAATTGCCAGCCAAATACCTGCGACAATTCCGCCAAGCATGTTGAGTAGCCCAAGCGGAACAGCTAGCGCAGCAGCGAACTTACTGAATGCTTCCATGAGACCTCCCGTATGCCCAACGTTTGCGATCAGCGGCCGCGAATAAGCGGGCGGAAGCCCGCTGTGAATCGGTCCGGCTGCATCGCGGGGTTGGGCCTCATTGACCTGAGCACAATTGCACGATGTCCCGAATCGATGAACACGTCATCAGCTTGTTCTTGATCGCCTCGAGGGGATGCTGTGACGGGTTACTCTCATCTGCAAAGATGCGTATGGCAGCTTCGAGCCGAGAGACCGGCCAATCGGCAATGGTTTTCATCGGAATCAACCCGCCGAAACCGAGCTTCATTATCTTGATACCGGTCTGGGCGCAGCTGATCAGTACGCGTTCGCGACTCGCAAGTTTGAGCTGACAGTACGCGCCGGGCTTGTAGGTGATGACTTCAGCCATGAGGTTCTCGCTACTGTGTGAGCGTGGTCATTGCCTTGAGCTTCTCTGCCCAAGCAAGAGCGCCAAGGCCCGGCGCAAGAGTAATGACGGTCACAATCCAATTGACGACGTTGAACGGGCTCAAGAGCTCCTGGAGGGCTGAGAAGCCGCCCTTCATCCACGTGCCCGTGATCCCGGCGAGAATCAGAAGCACAGCGGCCGTCAGCCACATGTACGCGAACACCTTCAACAGAACAATCCAAACCTTCATACGATCCTCCCTGAGGTCCAACTACAAGTAGACACCCCAAAGGGCGCCAAGCTTTGCACCCACGAGGTGGATATTTCCCAACCAGACTAATCCTAGCTTATTTTCTAAGGCAATATTTTAGTGCAGTGAAGAGCCTTCTGAGCGCCCCACATTTAACACGGATCGCACCCGTCTTATCGCCAAGCCTAAAGCCGAAGCTGCTGGACCAAGTGCGGGAGAGGATTCGGTTGAAGCACTACAGCATTCGGACGGAGCAGGCCTATGGGGATTGGGTACGGCGATTTGTCCTGTTTCACGGCAAGCGCCACCCGGCCGACATGGGCGCCCGGGAGATCGAGGCGTTTTTGACCCATCTTGCCGTCGTGGGCAAGGTCTCGGCCTCGACCCAGAATCAGGCCAAGTCGGCGCTTCTCTTTCTCTACCGGGAGGTGCTAGGGCAGGCATTACCTTGGCTGGACGGCGTGGAACCGGCGAAGCAAGCGCGCCGCTTGCCCGTGGTGCTGACCCATGCGGAAGTCGGCGCGCTGCTCGGCCGGCTGAAAGGCGTGCACGCGCTGTTGGGTCGGCTGCTGTACGGAACCGGAATGCGGCTGATGGAGGGCATGCGGTTGCGGGTCAAGGATATCGAGTTCGAGCGTTAAGGAAATCGTCATCCGCGACGGCAAAGGGTTCAAGGATCGGGTGACGATGCTGCCGGTATCCTTGATCGAGCCGCTCCAATCTCACCTGGCCCAGGTAAAAAGCCTGCACGAGGCGGATGTGCGGGCGGGTTACGGCAGCGTTTATCTGCCCGATGCGCTGGAACGGAAATACCCCAACGCGGAGCGGGAATGGGGTTGGCAGTACGTGTTCCCGGCCACGCAGGTGTCGCTCGATCCGCGCTCCGGAAAGAGTCGACGGCACCACCTGGACGAGAAAGTGCTGCAACGGGCGATGAAGCAGGCGGTGCGCGATGCGGGGATCGTAAAACCGGCGACGCCGCATACCCTAAGGCACAGTTTCGCGACCCATCTCTTGCAGGGCGGCTATGACATCCGCACGGTGCAGGAATTACTTGGGCATAAGGACGTCAGCACCACCATGATTTACACCCATGTGCTGAACCGGGGCGGCCAGGGTGTCACAAGTCCCCTGGACAGGCTTTGAGGGCGGCCCGTGGAGGCCGCCTCATGTCAACGTATGCGGGGTAACCGCTAGGCAAATGGAGCGGATGTCAGGACGCACTCATCGAACAGCTGCCGACCGGCGTGAAAATGGCGTCGCTCGGATCGAGGTCGAGAAAAGGCCTCAAGGGAAAATGAGACCCTCGCGCGCCAACGGCCCTGATCGTGCGCGTGCCGGAGGTAGCGAGCCCATCATCGGGAATCCTCAGCTCGGGATGATCGAAGGGAGCTTTTTGATACGTGACCCGCGCGTCGGTGAGAGAGACCAGAAAGGCGACGAGCTGCTCCTCCTCGGCGGGAGTCAGGCCGAGCGGTTTGATGCTCGGGTCCATATCCCTGCGGTTGAAACTGCAGAAGTTACCACCCCGGTTATAGAACTGCACCACCTGACGGAGCGTCGCCATGCCGCCGTTGTGAAAGTAAGGCCCGGTGAGCTCGCTGTTGCGCAGGCCCGGCGTCTTGAAAGCGCCATCCACCGCGACCCGCTGAAATTCGGGGAGAATCGTCTCGCCCGGCTCGCACACGCCATTGGCGTTGGCATCCTGGCAGACCGGAGAGCCGAGATCCTCATCCACGGCCGGTAGCTGGTCGTCGCCGAGGATTGGAAACGGGATCTCGAGAAGTCCCAGGCGATTCCATAGCGCCTGACGGGAGAACGCCAGCGGGTTGCCAAAGGTGTCGCGGTCGCCGCGGCCGATGTCGTCCGTGGTGGGCGTTACGGAAATGTTGTAAAACCCGTTGTCGTACAGCGAGGTGCCTTCCGCCATCGCCATCGCGCGGATCGTCTTTTTTCCGCCTTGCGCGCTTCTCACCGACGCCTTGGTGAGCTCCGGACCGGCGTGGCAGTTGATGCACTGCGCCTGGTTGACGAACAGGTTCAACCCCGCCAGTTCCGTTTTGCCAAAACCGCGGGTGAAGCGGCCGGTTTCCATCCACTGGTCGAACGGGCTCTGGTCGGCGACCAGAGTCGATTCATAGAGCGCAACAGAGAGTCCGAAGAACAGGCCGAAGTTGGCTTCCATCTGAGTGAATTCCGTCTCACTCGGCGTGCTCCCTAATTTGAGGGGTTCGGTCGAGTTCCAGTATTCTTCCCTGAAGGCCTTCTCGATCATTCTTTGGTACGAGGTAAAAAGCCCGCGGAACGGCGCGACTGACAGGTCGCCCAGCACCGAGTCCCGGTGATGGACTTGTTGCAGGCCGAGCGGGATCAAGGGGAAGCCGGTTTGAGGCGACCGGCGCAACAGCTTCTGGCCGATTTCGCGAAATCTCCTGGCATTACCCTGCGCGGAATCGCCAAAGGACATTTCCACGGAACTCAAGGGCGGGGCCATTGCCTGCGAGGCCAGACTGGCATTGTCCATGGAAACAGGTTCAACGACCAACCCCGCTCCGGGCCGATTGACCCAGGTAGATCCGATACGAACCTGATCGCCGAATGCGGTCAGCCCGTTGAAATGCGGATTGGCGTGTCCATCCCAGAAGTTGGTGAAGTTGAATACCGCGTTGATGGTCGTAGGCGTATTCCTGGGTTCGACGCGGCGTACATTAGCCTGGCCATCGACATTGAAAACGGGATCCTGCAGCGGCGTGCCCAGCTCGACGGGAAATCCCGGCTGGATGCCATCGAAGCGGGTGAAAAACACCCCCATCGATCCGACAATGTCGTTGCTGTTGTTCGATCCCGGCCCCACCGTGCCGTCCGGAGGGAGGTTGAGCGCCTGGATGGATTTAATCAACGGAAAGTCCTCTCGCGCTAAGGTCTCGTTGGGTCGCCGGGTCTCGAAGTGGGGCGGATGGTCCGGGGCCGCAAACGGGGCGAGGAAGTAGCCGATGATGTCGTCGACGCGGTCATTGATGAGAGATTGCTCATCCGGATTGACTGCGTTCTTGGCCCGATCGTCGGCCCCTGCGTGGAAATGACAGCTGGCGCAGGCCTGAACGCCATCACTGCCGACCTGCATATCCCAGAACAAGGCCTTGCCGAGTTGCACGGCGGCCCCGCGATCCTTGACGAAATCATTTAGATTTCCGGGCAACGGCACGCCGCCGTCCTGCTGCACGGCCCGGCGCAGGGATTCCAGACCTTTTAGCCGCACGTCATCCGGCGTTCCGATCACCGCCGTCTCGGCCGCTACGCATTCGGGCAAAGGCGCGATGCCGACCGCCACACTGGCGAGAAGCAGCACGAGAGAGCGGTCGCGGATTGCGCGCCGCGGTGCTGAAGGAGTCACGCTCCCGACTGGTTGCGCCTCTGTGGTGCCGCCGCCCATTAAGCCCCATTTCATAATGCCATCCTCCCGATTCGGGATATCCGTCCCTGCGCGTGTGCGCGGTTTCGTCCTATCCCTTGCATAACGACCCTTGATTCCTACCCAGTGAATACGTGCTCCGCGAACATCGCGGCACTGACTTGAACGCCCGGAACGTCCGCCTAGTGACAGGGACGGGCTGAACAGCCGGCGGCTCTCACAATTTCATCCGCCAAAACGCCATTTCCTTACAGCCGAGGCGATATTGCGGACTTGCGAGCCAGACATCACGGCAATGAGTTACAGAGAAGCTGTGGCGCATTCACTTGACTGATAGGGCCGAACCTTCTCCGCATGAAGCGAGCGCTGCTTGACTGCCAGGTCTGGTCAGAGACGTTTTGGAGCAGCCAAACGGACGCTGAAGTCGAGCGGCATAGTTCACAACCTCGCCGTGAATAGCTCACCTGACGTTGCACATCACAACCCGTAACGTATGTCACGCCGCTTGACTTTGATCTCAAAGCGGGGCGTGAACGAAGGCCGTCAGGACGATCGGAACTGAATCGGCCTGCCCGGAAGGGCTGGAGGGGACGCTAGATCCCTTGCCTTTGGGGTTTCGGTAACCGTTGAGCGCCATTTTCCCAAGGATCGAGTGAACGATCGTGTCAGGACATGTACGGGAAACGGCTGCTCTTGAAATGCGGAATGAACAGCCATGAACGAACTGATGATTGAAACGATGGAGTCTGGCAACCCGGCGAATGGACAACCGGCGTGCTCGTGTCCCATGCACGCGGTGCGCGGGCCGCGGGTCTCGCTCGATGCGAGCGACGAACTCGTCTTTCCCATGCATAAACGCGTGATCACCCAGTATTCGACCGACGCCTCAGGGGTGACGGAACTGCACCTGTATTACGGAGAGAAAGAAATTTCCTTCGACGAGCCCGAGCTGTTCGCGTTTGGCGAGGCGCTGGCCGGGCAGCCGCGCTTCGTCGCCGGCACCGCGACGCGCTGGGGCGAGGGCTACGACTGGCTTCGCGTGCGAGAGCTGCTCGAACAGCTCATCGAGGAAGGCATTCTGCGGCGTGCGGACGCCGGTGAATCCGATTCCGTTTCCGTTCCCAACGGAGTGCGTCCATCGCCGCTTCCCCCGGCCCAAAGCACGGTGCCGCGCACGTGGTTCGAGTGTGAAGCGATCATCCGAGAGCTGACCGGGCGTCCCGTCGAGCTGGGCTACCTGGAATTGGTCATCCCTATCTACCGGGTGGCGCACATCGCGATGGACGCGGAGGGGCGCCAGGTCGGGGAAGCCAATGTGTTCCCTCCGCAGCTGCGCCTCGATGTGCCGACGGAGTGGCGCACCTGCCAGCTCCCGGGCAGCCGTTACCTGAATGCTCGTCCGATGAATGTGTCGGCGCTCAAGAGCATGAGGAAGCACTGGACGCCGACGATGGTGGCGCTGCTGCGCATCCGGGAGGCGTACCTGCGCCGGTTTCCGGGTGCCCGCGACGGGTGGACCGTCGGGGATCTGCAGCGGTTGTCGGCGCTCGTACTGACGGTACCCGCTTATCTCCTGATGCGCACGGAGCGGCGGGTGGAAAACGGGGACCTGCACCCTGTCCTGTCTTCGATGTTCCGCGTCACCGACGGGGTGCGGATGACCATGCACAACATGCTTTTCATACCCGTGGACGAGCCGACCCTGCCGCCGGATGCGCCCATGACCAGCTCCGAGCTCTACGCTTATGCGGAACGAACCAACGTGTTCCTCTCGGAGACCGGCGTCTGTTCGGGACCCCAGGCGATGATAGAGGAATTCCTGAACGTCCTTATAAACGGACAGCCCGTCGCTGGCATCGAGTCGACGGTGCTCGACGCGCCCGTCCAGGCGGCGCTAGCGGAGCTCGAACCGGCCATCGACTACGGACTATACGGTCTACAAGCTCACGCCGTCGTGCTCTCACTGTGGCCGGCGGTGGCCCGAGCCTACGAGCGGCTGCTGAAGATTTTCGAAACGTGGCCGGAAGACGATGCCTGCGAAACCCGAATTGCCTTCCGGAAGCATCTTCGGAGCCAGGTCCGCTTTCTTCGGACGGGGACGCTTTTGGGAACGGAAGAGTGGCGCGTAAGCCGCGAACGGGTACTTGAGGACATGTACGCGCAGTGCGGGAGAGGAATGGGCACGCCGTCCTCGGGCGGGACACTCCCGGAACGCATCGCGCCCGTTGTAGCTGAAGCCGCGCATTACGCGCATGCCGCAGGGCAGCTTCGCGCGGCATTGAAGCGGCGATTCTGCGGTACGACCGCTACCCACAGCCTCGAGGTCGAGAGCCTCGTTGCCAGCTTGATGGACTACTTTCGCCAGGAACAGGCCATCGTCCGGGCGGCTTGCGAGATTCAAGGGCACATCAACCGTCTTCTGAGGCGAACCCCGCCGGCCCGTCCCTTCACGGCGTCCGACATCAGTCTTTTCTACCAGATGCAGGGCAGCGAAAGCCGACCGCCCTACCTGGTGAACGATCTGGACGAGGTGCTAGGGCTTCGCGCAGTCGTCACGCAGGATACCATCGAAATAACCGATCGCACGGCTGCCTGATGCGCCCGCGATCATCGATTCAGCGAATGCGGCCGGCATGGGGCTGGCCAGATCAACGTGCGATGGGCACGGATTGCAACCTACCAAAGGGGAAGACCATGAAGGTTAAAACCAAGGTTCGCGGCGGCCTTGCCACCAGCTTGATCGGCATCAGGGGCAGACGCGGCGTTTGTCCCGTTGTTTTGGCGTAAGCTGCTGAGTTAAGAATGCAGGAAGGGGTACCGGTGCTCCTTCCTGAGTCCCGAGGGAACGGGAACGTCGCCATGTTTCGTTCCGGAAGCCGGATTGACCGATTCCGGAGTCCGCGAAGCATGGCGACGCCTTTTTTGGCGTCGGCCCACCGACTACGGCGCGCTTCCATGGATGCTTCATTCGGCATTCGGTGTGGAAGCGATAGTTGATCATCAAGCGCCCGGCAAATAGCGCGCGGGCATCAATCCAATTTGCATGTTCCTCGAAGCAACGTACTGCATCCATGGCTAACAGCTTCTCGCGCACCTCACGCTCCTTGGCGAGCGACACGTCGCGTTACGCATTTGTGGTATGGGGGCTGGCATCGGCGATGCTGGGCGCCTGGCTGTCCTGGTTCCTGCTCGTCAAGGTGACCGTGTACGAAGTGTCTCAAACCGCCCGACTGGAAGTTGAACGGGCGGCCCATCCGGTAACCGCGCCGATTGCAGGAAGGATCACAGCGACCTCCATGCGCCTTGGAAAGCGGGTGGAAATCGGCGAAGCCTTAGTGGAACTCGATGCCCGCACCGAGCAGTTGCGTCTGGAAGAGGAAGAAGCGCGGCTCAAGGCGATCCCTCCGCAGCGCGAGGCGCTCGCGCGCCAGATCGCCGATGAGGAACGAGCCGCCGAGCGTGGCCGGGCGGCCGCCTCGAGCGCTATTGTAGAGGCGCGCTGGCGGCACAAGGAGGCACTCGCCGCGGCGCGGTTCGCCGAGGAGCATTCACGCCGCCTGTCGCAACTGCAAACGTCCGGCCGGATCGCTGAAATCGAGGCGCTGCGGGCCCGCTCGGAGGCGGACAAATCGCAATCGGCCGCCGATGCCCTGGCGTCCGAAATCAACCGGCTGACTTCCGATGCGGTCGGCAAAGAGCACGAAAAGCGCGCCGCTCTGGAAGCCTTGCGGCGCGAGGCCGCCTCCCTCGGTGGACAGTTTGAACTGGCGGCCGCGACGATCGCGCGCTTGAAGCAGGATATCGAGAAACACGTCATTCGCGCGCCCGTTTCCGGCAAGGTCGGCGAGGCGCCGCCCCTCGATATCGGAGCCTTTGTCGACACGGGCGGCATCGTGGGCAAAATCATTCCCTCCGGGAGGCTGAAGGTGGTCGCAGACTTCGCCCCTGCCCGCGTTCTCGGGCGCGTGCATTCCGGGCAAACCGCGCGCATGCGCCTCGATGGTTTTCCCTGGGCGCAGTATGGCGCCCTCGCGATCAGGGTGGATCGCGTGGCGAGCGAGATCCGCGATGGTCGCGTCCGCGTAGAACTGCTGCCGGATTCTCCGGACGACTCCAACCTGCTGCTGCAGCACGGCTTGCCCGGTTCGGTCGAGGTAGCAATCGAGCAGACTACCCCCGCCGTGCTGGCCTTGCGCGCGGCGGGACAGGTCATCGCCAAACCGGCGCGACAAAGCATACAGGCTGCGAGAACCGGCCCATGAGTCTCTTTCCATATTCAGCCGCCAAACGGGGTTGTCGCTGGCTGGCGCCGGAGGTCGTGCAAACCTCGGTCATGGATTGCGGTCCCGCGGCGCTCAAGTGTCTGCTGGAAGGTTTTCAGATCCCTGCCAGTTATGGACGGTTGCGCGAGGCCTGCCAGACGTCCGTCGATGGGACGTCCATCGACGCCATTGAAACCGTCGCCCGGCAGCTCGGGCTGGACGCCGAACAGATGATGCTGCCAAGGGACTACCTGTGGATTACCGAAGCCGGGGCATTGCCGGCGATGCTGGTCGTTCGCCGGCCCGATGGCGCCAATCATTTCGTGGTCGTCTGGCGTCGCCATGGGCGTTGGCTGCAGATCATGGATCCGGCGGTGGGGCGGCGCTGGATGACCTGCAAGCGCTTTGGTCGAGAGATCCTTCTGCACAACTTTCCCGTGCCCGCGACCGCCTGGTACGAGTGGGCCATCTCCTGCGAGGCGCGCGCGATATTCATCAGTCGGCTGCGTTCGCTCGGCGCGTCTCCAGCGGTGGCGGATGAGCTTTTCAACCGCGCCAGGGGGGAGGCGACCTGGCATGCCATGGCCGCGCTCGATGGGGCAGTGAGGATGCTGGGAAGTCTCGTCGCCGCCGGCGGACTTCGGCGCGGAACCAATACCTTGCGCTTGCTGGAAAGCCTCCTGACGAGCACCGCCCAGGACGCGCCCGGCGACTGTCAGGCGATTCCGGCCGCTTACTGGTCGGTCGTGCCGGCGGAGGCCGAGAGCGGGGATGAACAGTGTTACCTGGTGCTACGCGGCGCGGTACTCCTCCGCGTGCGTGGCCGCTTGCCGCTCGCGAGCGGAGCGGAAGCGGAGGATGCGCTGACGCCGGAACTCGCCGCCGCCTTGAGTGAACAGCCCACGCGCCCGGCGCGGGAACTGTGGGCCCTGGTGCGCGCAGACGGGATATTGACCCCGCTCGCCCTGATGGGGGCTGTCGGCCTCGCCATGGGCGCCTTGATGGTCGAGGCGCTGCTGTTTCGCGGATTTTTCGAGCTGGCGCGAGATCTCAATGTGGCGAGCCAGCGCGTCGTCGCTTTCGCCGCGTTGCTCTCGTTCATGATGCTGATGTGGCTGCTGGAACTGCCCATCGTCAGCGAATCCCTGCGTTTGGGACGGCATCTCGAAGGCCGCCTGCGCTTGTCATTGCTGCGAAAACTGCCTCGCCTCAACGATCGCTACTTCCAGAGTCGCCCCGTCTCGGACATGGCGGAACGCAGCCACAGTCTCTATTTGTTACGCTACTTGCCGCAGCAGGCGATGCATTTCGTGCAGTCGGGGTGGGAGTTGATTTTCACCCTGATCGGCATCGGCTGCATCGCGCCGCTGAGCCTCCCGCCGGCATTGGGGATCGCGGGACTGGCGCTTGCACTTGCCGCCGTCGCGCAGCCGCTGATGAGTGAACGGGATCTTCGGGTCCGCAGCCACGCCGGGGCCTTGCAGAGCTTTTATCTGGATGCGTTGCTGGGAATCGTGCCGATCCGGACGCATTCCGCAGAACGTTCCGTGCGGCGCGGGCATGAAGGCCTGCTGGTCGAGTGGGCGCGATCGGCCAAGAGTCCCCTCCGACTTTCGCTCCTGTTCGAGGGTATGCGATCGATGGGTTGTCTAGCTCTGGCGGGATGGCTTTTGTTCGCGCATGTAGAGAGCGTAGGCATCACGGGCAACCTGCTGCTTTTGGTCTACTGGGTTCTGAAGTTGCCGCCGCTCGGCGAACGCCTGGCCGCGTTCGCTGTTCAATATCCCGCCCAGCGCAATATCGCCCTGCGCCTGCTCGAACCGATCAACGCGCCGGAAGAGACGCCTTCATGTCCGGCGGACGCCGGCCCGGAGTCGCGTAAAGACTCTCCGATGCATGCGCCGCCGTCGCGAGCAGCCATTCACAATCCAGGTCTTGCGATCGACATTCGGGGCGTCAGCATCGTCGCGGCCGGGCATCCCATATTGCGGGATATCCGGCTCAGCGTCCGACCTGGGGAACACATCGCCATCATCGGTCCTTCGGGCGCCGGCAAGTCGAGTCTTCTGGGATTGTTGCTCGGCTGGCATCGCGCCGTCGGGGGCGAGGTATTGGTCGATGCCGTGCCGCTCGCCGCCGAGCGCTTGCCGCAACTCCGCCGCGAGACCGCCTGGGTGGATCCCGCCATCCAGATCTGGAACCGATCGCTGCTGGAGAACCTGCGTTACAGTCCCGCGGCGGGCTCCTACCCGGCACTGGGACAGATCCTCGAGAGCGCGGACCTCGGCGGGGTATTGGCGCGCTTGCCGGAAGGGCTGCAAAGCTCGCTGGGCGAAGGCGGCGCGCGGCTCTCCGGCGGTGAGGGACAGCGGGTACGCTCGGCGCGCGCCCTCTGGCAGCAAGGGGTGCGTCTGGCGCTTCTGGACGAACCTTTCCGCGGCCTGGATCGCGAACAACGGTGTCTTCATCTCACCCAGGCCCGACGTTTTTGGCGGGAGGCGACCCTGATTTGCGTGACTCATGACGTATGGGAAACCAAATCCTTCGGTCGGGTGGTCGTCATCGAAGATGGATGCATCGTCGAGGACGGGCGGCCCGAAGAGCTGGCGATCGATCCGAATTCGCGCTATCGAAACCTGCTGGACATCGAAGAATCTTTGCGAAAAGGGCTATGGGGCGCGCCGCTTTGGCATCGCGTGAGGCTCGATGGGGGCCGCATGCACGAGGTGAACCTGGAGCATGCCGCTTCCCTTCCCAACCGCAAACGCTCGGTGCGGGCATCGGGCGTCGGTGATCCGTCGCCTGCTGCTCGTGTTCTGCTGCGCAAGGACCGCCATGACTGATCTCGTGTCCCTGGCGTGGCCGCTGTCACGAATGGGAGAAGCGATCGAAGCGCTCGCTCGGCGGGCCGGTTTGAAACCCGTCGCAGTGGGCGCGACGACGCCATTCCAATTGGGCGATGAACCCCAACAGGAAGGGCTCGATCACTGGCTCGACTGGGCGGGCACCCGGCTGGGGATCGAGGTGGAGCCCGTGGAAGCGACATGGGCAGAGTTTCTGGATCTGCTTCGCGGTGCGGGACCTGCATTGTTGCGCTATCGGCACGCGGGCCAACTGCACGTTCTGCTGCTGCTCCAGGCGACCAGGCGTGCGGTCCGCTTGATCGGCCCCGACCTCCGGATCAGAAAATGTTCCCTTGACGCCCTGCGC
>CADDYU010000106.1 GCA_902810705.1 Methylococcaceae bacterium
TACATCGAAGTCTTTTATAACCGGCAGCGCAAGCATTCGACGCTCGGATATCGGACTCCCATCGAGTTCGAACAGCTGTACCGCAAAACGGCTTAATTTTGTGTCCGGAAAACTCTTGCCAGATCAAGTTGCCATCGGCATTGTTTACGCGCCGCGGCCAGCCGTCCGATCTGCCAGCTTCGTTCCGGTCAAGGCCTTGTTGCTCATTCCAGTAGGTAACGCACCAAGGCGAAATTGGGATCGGCTCCGCTAGTAACCGGCCAAGTGCTACCGACCACCACCAACTTATTTCCCGGCAACAGAACCAGATCATGGGCCCGCTCCCCACCTCCAAAATCCGTCATAATTTTACCCGCATCGCCAAACCCAAGGTCTGGAGAACCGTCGGGGTTGTAGCGCGTGAGCACAAAGTCGTCCGCTTGACTTGATATATCGGAGGAGCCCGCGAGAATCAGTTTGCCATCCGCCTACAAGGCGAGCGCATGGGCCGGATGAGTGGTCACTTTGCCGCCGCTCCCAAAGCTTTCATCCAATGTGCCGTCGGCGTTGAAGCGCACCAGCATCGTAGGCCCCCCCACCACGATCCTGCCATCCGGTTGCAGAACAAGGTCATGCGGATCGCAGTCGAAACGTTCACGCGAGGTCCACGGGGAAAAAGGTGGGTGGAAGTTGAAGAGGATATCCGTTGCCACTTTGCCGCCAGTTCCAAAGCCTTCGTCCAACGAGCCATCGGGGTTATAGCGCACCAGAACAGTAATGGGGCCAATGGAGCCCCTAGGGTCAGGGGGGGTGAGGGCATAACCCGTGGCCACGATCTTGCCATCCGGTTGGAGGGCGATCGCACGCAATTGGTCCCGGTTGCCAAACAAATCGGTGGTCACTCTTCCACGGACGCCGAAACCCTTATCCAAGCGGCCATTCTTTTTGTAGCGGACCAAAGCAAAGTCCCCTGAGCCCTCATCACCAGCCCTACCGGCTGCGACGATTCCGCCATCTGGCTGGAGAACCACCGTACACGCACCGCCGGCGCTCCCTCGGAAGCGAGTGCTGACTCTACCGTTGTGGCCAAATCCCTTATCCAGGGCGCCATTGCGCTTATAGCGGCTAAGCACGAAGCTTCCATTCGCCCCAATGACTGAGCCCGATGTGCCCTTATCATTTCTGTCGTCACTTGCCACGACAAACTTCCCATTCGGCTGCATGGCGATAGCGGACGCTCTCTCCAAGGCGAACCCGTTGCGGGGCTTCCTGCTGACCTGGCCTTTTCGGCCAAAGCTTTGATCGAGAGTGCCATCGAGGTTATAACGCGCCAAGGCGATTTGAATCCGTAACTGAGCATTGCTGGGTGTGGCAAATCCAGCCACCACGAGCTTTCCGTCCGGCTGCACGACGACGGCATGTGCGCCATCTCCAAATCCGCTAAATCCCCTGCCAAGGAAATCCGTCACCACTTTGCCGCCACTGCCGAATGACGGATCGGGCGATAAAGCCTCAGCAAGACCTGGGGCCGGGGTGATGGACAGACTAATGATCAGCGCAATGCCCATCTTGACTTTCGAGTAGCACATAGGACCTCCTGATACGGTCGTGGGTCAAAGTGCGCGGCGGCTTACCGTGGGTTCGCCTGGCGATTTCGGCAAGCCGGAGCACGCCACGCTCCGATAGTGCAATTCGGCCTTCCCTGGCCGAATCGCTCTCTCCGCGGGCGGGGATAGCCTTCGGCGCCCCTTCCAATCACTAACGGGAATTCCCTCGGAATCCACCTCCCCTGTCGCCCGGTCGCGGGCCTTGCCGGTGCGCTTCGTCGCGAACCCGCCCTGGCACTCGGGCTTCCAGGAACGCTTCGGCGCGCTCGCGTCGCCTCGCTCCCTGCCTCGCAGCGTCGGAACACTGCCTTCAGCGCCAGCAGCGTGGCAAGGAGGCCAAATAGCGCCGCTGCCGAGGAAGTGGGATATAGCGAATAGCGGCCCGCCTACCAGCACTGCAAGGCCCCTGCCAGCGGCAAGCGTGGTTACCGGATGCGCCGCCTGCCATGGGAATAGCCGGCAGGCGAGCTCAAGCAGATCCGTGGTCACCAGCAGGGGGACAATACTGATCCATCCGAAGCCGAGAGTGATCCATTGCTTCTGCCCGTTCACGATACCGCCGAAGCCCGTCGCCAGACAAGCGGCCGAAATTCCGACGGAAACCAGGAGGGCGAAGAATGCGGCCAGCCGTATTCTCTCTGAGCAGGAAATTTTCATGACTTCTCCGTCTTGAAATGCCTGACAGAAGCGAAGCTATCATCGATCACCCTCTCTGTAGGATCAGCGCGATATGCCGATGGATCAGGCTCCCAGCAATCTCACCAAGTCGTGTACTACAGGTCATCGCAGAAGTTCTCCCAAATCGTACGCTAAAGTCCCGCCAGGAAGAACGGCCGCGGATTCCGAAGGGGCCGGAAGCTGTCTTGAAGCGGTTGGGTGGGCCAGATGTAATCATCATTGAAGCTGATATGCGTCGAGCCGAGCGGGGCCATGTGGACGAGCAGCGCGTCGGGGATCTCTTCCTGGCGAGCGCGGCCGTCGGCGACGGTTCGGCTGAGGTAGACAGTGTTCCAGAGAATCACGGCGGCCACAACCAGATTGAGCCCCGAGGCGCGATAGCGCTAGTTTTCCAAGGCCCGATCGCGGATTTCCCCTTGGTGATGAAAAAACAGCGCCCAAGCCAGGGCGTTGCACACCTCGCCCTCGCTCAATCCGGCATCCGAGCGGCGGCATAGCGCCGGTACGAGTTCAGCGCCAAGCGATTGCACAATGACAAGTCCATCGAACGCCGTCCATCACTGGCCGGGACTGGAAGGAAGGGCCAGCGGAGGGCTGATCAGGCGCTATTCAGTGGGTCTTTAACACCACCCTAAATACTACAGCCGCAGTTACGGTGGGCACACGCTGCCCCGTCGCCGGTAATGACATTGCCGGGCTCGCCACGGATGCCATCGCCAACAGGACCAAGCCAGGACGCGTGCCGCGTCGGGGCGCCGGGTCCACAACAGGCCGACCAGCAGCGGCGGACTTCCGGGGCCGTTCACAGGATCAAGCCGGCTACCGTTCCCCTTTGTTCGCCGGCGTGCTCAGGGCCACCAAGAAGGCATGCGCCAGCAGCGCCAAGCTGAGGTGCCGATGCCACGCGTCCCACGTCCGCACCTCATACTCGTCTAACCCGCACTCTTGCTTGGCCGCTGCGAAGCCTACTTCGATGGCCCACCGCCGCTCGGCCCCCTGGACCCAGGTCTCCAACGTCGTGCCGTCCCATGGAGCGAAGGCCCCATAGTACGCCAACTCGCTCGGGTCGTCGAGACTCTGGCGCACCACCAGCCAGTGGCCCCACGCCTGTTCCTCGGCCGTCAGTTGTAACCGCCCCAAGGGCTGCCCCGCCCCGGGCGGCCGCTCAGCGGCAAGCTCCTGGGCCGGCCGATAGACCGGCCATCCCCCCACAGCGGCTCGTTGCAGGTCACCGCCCCCACGAACGGCTGCCCCCGTTGCTCCAGCCGAAACCGCAGGGTCCGATCGCCCCCGTACACCTCATCGCCGATAACCCAGCGGCATGGCCCGCCAGCGTCCAAGGCCCGCTCAATCATCTCCAGCGCCAACGTTGGCTTGGTGCGAAACGTCACCGCTTCGGCACTCATCGGACCGGTCACGAACTGATCGATCGGTTCCTTGGGGATAGACGGCATGTCGTCTCCGCTACAGTGACCTTCTTTGCCTGGCATACAGGCTCCGGGTTGTTAACAACATGATATGCCTTACACACAATAATTCTAACAGGCTCCTTGCACGCCAAGCTTTATCTGCTATTCCGGCAAGACCCGATCAATCCGATCATTGGCTACCTCGGCAGCAGCAATCTGACCTTGGCGGGTCTGTCGCACCAAGGCGAACTCAATATCGATGTGCTCGACTCGGACGCCACGGCAAAACTCGCCGACTGGTTCGAGGATCGCTGGCGTGATCGGTGGTGTCTCGATATTTCAAAGGAACTGGCCGACATCATCGACCAGAGCTGGGCGGCTGAGACACTCGTGTCCCCCTATCACGTCTATCTGAAGATGGCCTACCATCTGGCGCAGGAAGCGCGTGCCGGCCTCTCGGAATTCCGGATTCCCACGATATTCGGCGATACCTTGTTCGATTTCCAGGTCGCGGCCGTCAAGATCGCTGCCCATCACCTCCACAAGCGTGGTGGCGTGTTGATCGGTGATGTCGTAGGCCTCGGCAAGTCCATGATGGCGACGGCGCTGGCCAAGATATTCGAGGACGATTTTAATACCGAGACCCTGATCCTTTGCCCCAAGAACCTGACTGCGATGTGGGAAGACTACGTCCACCGCTTTCGGCTGCATGCCAAGGTTCTGTCGATTTCCAGAGCCATTCAGGAGCTCCCGGAAAAGACTCGGCGCTACCGCGTCGTATTGATCGATGAATCTCACAACTTGCGCAACCGCGAAAGCAATCGCTGGAAGGTCATACGCGATTACATTGACCGCAACGACAGCCTCTGCATCCTGCTGTCCGCGACGCCGTACAACAAAACCTATCTCGATCTTTCAGCCCAGTTAGGATTGTTC
The DNA here is from genome assembly GCA_902810705.1 of Methylococcaceae bacterium. Lineage (GTDB taxonomy): Bacteria > Pseudomonadota > Gammaproteobacteria > Methylococcales > Methylococcaceae > CADDYU01. The sequence continues at coordinate 4,610 of CADDYU010000106.1, forward strand.
TTGCGCGAGGATGCCGACATCGGCATCCGTCCGGAAAAACTCATTGCCCAGCTCGGCGGCGAGCACGAATTCATCCGCCGCCACCAGTGCCAGGTGCGCTCCCGCGCCGCTTTCGAGAAGAGCGAGGATCCCGACGATTGGCGGGATCTGATGCGTCTTTACATGGTCCGGCGCACGCGCGGTTTCATCACGCAGCACTACGCGCATGAGGATGAGCGGGGGAAATTCCTCCAGTTCGCCAATGGCGCCAAGTCTTACTTTCCGACCCGTGTGCCAAAGAATCTGAAATTCCGTATAGACGACACCGACCCCAATGATCCTTACGCTCGTTTTTATTCGGAAAAGGTAGTCGCCACCGTTAATGGGCTGAGATTACCCCGCTATGGTTTGGGCAACTATCTCAAGACAGGCTTGACGCCCACTCCCCAGCAGGTGCGCGTCATCGACGGTCTGTCGCGCGCGGGCACACGCCTGATGGGTTTTTGCCGTACAAATTTGTTCAAGCGGCTCGAATCGGGGGGCCCGGCTTTTCTTCTGTCCATAGAGCGCTATATTCTGCGCAATTACATCGTGCTGCACGCGTTGGAAAACGCGCCTGGATATTCCTTTGGGCACATAAGGCACCGAATTGCTCGACACGCGCTACTACGATGAGGATGTTGAGGAAACGCTCGGCGCCGCCGATGACGACGAGGACGGAAGCGGAGAATCCGAGGTACCGACTATAATCAACCACCTGCGCACCGATGATCATTACCGCAAGCGCGCCGCCGAAGTCCACGTCGCCTATTCCGGCCCATTGAAGTGTCGTTTCAAGTGGCTGGCAGAGGCCGGCGCCCAATGATCACGACATCGTGCACTTGAGTCTGGTCGATGGCTTCGTTGAAGCCGAGGCACTCGGCGATGTGCGGGTTGCTGGAGTTGCGCAGCGCCACATCGCCGCGGCAGATCAGTACCGGCACATCCACGGCCGAGACGGCGAACCATACAGCGATTGTCCATGAGCACCGCACCGATCAACCGGCGGATACTGGTTTCATGGGAGCAGGCGCCGATCACATTAGCCCGCCGCTCCAATGTAAACGTATTGGGAAGTGAGTCAGGAAGGACTGCAAGGGTCTGACGTTACGCCATTCGCCCGCTTTCGTTGATTTCGCGTTATGTGCCTGCAACCTCCCGCCTACCGGATGCGCGTCGGACCACGATATTTCGCGCCAACCCGATCCTGAAGCGGAAGCGGCATCACTCTTTGGAAATTGGAAGAGCGTCCATGTCAGCCTCCGAGTTGGAGCGGGTGATGGGAATCGAACCCACACTGCAGGCTTGGGAAGCCCGAGTTCTACCATTGAACTACACCCGCCCGATTCCGTCGGAGATGGACGTATTTCTCCCCCGAAGGGAGGTATCCATCCCCTCGGGGATTAGTTAACAGACCTATCTCGCGATAGGCCACCACGCGGAAGCCAGCACCTCAGCACCCTTTCGGGTTGGGGCGATCGTTTTATCCCTTATCCGGTCCGTGACAGACCGGCCTTAATCGCGAGGAGGATTTTGCTTCTCCGCCGATGCTGTTATCTGGCAGCGTGCCCCTGCCAAGCAGAGGAGCAACCCACCCTTTCCCATTTGGATCAAGCCTGTCAGTCGCTTTGGATGGTGATTTTAAGCGTTTTAGGAGAGCCGAGGCAATGGCGCGTGACGAAGGCAAAAGATGAGCATGACCCGTGCATACCCAAAATCGATGGGTGGCAGGAAGCTTTGAGCAAGCCTGCCGATCCTTCCGGCTTCGCTCCGGAAACCTCGAAGCCAAGGCGCTGGGCTAAGCCGGATATGGTATGGTTTACACAAATTCTTCGGACATTACCTCGTGGACGCGACAGCTGTGGCCGATGAGAGGGACGAACTCGCGCCGGGAGATTCCCATGAAAGTGTTGGTTTCTTCGATGATGACCCCCCTGATCCTTCCTTTCCTCCTCGCGGTGCCCAGCGCTCACGCCGATACGATCTATCAATGCGTCGAGAATGGCAGAGCGCTTTTTACCGACGAGCCCTCCAAGCCTTCCTGTAAGCCGCTCAACCTCCAGATTCCGCAACCCAATCCCGAGGATCTTGCCCGCCTGCAGGAAAAAAAGCGGCAGCAAGCCGAGCGGGACCGGCTGGAGCGGGAAGAGGCGGATCGGGAGCGGTTGATCCGTGCCCAAACCGAAGCGGCCCGGGCCGCGGAGCGGCAGGCCGAAGCGCAGCGGCGGCTGGCTGAGGAGCAAGCCAAGCAGAATCGCCAGCGAGAGTATTACCCGTCGCTCTATCCCTTTTATGGGCCGGCTTATGGCTATCCCTACCTGCAGCACCGGCACCCGCTCTATGCGCCGGCCTTTAGGCCGCAAGCTCCGATCACACCGGCAAAACCCTCAACGCCCAATTATCCTTACGCCCCCGATCAAATATCCGTGGGGCGCCCGGCGAAGAAGTAAGCCCACTCCCGCAGTAGCCTCGGCAACTTGCATTCCTCGGGTCTCGCGAGTCTTGGAAAGCATCGGGTCGAGCGCACCCAGCGAGGAGCCGCCCGGATAAACCTGCCCAAGTTTGGGTAAAATCGGCGGCCGCCGATTTTTCAATGGAATCCATAAGGCATGCAAACCGCACCCAAATCCCACGCCCTCCCCTACCTCGGCGCCGTGCTCGGCTGGATCGACCGGAATTTCCTGGAGCTTGGCCGAGAGATGCGGCTCACCTATCTCCCGCCGATCATGATCTATGTGGCCTACGGCATCTCGGGCCTGACCAGCATTGTCGGCACCTTCTTCGTCAAGGATTATCTAGGGCTCTCTGCGGAATTCCTGGCGGGGCTTGGCTTCTGGACGATGCTGCCTTGGGCGCTCAAGCTGCCGCTCGGCCATCTGGTGGACCTTATCTGGCGCCATAAGGCGCTTTTGGTCTTCCTGGGCGCAGGACTGATCGCGGCGAGCCTCCTCATCATGCTCGGACTCCTCCACGATCGGACGGCGATGGAAATATACATGTCGGCCGAAGCCTGGTACGTGGCCAGCGCCATGCTCGCCCCCGTCGGTTACGTAGTTCAAGACGTCGTGGCGGATGCCATGACGGTCGAGGCCATACCCCGAACCGATCTCGACGGCCGGATTCTTCCGGAGGCGGAGCAGCGCTTGATGCATTCGACGATGCAGACTCTCGGGCGGGTCGCGATCATCGGCGGCACGCTGCTGGTGGCGGTGGTGAACGTTGCCCTGTTTCAGGGCGCGGAAACCATGCCGGAGGCTGAGAAGGTCGCGGTATATCAGAGGATTTACGGACTGGCGCTGATCATTCCGGCGATCTCCGTGGCGGGGGTGCTGCTGGCCGCCCGGCTTAAGCGACGCGCCGCGCGGGCGCTGGCGGACCTGGGTTATACCCGCGCGGAGGTCGAGGTCCTGACGGCGGTGCAGAAAGAGCGCCCCGAGCCGAACTGGTGGATTCTCGGCGGCGGCCTCGCGTTCGGGCTAGTCTCGGTATCGGTCGGCTTGAACAACATGGCGTTCGGACAGGAGATCGTCTTCGTGCTGTCTATGTTCATCATCCTGGTGCTGATGAGCCGGCTCATGGACGAGATGGCGCCAGCTTCGAGAGCGACGCTGCTCGGCACGGCGGTATTGATTTTCGTGTTCCGGGCCGTACCCTCGCCGGGCCCCGGCTCGAGCTGGTGGATGATCGATGTGCTGGGCTTCGACCAGGCCTTCATGGCGAAGCTCGCTCTCATCGGCAGCGGCCTGAGTCTCGCGGGTTTGTTCCTGTTCCGCCGCTTCATGGCCGAGAAATCCATGCCGCAGATCATTTTGGTCTTGACGATCGCCGGCACGGCGCTTTCGCTTCCGACCATCGGCATGTATTATGGACTGCACGAATGGACCGCCGCCCTCACCGGCGGCATCGTCGACGCCCGCTTCATCGCCCTCGTGGACACCGCCTTGGAGTCGCCCCTAGGCCAGATCGCCATGGTGCCGATGCTGGCCTGGATCGCCCATTCGGCGCCGTCCCACTTGAAGGCGACCTTCTTCGCCGTCATGGCCTCGTTCACCAATCTCTCGCTGGCCTTGGGCCAATTGGGCACCAAGTATCTGAACGAAATCTACACGGTCACCCGCGAGGTGAAGGACCCCACCAGCGGCCTGGTCAGCGTGCCGGCGGATTACAGCGAGTTGGGGTATTTGCTGATCGCCGCCACGGTGCTCGGACTGGTGCTGCCCCTTGGAGCCATCGCCGTGGTGAGGCTGCTGCGCTGGCGCACCGTGTAGCCTTGGGTAGTTTCAGTCTTATAACCTGAATCCAATCAACCGATAAACCGGAATCGGATTTCGATCGCCTTAAACCAGCTCATGCCTGGCCAGCGCCCATGCGACATGCTCCCTCACCAGCTCCGAGGGATGTTCGAGGCGCGCCCGTAGAGCGGCCACCACCTTGGGCTCGGTCCTCGCGTTCCCCAAGGCCACGGCGATATTGCGGAGCCAACGCTCGTGTCCGATCCGCCGGATGGCCGAGCCCTCGGTGTTCCGCAGGAAAGCCGCCTCGTCCCAGGCGAACAGCTCGATCAGGGTGGCGCTGTTAAGGCCATGGCGAGGCAAAAAATCCGTCTCCTCGGTAAGCCGCGCGTAGCGGTTCCAAGGGCAGACCAACTGGCAGTCGTCGCAGCCGTAGACGCGGTTGCCCAAAGCCGCGCGGAATTCCTCCGGAATGGGGCCATGCAGTTCGATCGTGAGATAGGAGATGCAGCGGCGGGCATCCAGCCGGTAGGGCGCGACGATGGCGCGGGTGGGGCAGACGTCGAGGCAGGCGGTGCAGCTTCCGCAATGGTCGCGCACGGGGGCGTCGACCGGCAGGGGCAGGTCGGTGTAGATCTCGCCGAGGAAAAAGAAGGAGCCGGCGTGGCGGTCGATGAGATTGGTGTGCTTGCCGATCCAGCCGAGGCCGGCTTTCTCAGCCAAGGCTTTTTCCAGCACCGGGGCGCTGTCGGTGAAGACCCGATGGCCGCGCGGGCCGACTTTCTCCTGGATGCGCTCCGCCAATCGTTGTAGACGCTTCCGGAGCAGCTTGTGGTAGTCTCGCCCCAGGGCGTAGCGGGACACGAAAGCCGCCGCGGGATCGTCCAGGCGCTCGCGCATGGCCGAGCGGTCTTCGGGCAGATAGTCCAGGCGGGCGCTGATGACCCGGAGGGTGCCGGGCACCAGTTCCGCGGGCCGGCTGCGCTTTCGGCCGTGGCGTTCCATGTACGCCATTTCGCCGTGAAACCCGGCCTTCAGCCATTCCGCCAAGCGCCGTTCGGCGGCGGCCAAGTCGATGTCGGCGATCCCGACTTGCTGAAAGCCGAGTTCGCGGCCCCAGGCTTTGATTTGATCCGCGAGCGCGGCATAGTCCGGCGGCGGGAACGACACGGGATGGAGATGAGAGGGCATTTGGGCCAGAATTAAAAGCTGGAATTCAAGTTAAGCGGCGAAACCGCGAATGTCCTGATGTTATTCAGTTTCAGGGTACTCCGCCATGCCTCGAACCCATCATCGAAGCTTGCCAAAAGAACTCTACCGCGCCGAGGACGTGCGCACCATGGATCGTTACGCGATCGACAGCCTCAGGATTCCGGGCATCGAACTGATGCGGCGGGCCGGCGCCGCGGCGCTGGCGGCGATTCGGGAACGCTGGCGGGAGGCCCGCACCCTGTCGGCGGTGTGCGGGGCCGGCAACAACGGCGGCGACGGTTACGTGGTGGCGCGGCTGGCCCACCAGTTGGGCTGGGACGTGCGGGTCTATCCAGTGGCCCCGCCGGCCGGCCTGAAAGGCGACGCCCTGACCGCCTACGAGGATTTCCGGGCCGCGGGGGGCGAAATCCTGGACTTCGTCCCGGTGGATTTCGAGGGCGCGGAAATCCTGGTGGATGGGCTCTTGGGAACCGGCTTGGACCGTGAAGTGCGCGGGCTCTACGTGGAAGTGATCCGGGCGGTGAACCGTTACTCGGCGCGCGGCGCGGCGCCCGGCCGGCCTTATGGCCGGGTGGTTGCGCTGGATATTCCCTCCGGGCTGCACGCGGACACCGGCACCGCGCTCGGCGCCGCGATCCGAGCTGATCTGACCGTGAGTTTCATCGGCCTGAAACGCGGCCTCTTTACCGGCGAGGGACTCGAATACTCGGGCGAGGTCGCGTTTGCCGATCTGGCGACGCCTCCCGAAGTGAGGCACGGCGTCCGACCGTCGGCCTGGCTGCTGCCGCCTTGGGAGCAGGGACTGCCGCCCCGCCCCCGCCATGCCCACAAGGGCCATTTCGGCCATGTGCTGGTGGTGGGCGGAGAGCACGGCTATACCGGCGCAGCGCACATGGCGGCGGAAGCGGCGGCGCGGGTCGGGGCCGGGCTGGTCAGCATCGCCACCCGACAATCCCATGCGCCTCTCCTTAATTTGACCCGGCCCGAGCTGATGTGCCATGGAGCGGAGCATCGTCAGCAACTGGAAACCCTGCTCGGCCGTGCCACCGTGATTGCCGTGGGGCCGGGGCTGAGCCGCTCGGACTGGGCGCGGGAATTATTCGAGACGGCGCTAGCCGCCGACTTGCCGCTGGTGGTCGACGCCGACGGGCTCAATCTTCTCGCGGAACGTCCAATCCGGCGAGACCGCTGGGTGCTCACCCCTCACCCTGGCGAGGCGGCGCGGCTGCTCGGCGTGACCAGCGCCGAAATCCAGCGGGATCGGTTTGCCGCCGTCCAGGCTTTACAGGCCCGCTATGGCGGCGTGGCGGTGCTGAAAGGCTCGGGCACCCTGATCGCCGGCGGCGACGATGTTCCCGCGGTCTGCACCGCCGGCAACCCGGGCATGGCCAGCGGGGGCATGGGCGATGTCCTGACCGGCGTGATCGCGGGGCTGCTGGCTCAAGGGCTCGACTTGTTCGACGCGGCGGTCTCGGGCGTCCGCCTGCACGGTGCGGCCGGCGACGACGCGGCTAAGACCGGCGAGCGGGGCTTGTTGGCCTGCGATCTGATGACGCCGCTGCGGCGGTTGGTCAACCTATGAATCTCTTTCTACCCGACGAGTCCGCCACCCTGGAATTCGCGGGGCGGGTATTCCAAGCTCTCCCATCGGGCTGCCTCGTTTTCCTGCGTGGCAATCTCGGAGCGGGCAAGACCACTTTCGTGCGCGGCTGTCTTCGGGCCGCCGGATTCTCGGGAGCGGTGAAAAGCCCCACCTTTACCCTGGTGGAGGAATATACCCTGCCGGATCGCAGCCTGTTCCATTTCGATCTCTATCGGCTCAACGATCCCGAGGAACTGGAATGGATGGGAATCCGGGATTACTTCCGTTCCGACACCATTTGCTTCGTCGAATGGCCGGAGCGTGGCGCGGGGCTCCTGCCCGAGGCGGACCTGGAAATCCGGCTCACCCTGGAGAAGACCGCCCGCCGCGCCGAAGTCTCGGCACACACCGAAAAAGGCCGGGAACTACTGGCCCAAATCGCGATGGGATAGTCGGCAGCTTGCGGAGATGGACCTCGAAGGCTATGTTTTCTAAACCACAACCAGCGCGATTAGGCCATGAACAATAAAGCGCTACTCGTTTCCCTGACGCTCATCCTGTTAACTTACTTGCCACCGCTTTCGGCGGCGCCGATCCGAGTAAAATCCATCCACTGGAAAGGCGGCTCTCCGCCGCGCCTTTTGATCGATTTTTCCGCCCTTCCCGTGTACCGCATTTCCCGCTCCGCGGATGCCGGCCGGTTGACGATCGAGGTGAACGACGCCGCTCCTATGACCAGCCTGATCCAGCCGCCCGCCGCGCATCCCGCCGCGGCAAGGATCGGCTCGCTGCCGGGCAAGGCCGCGAACAGCCTGCGCCTATTGGTCGAACTCAAAATCTCGGCCGCTCCCAAGTACCGTATCGAAAAGCTTCCGGAGGGCGCGCGGCTGGTCGTCGAATGGCCGCCGGCCGGCCCGGAGGCGCCAAAACCGGCACCCACGGCGAAGCCGAAACCGGCCAGAGCCTTTGTCGTGGCCATCGATGCGGGCCATGGCGGCAAGGATACCGGAGCGATCGGCCCCACCGGCGTTCTGGAAAAGGACGTGGTCCTCGCCATCGCCCGCAAACTGGCCGGCCTCATTCGCGCGGAGCCGGGCATGCGCCCGGTGCTGGTGCGAAGCGGCGATCATTTCGTGGATCTGCGCCATCGCCTGGAAGTGGCCCGGAAATCCCGCGCCGATTTGTTCGTATCCTTGCACGCCGACGCCTACGTCACGGGAGACGTCCGGGGCTCGTCGGTGTTCACCCTGTCCGAGCACGGGGCCAGCAGCGAGGCCGCGAGATGGCTGGCGGACAGCGAGAACGCCGCGCTCCTGGGCGGAGTCAAGCTCAAGGACAAGGGCAAGATGCTGGCGTCGGTGCTGGTCGACCTGTCCAAGAACGCCACCCTGGAGGCCAGCGACAAGGCCGCCTTCAAGGTGCTCCGGGAGCTTAGAAGGAATTTTCAAATCCACCACCAGGAGGTGCAAAAAGCGGGGTTCGTCGTGCTGAAATCCCTGGATGTACCCTCCATGCTGGTGGAGACCGCGTTCATCTCCAACCCCGTGGAGGAGCGCAACCTGACCAATCCCAAGCATCAGGACCAGCTGGCCCGCGCCGTGTTCAACGGCATCTGCGCCTACCGCGCCGAGACCCGCCCGAATACGCCGCTGGACGTCCGGATGGCGGAAGCGGAGAAAAATTAAGGAGATTACGGACGACCCGCACGCATCCATGAGCCTTATGGCCGGCCAGCGGACGACCCCCATCCTTTAACAGCCTTTTCACAATCTCTTCACATTACCGGCGGATACTGCGCCCCGGTACGTGGCTGCCTGCTCATTCAGCACCCGCTTGCCGTGCATGGATTGGGCAATCTTTTGGCCTCGCGACGCGACCGCGGGGCCACTCTTTCAGCCTTGCCACTCTCTAGTAGTCCGAGATTGCCTTGCCGGTGAAGGGACATGGTCTCGACAGGCAGAGCGAGGAGCCGAAATCCTGGGCTTGAATCCGGCCGGGGCCGGCTTACGGCCAAATGTCAAAGGAAGGACGGATTTCATGGAAAGGTGCGAAACCGCCATCTCTCGCAGCGCGAACACGGTTTGGCAGCATTCCGCCATCACCCAAGATCAAAGAGAATACCGGAATGGGCATCGCGCGGCGGTCGTCTGGCTGACCGGGCTCTCGGGGTCCGGAAAATCCACGCTCGCCCTGGGCTTGGAGGCCCGCCTGTTCCAGCTCGGCTGCAACGTCTACGTCTGTGACGGGGACAACATCCGGCACGGCCTGTGCGGCGACTTGGGCTTTTCCCCCGAGGACCGGGCGGAAAACATTCGCCGCGTGTCCGAGGTCGCCAAGCTCCTTTCCGACTCCGGGCTCATCGTCATAACGGCCTTCATCTCGCCCTATCGGGCCGAGCGGGAGCGGGCGCGGCAACGTATTTTCCCCGGTTCTTTCATCGAGGTTTACTGCCGCTGCCCCCTTCACGTTTGCGAAGATCGCGATGTCAAAGGGCTTTACCGCCGGGCTCGCACGGGCGAAATCCACGACTTTACCGGAATCTCAGCGCCCTACGAGGTGCCCGAGCATCCGGAGCTCGTCGTGGATACCCATCTTTTTTCAATCGAAGCGTGCGTGAATCGGATCTTGGAATACCTCGTCGATAGGTCGCTCATATTCACCGGCCCTGCCGAATGCAACCTAGGAGCGGGTATTTGAGGATCGATCAAGCATGCCGAATCGGCAACCTCTGGGGACGATGTTGATGGCTAATCACCGAACTCTCACAAGCAGAATTTACGCGCGCGCTAAAAGAGCGGCTTTCTTGGGGACCAAAACGGTTGTCCAAACCCTGGCGGCATCTTTGGCTCGAAAGAGCGACAAGCGGGCGGTCTTCATCGCCGGCCATCAACGGTCGGGCACCAACATGCTCATGGATGTCTTGGAGCGAAGCTACGAGACGGATGTTTACCACGAGCGCGATCCACGCGCGTTCGACCATTACAGGATGCGGGAATTGCCGGTAATCTTGGATCTCTATGATCGCTCCAAGGCGCGCCGCTTCGTGATCAAGGCACTTTGCGAACTCCAGGACTTGCCCGAGCTGATGCAAGCCTTTCCCGGGGCGCGCGCCATATGGCTGGTCCGAAACTATGACGACGTGGTGAACTCGGCCGTCCGGTCGTTCCCGGACTTCGCCAAATATGCCCAGTTGCTGGCCGATGCCCCTGAAATGACGGGTTGGCGAGGACAAGGCATGTCGCCGGAAACGCGCGCGATCGTCCGCTCCGTAATCCATCCCGACATCACGGAGACATCCGCCGCCGCCTTGCAGTGGTATGTCCGTAATATCCTGTTTTTCGAGCGGGGACTGGATCAAAACCCCGAGGTTCTACTCCTGCAGTACGAAGACTTGGTGACTAATCCCGAGCTCGAACTTTCGAGATTGTTCGAGTTTATTGGCATCCGGTACGATCCGGCGCTCTCGAAGCCTGTTTTTGCGACCTCGATCGGTAAAACGCGGGCTCCAGCCATAGACCCACCCATTCGCGAGCTCTGCGATGCCTTGACTCAGCGCTTCCGGGAAGCCATGAACCCGCATAAGGCAAAGAGCGATTGCATGAGTGAATCGCCTGAAGCCCGAGCTTGTCAAACTCCAGTGTAATCTGTCGATTACGCCGGAAAGAGACAAGGCGACGTCCGCACCTGAGTGACTCCCGAATCCGGGAGCCAGAAGGCTCGGCCGCAACGCTTTCGGACTTCCGGATCCTCTCGCTTCACTCAGGAACCGCATTATGGACATTCCCTCGACCGGCTTATCCGGATTCGCGATCCCGCTCGCCTGGCGCAGCCAGGCCGAACTTAGCCGATGGCTCGGCTATCTCCTTCTTACGGCATGTCTAGCCGGCTGCGCCACCAGTCCGTTTCCCAAGGAATTCCGGCAAGCGGCTAAGCAGCAGCCTTCGCTGGCCGAAATCAGCGCCCATCCCGAAGCCTTCAAGGGCCGTACGGTGCTTTTGGGAGGCACCATCGTGGAAACCACCAACCAACCCAAAACGACGGAAATCGAGATCTTGCAAAAACCCCTGACTCGATACGACGACCGCCCCCAAGAAACCGACCAGTCATCCGGACGATTCCTGGCGCGCTGCCAAGGCTTTCTGGATTCGGCCGTGTATGCCAAGGGTCGCGAAATTACCGTCGCGGGCGAGGTCCAGGGACGCGAGGTCCGGCAAATCGATCAAGTTCAGTATCCTTATCCGATCATAAGCTGCAAGAAAGTCCACTTGTGGCCGAATCGCCCCTCGGCGGCTTACGCCTATCCATACCCCTACTGGTATGGTCCCTACGGGTATGGCTTTTGGGGGCGTGGTTGGGGCTATCCTTATTGGTATCCCTATTGGTAGGGAGCCTCGCGCGCCCGACCCTTCAGCGCTCATGCGGAGGCTGCGAGCCGAGCTTTTCCCGGCGAGGAATTCGCCGCTCATGGGGCTGGATTTTTCCCGCCAAGGGGGAGAACCCCAACGCCGTCCGCTTGTGGACGGCCGATCTGGCGCGGGAGCGGTCGGGTGGAGGTGGGCTTTGGTATCGCGGGATCGAGCCGCGATCTTCGCCGGCGCGCCGAAACACTCGCG
>CADDYU010000107.1 GCA_902810705.1 Methylococcaceae bacterium
GGCTTCGCTCTTGCGGTTCCGGGCCAGGGCGATGACCGAGCGCAGGGCGCCGGTGACCGCCCTCGGCGTGGAGCCGGTCGGGGCCGAGAGCAGCGGTTCCGCCTCGTCGAGCCGGCCGACGCTCAGTAGCATGCTTGCCTTGAGAGCAAGGTAATCGGCATCGTGGCGCGCGTCGGGAACCCGATCCAAATCGGCCAAGGCTTCGTCGAGCTTGCCGGCGGCATACGCCTTGGCGGCCTTGGCAAGTCCGGGATCGCCGGTCCTGGGCACGGCCGCGAGATCCACGAGGGGCGGAAAATACAGCGCCCACTGGACGGCGTCTTCCGGCCGCAGGGCCAAATGCACCCGAGGCGCTTCGCCCGGACGAGCGCTGGCGGTCTGGCCGCCGGCCAGCGTGACCTGGCCCGCCGCATTGAAGGCTTCCACTTCCCCTTCGAAGACCGTGACCTCACCCTTGCCGGAGCCCACGGCAACCATGAATTCCGTGCCCTTGATGGCGGCGTTGATGAAGGGCGTCCGGATGTTCAGCGGCTTGGGCGTGCGGCTGCGGGCGAACAGGGCGCCGGCGATGAGCTCGATCCAGGACGGCCGATCCGCTTCGACGCGAGAGAAGACCACGGTGGTGCGCTGATCCAGGGAGAAATAAGTCTGGTTCCGCAGTTGCAGCGAGGCCCGGCTGCGCGCCAGAGTGCGGACCTTGTCGCCCGGGCAGAAATGTTGCTCGACCATCGCGGGACGCCAGGCGCCCTGATCCGACGTCTGAATCTCGACCTGCCCCTGGGCCGAAATCAAGCGGGCGGCCCAGTCCTCTCCGCATTCCGCGCTGGCGGCTCCGGCCCAGAGCGCCAGGGCGGCGAAGCCCGCCAAGGCCGTCGTGGAGGCTTGGGGAGTGGGTGATCCGCAGTTTCGATGAGCCGGACGGTCGTTAATCATGCGGCGTTACCTTAGATCCTCTTGACGCGTCGGAAGAAAGCCGCGCCGCGTCGGATTTACCGATGGAAATGCCCGCGCTTCCCGCGATCAGGGTCAGGTCGGCCAGATAAGTCTGGCAGGTCTTGTAATAGAAGCGGGTGGGACCGTCCTCCGGAAATTGCAGGTTGAGCCGCATGAAAGCGGCGTGGGCCTCGGCCCATCGGGCTTCGGCGAAGAGCGCCAGAGCCTCCCGGAAACGCTCGAAAAGCTCGCGGGGTTCGGGAAGTTCGTCGAGCCCGGAAACCAGCTCCGTCACCGACACCGGCCTGGATTTGCCGGCCAGCAGGAAGTCGCCGAGCGGACGGACGCCCTGGGCGTTCAGGCCCTCCAGAAGCGGTTGGGAAACCAGGATCTGCGAGCCGAGCAGCTTATTCAATGCCTCCAAGTGTGCCGCGGTATTCACGGTATCGCCGACGGCGCGGATTTCTCCCCGGCCGGCGCTGCCGACATAACCGATGCGCAAATCGCCGTAATGAAGACCCATGCGAATCGGAAACACCAATTCATGGCTCTTCTCGAAATGACGAACCGCTTGCCGGATCTCCAAGGCGGCGGCCAAGGCCTCATGGCGGGCCGTGCCGGCGTCCCCCTCGTCGACCCAAACCGCCAGCATGGCGTCGCCGATGACATCGGAAATCCAGCCTCCACGCCGAGTCACCGGCTCGAAGATGGCTTCGTAATAGGCGTTCATCAAGCGGGCGAGCGCCATGGGCTCCAGGATTTCCGCCAGCGCGGTGTAGCGCCCCGCGTCGGTGGCGAGACAGACGCCTTTGGTGAGCCGCCCGTAGGTGAGCAGGCTGCCATTGTCCTCGTGACGGGTCAATTGGCTGAACACGTCAACGGGAATGAAATGCTGGATCACCGCCCGCATTCTCTCCTCCCGCCGGGTCTGGCGAAAATAATTGAGCGCCAGGGAAGCGAGCAGCGCCGCGGGTATTTGCCAGCCCAGGGGAATCAGGATGGGCAGCCAAATCCCCTGGGTTCGGAACAGAAGCCAGGCGGCGCCCAGATAACCCCCACCCAGAGCGGTAATGAGCACAGCTCCCCGCGGAGCGGGCAACGAGGAGTGGGCGAGCCAGCCAAGAGCGCCTCCCCAGACCAGGAGCCACAAGGCTTCGCCAGGCGGCGAAAAAGCCGGCTGGACCCATTTGTCCTCGAGCAGGTTGGCCAACGCCGTGGCGGCCAGTTCCACGGAGCTGACGGTGGAATAAGGGGTGTAAAACAATCCTTCGAGGGTCTCGGGCTGGAAGTCATCCAGATAGCCCACCAGGAGCACCTTATTCTTGAACGCTCCGGCCGGCAGGGACGGGGAGGCATTCACGAGTTCGTGATAGGGCAGGATCCGGAAGGTCCGGGCCGGCCCGTAATGGTTGAAGTAACGCGTTCGGTCCTCGCGGAGGAGGCGCAGCAGGGACCGCAGCAGGCGGCGCGCGGGCTTGGGCACCGCCTCGCGGGCAGCGACCTCTTCGAGAGCGGCGTTCAGTTTCGGCTTGGCCCGCAACCGGTCCGAAATCCCCCGGGCCAGCGCATCGAAATCCACGCGCTGGTTTGGACTCGAGGCCGGACCGGCAAGGAGAGAGGCCAGTTCGGGATCGAACGGCAGGACCAACCCGGCGAGATCGTCGGAGCGGGTACGCAGGGAATAGGCGAGAAACAGGAGGGTCGGCAGCGTCGCGCGTCTTTCCTCGCCGAAGAAAGTGAGAAACGCCTCGGCGTCGCCGGAAGTCTTCGGCAAGAGAAAGGGCGTTGTCGCGAGGGCCGTATCGGCCAGCTCGGCCAAGGGCTCCACCACCGATTCGACGTAGACGCCGGGGTGAATCTGGCGGGGTTTGACGTAATCCGTCACCACCACGTTGCCCGCCGCCTGCATGGCTTCCGCCATTGCCCGGTCGGCGGTCGGATCCGGGGAAGGGCCGGAGAAGAAGATATTGAACGCCACCAGCTCGGCCGACCCGCGTCGCGCATTTTGGATCAGCGCCGCATGCAGCCGGCGAGACCAATCGTGGGGATCGTCGGAAGCCTGCAACCTCACCGCGGATTCATGATCGATTCCGACGATAGCGATGTTTTGCGGGGGAGCTTCCGGCCCCCGAAGCGCATACAGCAGGCCGAGTCCCACATCCTCCTCCAGCCTGGCCCGCCACGGGAGAAGGCTGAGCAGCGCACCGCTGAGCGCGATGGCTAGCGGCACCCAGCCTATTCGAATGCCCGAAAACGAGAATTGGCTGCATCTTGACATGACAGGGAGCTAGCGAAACCAAGCGATGATCTGAGGAATCCGCGAACGGCCCTGAAACGGGGCCCCTTAAAAGCTCTCTTTGTAGATCAAGAGCTACGTGGCGTCCCAGCGCGATCAGGCATCGGATTGGCGCCGTCCATGCCGCTCCGGCGGTCAGCTGTTTATTTGGTTTGGTTTTAGCTTAAATTGACCGAACGACTTAATTGCAGACAGTATAGCGCTCTCCCGGGCGATCATGGCATGGGGTATCGGCCGATTCCCCCCAGAATCATCCCGATGCTCGTTCGGGCGAGCGGGTTTGCCTTGCCAAACGGAAGCGCATGTTTTAGCTTAGGCGTCATCCGTAGGGCTAGGGGTGCCCCGCCGCGCATGCCGGCTGGCAGCGACGGGGCTGAGACACACCCTTTGAACCTGATCCGGTTAATACCGGCGTAGGAAAGCCTGTCCTCGGGCAATGATGGGTCTGCCCCGACTCCCCGCTTGGACGTTCTTCCTGCGCTTTTCCGTTATTCCGCCAAGGAGAAAGCGATGAGCGCCATCCCCGACACCTTCCTGCACGACGCCGTCACCGCCAAGCGGGCGTCGATCCAGCCTTTCGCCGCGTCCGAGAAAGTCTATGTCCAAGGCCGCCGTCCCGATATCCGCGTACCCATGCGGAAAATCAGCCAGTCCGATACCCCGACCGGGCTCGGCGCCGAAAGGAATCCGCCGGTCTACGTCTACGATACGTCCGGCCCTTATACCGACCCCGCCGTAGCGGTCGATCTGTGCCGCGGCCTTCCCGCGCTTCGGGAAAACTGGATCGAGGAGCGCGGCGACACGGCGGAGCTCCCCGGCCCGACCTCCCGTTACGGCCAAATCCGCCAAACCGATCCGGCTTTGGCTCAACTCCGCTTCGAGCACATCCGAAAGCCCCGTCGCGCAAGGCTTGGCGCCAACGTGACGCAAATGCACTACGCCCGGAAGGGTATCGTCACCCCGGAGATGGAGTTCATCGCGATTCGCGAGAACCAGAAGCTGGAAGCCCTGGCCGATATCTACAAGGTCCAGCATCCCGGCGAAGCCTTCGGCGCGGCCATTCCCAAAGTCATCACCCCCGAGTTCGTCCGCGACGAGGTGGCCCGCGGCCGGGCCATCATCCCCAACAACATCAACCACCCGGAATCCGAGCCGATGATCATCGGCCGCAACTTCCTGGTGAAGATCAACTGCAACCTGGGCAATTCGGCGGTCACTTCCTCCATCGAGGAAGAGGTCGAAAAGATGCTATGGGCGATCCGCTGGGGCGCGGATACGGTGATGGATCTCTCCACCGGCAAGAACATCCATGAGACCCGCGAATGGATCATCCGCAATTCCCCGGTGCCGATCGGCACCGTGCCCATCTACCAGGCGCTCGAAAAAGTGCACGGCAAGGCCGAGGAACTGACCTGGGACATCTTCCGCGACACGCTTATCGAGCAGGCCGAGCAGGGGGTGGATTATTTCACCATCCATGCCGGCATCCGGTTGCCGTTCATTCCGCTGACGGCGAAGCGCGTCACCGGCATCGTTTCGCGGGGCGGCTCCATCATGGCGAAATGGTGCCTGGCCCATCACAAGGAGAGCTTTCTCTACACCCATTTCGAGGAGATTTGCGAAATCATGAAGGCCTACGACGTAGCCTTCTCTCTCGGAGATGGCCTCCGCCCCGGCTCCATCGCCGACGCCAACGACGAGGCCCAGTTCGCCGAACTCAGGACTTTGGGCGAACTGACGAAAATCGCGTGGAAGCACGACGTGCAGGTGATGATCGAAGGCCCCGGTCACGTGCCCATGCATATGATCAAGGCCAACATGGAGGAGCAGTTGAAGCACTGCCACGAGGCGCCGTTCTACACCCTAGGTCCCCTGACCACGGACATCGCCCCCGGCTACGATCACATCACCTCCGCCATCGGCGCCGCCATGATCGGCTGGTACGGCACGGCCATGCTGTGTTACGTCACGCCCAAGGAACACCTGGGGCTCCCCAACAAGCAGGACGTCCGCGACGGCATCATCGCTTACAAGATCGCCGCCCACGCCGCCGACCTCGGCAAGGGCCACCCCGGCGCGCAAGCCCGCGACAACGCCCTTTCCAAGGCGCGCTTCGAGTTCCGCTGGGCCGACCAGTTCAACCTGTCCCTGGACCCGGAGAAGGCCCTGGAATTCCACGATGAAACCCTGCCCCAGGAAGGCGCCAAGCTGGCCCACTTCTGCTCCATGTGCGGCCCCCACTTCTGCTCCATGAAGATCACCCAGGACGTACGGGAGTATGCACAAACCCACGGGCTGGAAGATACCCAGGCCCTGAAAGCAGGATTGGAGGAGAAGGCCGGGGAGTTCGTGAAGGCCGGGGCGGAGATTTACCGGAAAACCTGATGTGCGCCGGACAGGACCTTGAACTGGCCCGCCGCACCGTGCGGGCCCACCTGCCGCCGGAAGAGGCCGAGGTCCGGCTGTTCGGCTCCCGCGCCTGCGGCGATACCCGCCGCTGATCCGACATCGACATTGCCAGCATGCCGAAAGCCGATTTGCCGGCCGGCTTGCTCGCCGGACTCCGCGAAGCCTTGGGAAACTCGAGCCTGCTGCTCAACGTCGTCGATGTGGCCTCTCTGCGGAGGCGGGCGAAGCCCTGCGGCGAGAGGGCGCGCCGTGAAACGAGTGAGCCGCCGCCTTGAGATAGCCCGGCGGACCTTGGCGACGCTGGGTATTGGCTAGCCGCCCTGTCCGCCGGCTAGAGCTACCACATCAAATCGTCCGGCACCTGATAGGCCGCGTAGGGATCATCGCCCGGATCCGGTGCCTGTTTTTGCGGCGGCTCGTTTTGCAGCACCACGGCGCCGGCGTCCCGCTGACGGATCTTGTCGGCGACTTCCGAAGGGACCAGTTCGTACTGGCGTTCCAAATGCACGATGGCCAGTTGTCCCCGGACGATCTGCGCGCGCACCTGGTCGGCGACGTACAGCCTCTTTACCGTGTTGCCGTCCACGAAATTGAAGGGCGTGTCGCCTTCGCCCTTGGGTTGGCGATGGCTTTCGATCAGTTGTCTGACCTGGGCGGCGATCGCCTTTTTGTCGGCTTCCTGCTTCCGCTGCAAATTCAGTTGGCGATCGCGCTCGGCTTTCTCGGCCGCCCCCTGCTGGCGGCGCTTCTCCTCCTCGGCCGTCCCCGCCTGGCCCTGCCGCTGATTTTCCTTGCGCTTCTCCCGCTGGGCCTGCTTGAGCTGCTTTTCATTGACGAGACCCGCTTTCAGCAATTGGTCTTTCAATCCGCCCATATGATTCCTCCGGGTTCGACGGCGCCCGCCGCGCCATCAGATATCCAAATTCGCCACTTCCAACGCGTTCTTTTCGATGAAGTCGCGGCGCGGTTCGACCTGGTCGCCCATCAAGGTGGTGAAGATTTCGTCGGCGGCGATGGCGTCCTCGATCGCCACTTGCAGAAGGCGGCGAGAGTTGGCGTCCAGTGTCGTCTCGAACAACTGTCCGGGGTTCATCTCGCCCAAGCCTTTATATCGCTGGATATGTTGGCCGCGTTTGGCTTCGGCCATCATCCAGCCGAAGGCTTCCTTGAAGCTCCGCACCCGCTCCTTCTTCTCGTCCGCGGCGATGTAGGTCTCCTCGCCGAACAAGCCGTCGGTGGTTCGGGCGAAGGCCGAGAGGCGCCGGTAGTCGGCGGAGCCGAAGAAGCCGGCGCCGAGGTCGAAGCTCTTGTAGACGCCGTGCAGACGCTTGCTGACATGGGCGCGGAAAGCTTCCGGCTGAGCGCCGAATTCAAGTTCGACGGCGAAACGGGCGCCCGGTTCCATGCGGTTAATCCGCTCGGAAAGAACCTCGAACCAGGTTTCGCACCGCATCCGATCGGCGATGGCCGCAGCATCCAGAACGGGCAATTCGGTGAGAGCGTCCAGCAGGGTTCCGTCGTAGCGATGGGCCAGCCGGTCGATCACCCCGCGCACGGCGAGATAGTCCCGCGCCAGTTGCTCCAGGCCCGGCCCCGCGATGGGCGGGGTGGCGTCGTCCGGATGCAATCGAGTCTTTTCCAGGGCCAGTTGCAGGAGGTAATCGTTCAGCTCGGCGTCGTCCTTGACGTACTGCTCCTGCTTGCCCTTCTTGACCTTGTAGAGCGGCGGCTGGGCGATATAGATGTGGCCGCGCTCGATCAACTCGGGCATCTGCCGATAGAAGAAGGTCAGGAGCAGGGTGCGGATGTGCGAGCCGTCCACATCGGCGTCGGTCATGATGATGATGCGGTGATAGCGCAGCTTGTCCGGATCGTACTCCTCCCGCCCGATGCCGCAGCCGAGCGCCGTGATGAGAGTGCCGACTTCCTCGGAGGACAGCATCTTGTCGAAGCGCGCCCGCTCGACGTTCAGAATCTTGCCCTTGAGAGGCAGGATGGCCTGGGTGCGGCGGTCGCGGCCCTGCTTGGCCGAGCCGCCGGCGGAATCACCCTCGACGATGAAGAGTTCGGACAGCGCCGGGTCCTTTTCCTGGCAGTCGGCCAGCTTGCCCGGGAGCCCTGCGATGTCCAGGGCGGTCTTGCGGCGGGTCATCTCGCGGGCCTTGCGGGCTGCTTCGCGGGCCCTCGCGGCGTCGATCATCTTGTTGGCGATGAGCTTGCCGATCGGGGGGTTCTCCAGCATGAATTCCTGGAACTTCTCGCTCATGGCCGATTCCACCACCGGCTTCACTTCCGAGGAGACCAGCTTGTCCTTGGTCTGGGAGGAGAACTTGGGATCGGGCACCTTGACCGAGAGGATGGCGGTCAGGCCCTCTCGTGCGTCGTCGCCCGAGGTCTCGACCTTCTGCTTCTTGAGCAGGCCCTGTTCCTCAATGTACTGGTTCAGGGTACGGGTCAGAGCGGCCCGGAAACCGGCCAAATGGGTACCGCCATCCCGCTGCGGGATGTTGTTGGTGAAGCAATAAATGTTTTCCTGGTAGGAGTCGTTCCACTGCAGGGCCGCTTCGACCGTGATGCCATCTTTCTCGGTCTGGAAATAGAACACCTTATCGAACAGCGGCGTCTTGTTCTTGTTGAGGTGCTCGACGAAGGCGCGGATACCGCCCTCGAATTCGAACACATCAGATTTTTCGCTACGCTCGTCCTCCAGGGAAATACGCACTCCGGAATTGAGGAAAGATAGCTCGCGAAGCCGCTTGGCGAGAATGTCGTAGTGAAACTCGATGTTGCTGAAAATGGCGGCGCTGGGCTTGAAACGGATCGTGGTGCCCGTAGTCTCGGTCTCGCCCACCTCAGCCAGCGGCGCCAAAGGCGTGCCCTCCCGGTATTCCTGCCGATACTTCTTGCCGCCCCGATGGATTTCCAGGAACAGGGTTTCCGACAAGGCGTTCACCACCGAGACGCCGACGCCGTGGAGCCCGCCGGATACCTTGTAGGAATTGTCGTCGAACTTGCCGCCCGCATGGAGCACGGTCATGATGACTTCCGCCGCGGAGCGCCCTTCCTCCTGGTGGATGTCCACCGGGATGCCGCGGCCGTCGTCAGTCACCGTCACCGATTCGTCGGCATGAATGATGACCCGGACGTTCTTGCAGTAGCCCGCCAGGGCCTCGTCGATGGAGTTGTCCACCACCTCGAAGACCATGTGGTGCAATCCCGTGCCGTCGTCGGTGTCGCCGATGTACATGCCCGGCCGCTTGCGCACGGCGTCGAGCCCCTTGAGCACTTTGATGGCGGTACTGTCGTAATCGCTTGCGAGTTTGATCGTGTTCATTTTTCTGTCATGCCCGAGTTAGCTGGCCGTGTTCCACCTGAAACACGGCCGCATCGCTGTCCAAGCTATCTTCGATAATGTCCCGCCGGGTAGCGGTGACGAAATACTGGGTTTGTCCTTCGCCTAGCAGCGCCAGCAGCCTTTGTTTGTTGTGGTCGTCGAGTTCGGAAGCCACGTCGTCGATCAGTACGCAGCCTGCGGCGCCGGTCCGTTCCTCCATTAATCGGGATTGGGCCAACAGAAGCGCGTATACCAGAAGTTTCATTTGGCCACGGGAGAGATATGCTTTGACCGGGCGATCCGCGAGAATGACGGAAAAGTCTCCCTTGTGAGGACCGGACTGGGTATAACCCTGACGAACATCCGTGGCGATTTCTTGTTGCAATATCGATTCTAGTGATTTGGTCGTATCCCAGCCCGCGTGTAGGCGTATTTCAAAGGGCGCCTTGGAAAAAAAATGTTTTCCCATGGCCCAAAAAAAAGGTTCCAAACTCTCCGCATAGCGCTGACGTGCATTGGCAATTATTGTACCGTAACGGGCCAGTTCATGGGTCCACGGTGGGAGCTCTCGGAGACGATTTTCGCGGAGCAAGATATTGCGCTGGCTCAATACCTTGACATAGCGCCGCCAATGATCGAGATAGCCGGGATCTTCATGGAAAACTCCAAAATCCAGGAACTGTCGTCGCTGCTTCGGAGCGCCTTCCAAGAGGGTGACACTGGCCGGCTGAATGATCAGCACGGGAAAGGCCCGGATCAACTCGGCGCTGGACTGCACTGTCCTGCCCGCCAGGTGAATTTCCCGCTGACCTCGTGCAACGCGGATGCCGATGGGAAACGATCTCTCGTCGCCCTCGATCTTCCCCATGACCGTCAAGGCCGGCTGGCCGAAGCGGATCAACTGATTGACCTGGGGCGTTCGGAACGACCGGGCCCGGCCGAGCAGGTAAATCGCCTCCAGAAGGGAAGTCTTGCCGCTGGCGTTGGGGCCGACCAGAAAGTTAAGGCGGAGCGAGGGCGTGAAGCTCGCCGATTCGATATTGCGGAGGTCGGAAGCTTCGATCCGGACCAGACTCACCCGCGCCCTCCTGGAGGCGCACGGCCGATCCTCCGCGAGTTCAGCGCGGACCGATTCACAGCCTCATCGGCATAACGATGAATTTGAAGCGATGATCGTCCGAATCCTCGATCAAACAGCTGTTGGCGTTTTCGGTGAACGATAACTTGGCCTCTTCGGAATCCACGTGGCTGAGGGCATCCAGCAGATAAGAGGCGTTGAAGCCCACGGACAACCCCTTCCCCTCCAGAACGACGGACAAGCGCTCCTCCGCATCCTCGTGCTCCGGATTTTGCGACTTGAGGGTCATGACGGATTCTTCGTCCACATCCAGGCTGACGCTCTTGTATTTTTCGCTGGAGAGCACCGACACGCGGGTCAACGCTCCTTTGAAGGCCTCCTTATCGACTCGGAAGCTGCGAGTCAATTCGCGGGGCATGACCCGCTGATAATCAGGGAATCGGCCTTCGATCAGCTTAGCGGCGAAGCTCACCGCCCCGAGATCCACCCGCACGCTATTGGAAGCGATCCGCAAGGTAACGACATCCTCATTTCCGCCGAGAAGTCGCGCCAGCTCCAGCACACCTTTGCGGGGCACGATGATCTGGCGTCCACCCCGAGTATCGAGATCTAAAGGTTCCTCGAAAACGGCCAGCCGATGGCCGTCCGATGCCACGGCCTTGAGCGATCGGCCGTCTAGATCCAACAATAGGCCATTGAGATAATAGCGGACATCCTGCTGGGCCATGGCGAACGTGGTTTTGTCCAGGGCCTGCTTGAGAGTGGCCGCCGGAACGGAAAGCTCCAAATCCAGTGTGCCGACGTCGAACTCGGGATAATTATCCGCTGGCAAAGTACTCAGATTAAAGCGGCTGCCGCCGCTCTTGATGGTGAACCGGCCATCCTTGCATTCGACGCTCAGCATGCTCCGGTCCGGCAGCAACCGGCAGATGTCGAGAAGCTTCCGGGCCGGCGCCGTGACTGCACCGGAATCCCCGGTCTCCACCTCGGCGTGAGCGACCATCTGCACTTCGAGATCGGTGCCGGTAAACTCCAGCCGGCCTTCCGCCAATTTGAGCAGCACGTTGGACAGAATAGGCAAGGTCTGACGTCTTTCGATGACCCCGATGACCTGTTGCAGAGGAGCAAGCAGGGTTTCGCGCACGAGGGTGAACTTCATGGTGAGATAAAACCTTTAGGATTTGTAATTCGATCCATCGATATCTCGGCCCGGATAGATATCCCTATCAAGCGGAAAGCGTCCGCAGAAGATTGCTGTAATCCTCAGCGAGCTTGTTGTCACTTTCCCTGAGTTCCTGAACCTTGCGGCAGGCGTGCAGCACCGTGGTGTGATCACGTCCGCCGAACATCGCGCCGATCTCCGGCAGGCTGTGATTGGTCAGTTCCTTGGCGAGAGCCATCGCGATCTGGCGCGGCCGGGTGATCGAGCGGGTCCGCTTGCTGGATAAAAGATCGGCCCCACGAATCTTGTAGTACTCCGCTACGGTCTTCTGGATGTTTTCCACATTGATCAGCCGATCCTGCAAGGCGATCAGGTCTCGCAAGGCTTCCTTGGCGAATTCCAGGGTAATGGGTTTGCCGGTGAAATGGGAATTGGCGATGACCCGTCGCAACGCACCCTCTAGCTCGCGGATGTTGGATCGGATGCGCTTGCCAATGAAAAAAGCCACCTCATCGGGCAGATCCACGCCGCTGTGGACCGCCTTGCTCATGAGGATGGCGACCCGGGTTTCGAGATCGGGCGGCTCGACGGCGACCGGCAACCCCCAGCCGAACCGGGACTTCAGCCGCTCTTCGAGCCCTTTGATTTCCTTGGGATAGCGATCGCAGGTCAACACCACTTGATGCTTGTTTTCCAAGAGGGTGTTAAACGTATGGAAAAACTCCTCCTGAGAGCGCTCCTTACCCGCGAAGAACTGGATGTCATCGATAAGCAGCGCATCCACGGTCCGGTAATATTCTTTGAAGGTATTGATGGCGTTGTGCTGTAACGCTTTTACCATGTCCGAGACGAACCGCTCGGAGTGGAGATAAACGATGTTCGCGGATGGAATACTCTTGAGAATCTCGTTGCCAATGGCATGCATCAGATGAGTCTTGCCTAGGCCGACACCGCCGTAAATGAACAACGGGTTGTAGGCGCGGCCGACGTTCTGGGCCACCTGCATGGAGGCCGCCTTGGCAAGCTGATTGGACTTGCCCTCGACGAAGGTTTCAAAGCTGAACGCGACGTTCAGATTGTTCGGTTGGTTTTTCTTCGCGCTTTGCGCCTTGCGAGCCGGTGAGGGAGAGGACTCCTCTGCCGACTCCGGTTTTTTGGTGCCGATTTCCAGGACCACACTGGGCGAAGAATCCGTTTTCTGAGCGGAAAGCACTTCCTCGATCTTGCCGATGAAATGCTGCTTCACCCAATCTAGCACAAACCGGTTCGGGGCGAGGAGCTTTAATTCGGACTCGCTCTCCACGGCTTGCAGCGGTCGTATCCAGGTGTTGAACTGCTGGGGCGGCAATTCGCCTTCCAGCTTGCTTATGCATTGGCTCCAAAGCAGGCTCATTGAACTGTTTCCCCGCTATCTTGAGGTTGGGCGCAAAGCGAAAAACATGGACGAGCGCGGTGCCGAGCTTTTGATTAAAGAGGAAATTTTACACCTGAACGCCCAACTTATCCACAGGATTGACAGAACATCAGTCTCTGCTTTAGCATCATGCGTCTTTGCATCCCTGAGCAGCAGCCAGCAGGAATTCCATGAAACGTACTTATCAACCCAGCAAAATCAAGCGTGTGCGCACCCATGGATTTCGCGCGCGAATGAAGACCGTAGGCGGACGCCGGGTCATTAACGCCCGCCGAGCCAAGGGCCGTAAGCGATTAGCTGTTTGACGCTTGGCGCCTCCTGACTACGGTTTTTCCCGAACCCGCCGATTATGCACGGCCGCCGATTTTCAACGGGTCTTCGAACGGCCCTGCAAGTCCGCGGACAGCCGGTTTACCGTGCTGGCGCGCAGCAATGGTAAATCTGAACCGCGTCTCGGGCTGGCGCTTTCTAAGCGACACATACGCCAAGCCACCCATCGCAACCGTCTAAAACGCCTGATTCGAGAAAGTTTCCGCCTGCGGCAGCATACTTTCGGCGGGATCGATTTCGTAGTAATAGCACGCAGCGCCGCAATCCAGGCAGACCATGACACACTGTTCCGCTCATTGCATAAACACTGGGACGCCCTGGTGAAGCAATGCAAGCCTTCCTGGTCTTCCTCATCAAGTCCTATCGATACCTGATCAGTCCCTGGATCGGGCATCACTGCCGTTTTCATCCGACTTGTTCCGCCTACGCCTTGACCGCGATCGAGCGGTTCGGGGCCCTGCACGGCTCTTGGCTTGCCGCGAGGCGCCTTGCGAAATGCCACCCTTGGAATGCGGGCGGCCTCGATTCCGTCCCAGAAAAACTCGGAAATAACAATGGATAACGCAAGATTCGTACTCTTTGTCCTATTTATTTTTCTTAGTGTCATGCTGTGGCAGCAATGGCAGATGGATTATGGGCCAAAGCCGGAGCCCACCGCCGGATCGTCTGCCGCTGTCCCCGAGATTCAGCCCGAGCCCGACGTTCCCGACTCTACTCGCGCCGAAAGCCCCGCCCCACCAGCCGCTAAGCCACCGCCTGCGGCTCCGACGGCGCAGCACCAGAGGATCACGGCGGTCACCGACGTCGTACGACTGGAGATCGATACCGAAGGCGGCGATATCCGCATGCTCGATTTGCTCGACTACCCGGAAAGCAAGGACCATCCGGACAAGCCGGTGCGCCTTTTCAGCGACGATGGCCTAACCTTTGTCGCCCAAAGTGGATTTCTGGGCAACGAAGCGTCGGCCCCCACCCATCATAGCCTCTGGCGGGCCGAAGCCACTCAATACCGGCTGGCCGACGGTCAGGCGGAACTACGCATTCCGCTGGTCTGGAGCAACGGTCAGGGCGTCACCGTCACCAAGACCTACGTGCTGAGGCGCGGCAGCTACGACATCGGGCTGGAGCAGCGGGTCGAGAACCGTGGCCAGACCGGCTGGACCGGCCGCCAATATGTCCAGTTGCAGCGCAAGGACCCCGGAGACCAGAACAAGAATCAGTTCGTCCGCACCTACACCGGCGGTGTCCTCTACACTCCGGAAGAGAAGTACGAGAAAATCAGCTTCAAGGACATGGCGGGCGAGAACCTCAACCGCAAGTCCAAGGATGGCTGGATCGCCATGATCCAGCATTACTTCCTGGCCGCCTGGATTCCGCCCGCGGGCGAAGAACACAGCTTTTACACCAAGGCCCTGTCCGACAACCATTTCGTGATCGGCGCCTATTCCCCCACCCTGGAAGTCGGGCCGAACGCGGAAAAAACCTTCAAGACCCAATTGTTCGCCGGCCCGAAGCTCCAAAGAGTCCTGGAGCACACCGCGCCCGGCCTGGAGCTGACCGTCGATTATGGCGTCCTGACTCTGGTCGCCAAGCCGATTTTTTGGCTGCTCGAGCAGTTCCACAAGATTTTCAACAACTGGGGCTGGGCCATCATCTTCGTCACCGTCACCCTCAAGGCCCTGTTCTTCCGCCTGTCCGCGGCCAGCTACCGCTCCATGGCCAACATGCGCAAGCTCCAGCCGAAACTGCAAGCGCTCAAGGAGCAATACGGGAGCAACAAGCAGGAACTCAATATGAAGATGATGGAGATGTATCGCAAGGAGAAGGTCAACCCCTTGGGCGGCTGCTTGCCGATCGTGGTGCAGATCCCCGTGTTCATCGCCCTGTACTGGGTCTTGGTGGAAACCGTCGAGATGCGCCAGGCGCCCTTCGTGCTGTGGCTGAACGATCTGTCGTCCAAGGACCCGTACTTCATCCTGCCCCTGATCATGGGCGTCTCCATGTTCATCCAGCAGAGATTGAGTCCGCCGCCGGCCGACCCCGTGCAGGCCAAGGTGATGCAGTTCTTCCCCATCATGTTCACGGGATTCTTCGCCTTCTTCCCGTCGGGGCTGGTGCTCTATTGGGTGGTCAACAACCTGCTGTCCATACTCCAGCAGTGGTATATCAACAAGACCATAGGCAAGGCCGTGCCGGCCAAGGCTTGAGAACCTTCCGCCCCGGCCTTTCAATCACAAACGGCCGCTGCGGCGCGATCCCTCTCCCCGTCCACCGGCGGGGAAGGATGGAGGCCGGAATTCTCGGCGGCACGCCGGAGAAGGCTGCCAACGCCTTATCCCGTCCATGATCGCCTCCGCCCGCGACACCATCGCCGCCATCGCGACCCCACCCGGTCGGGGCGGCATCGGCGTGGTCCGGGTTTCCGGCGACGCGGTGCCCGAGGTCATGACTGCCGTGCTCGGCAAACCCCTCCGGCCCCGTCATGCCCACTTCGGTCCCTTCCTCGATCAGGACGGCGGCGTCCTCGATGAAGGGCTTGCCCTTTATTTTCCCGCGCCCCATTCCTTTACCGGCGAGCACGTCCTGGAACTTCACGCCCACGGCAGCCCCGTGCTGCTGGACCTCCTGCTGCGCCGGGTGCTTGGCCTCGGCGTCCGCCTGGCCCGCCCCGGCGAATTCTCCGAGCGGGCCTTCCTCAACGGCAAGATTGATTTAACCCAGGCCGAAGCCATCGCCGACCTCATCGAGAGCACCACCGAACAGGCCGCCCGCTCGGCGCAACGTTCCCTACAAGGCGAGTTCTCGAAGCGCGTCCACGCCCTCGTCGAAGCCTTGATCGAACTTCGGCTGTACGTCGAAGCCTCCATCGACTTCAGCGACGAAGACATCGATTTCCTCTCCGAGGCGGGTCTCGCCGAAAAGCTTGAAGCGCTGCTCGCCCGCCTCGACGGCATCCGTCATGCCGCCCGCCAGGGCCGGCTGCTCCGGGACGGCATGGCCGTGGTCATCGCCGGCCGGCCCAACGCTGGGAAATCCAGCCTCTTGAACCGCTTGGCCGGCCGCGACGCCGCCATCGTC
>CADDYU010000108.1 GCA_902810705.1 Methylococcaceae bacterium
CGAATACCCCGATCAGGGCTGACGATTTCGGCAGGCTCGGGCCTGTTTTAATCCTTTCCCGGCGTGGCCCTGAGCGGCGATGGATAGGTAGCGGAACGGCCGGTCCGCGCTCA
Organism: Methylococcaceae bacterium; assembly: GCA_902810705.1. Classification (GTDB taxonomy): domain Bacteria; phylum Pseudomonadota; class Gammaproteobacteria; order Methylococcales; family Methylococcaceae; genus CADDYU01. The sequence goes on from CADDYU010000108.1 coordinate 114, forward strand.
GTACGTCCCTCCAGAAGAATAGCCGCGATGATTCAAATGGCGCTCTTCTTTCCCACCGCCGGCCAGGCGATGACCCAGGCCAGGAGGCTAAGCCCCGCCGCCGCCGTATAGACGCCATGCGGTCCCCAAGCCGCCCAGAAATGACCGCCGAATAAGCTTCCCAGGGCGCCGCCCAAGCCGAAGCTCAGGCTGCTGTAGAGCGCTTGTCCCTTGCCGTGATGAGGCCCTCGGAAGTAGCGGTGGACCAAATGGATGGAAGAGGCGTGGACGGCGCCGAAACTAGCGGCGTGGAGAAGCTGCGCGAAGAGGATCAAGGCGAGGTGATCGATGCCCCAGGCGATCAGCAGCCAGCGGATGACGCTGAGGCAAAGGCTGGCGAGAAACACGCCCCGGAGGCCGATCCGGTCGATGATGCGGTGGAGAAAGGCGAACAGGACGACCTCCGCCAGCACGCCGAGGCTCCAAAGCGCTCCCGTCTCACCGTTAGTGAATCCATGTCCCTCCAGATAGACCGAGAAGAAGACGTAATACGGCCCGTGAGCGATTTGCAGCAGCAGGGAGACTAGAAAGAAGGCCATCACCTCGCCGCGCTTTAAAATCGCGGCCAGGGAGCCATGCCCTTCGTCGCGGTGCGACTCCCGGGCCGGCGGCACCGCCAGAGTGACGAGCCACTGGCCGACAAACAGGAGTACGATGAGTTGCGGCAGGCAGGCGATCGCCAGCGGTCCGTCCAGGGCCGCTCCCACCGCCCAGACAGTGACGATGAAACCGATGGACCCCCACAGTCGCACCTGACTGTAGCGGCTGACGGCCTGGCGGAGGTGGCCCAAGGTGACGGTTTCGAACAAAGGCAGGGTGGCGTTCCAGAAGAAGCTGAACGTCACCATCACAGCCACCAACCCGATGAAGCCGGTCGAGCTGAACACCGCGCCGAAACTCATCAAAGAGAGAAACGCGGCCCAGCGGATCAGGCTCAGGATGCGGCCGCTTTGGTCGGCCAGCCAGCCCCAAAGGCCGGGCGACACAATTTTGGTGGCGGGCAGGATGGCCATGATCCAGCCGATCCTGACCGGATCGTAGCCGGCATCCTGAAGATACAAGGGCCAGTACGGCAGAAAGCCGCCGAGCAGGGCGAAATAAAAGAAATAAAAACCGGACAGCCGGGCATAGGGCACCCGAAGCGCCATGAATCGGCCGCACCGGTCCAGCGTAGATTACGGAGCTCTCGGCGGAAGCGACCGCAGCTCGGGATTTACATCCAGGTTCTGAGCCCTGTGTCGGAGGCAATGATCCATCAGCACCAAGGCCGTCATCGCCTCGGCAATGGGCGTGGCGCGGATGCCGACACACGGGTCATGGCGGCCGGTGGTGACAACCTCCACGGGCTCGCCCCGCACGTCCACCGAGCGGCCCGGCAGGCGCAGGCTGGAGGTGGGCTTCAGGGCGATGCTGGCGAGAATGTCCTGACCCGAGGAAATGCCGCCCAGAACGCCGCCGGCATGATTGCTCAAAAATCCTTCCGACGTCATTTCGTCGCGGAACTCGGTGCCCTTGGCTTCGACGCAAGCAAAGCCAGCGCCGATCTCCACGCCCTTCACGGCGTTGATGCTCATGAGCGCATAGGCCAGTTCCGCGTCCAGCCGATCGAAAACCGGTTCGCCCCAGCCGGGCGGCACGCCGGTCGCGACGATGTTGAGGCGCGCGCCGATGGAATCGCCTTCCTTGCGCAGAGCATCCATGTAAGCTTCCAGTTCCGGCAGCTTGTCGGGGTCCGGGCAGAAGAACGGGTTGTTGTCGATCTCCTCCCAAACGATCCGCTCGATCCGGATGGGACCGAGTTGGGCCAGGTAGCCGCGAATCTCCACCCCCATCCGCTCCCGCAGATATTTCTTGGCGATGGCCCCCGCCGCGACCCGCATGGCCGTTTCCCGCGCCGAGGAACGCCCGCCGCCCCGGTAATCGCGGAAGCCGTACTTCATGTGGTAGGTGTAATCGGCGTGGGCCGGGCGGAACTGCTGGGCGATGTTGCCGTAATCCTTGGAGCGCTGGTCCACATTCTCGATGATGAGCCCAATGGGCGTGCCGGTGGTCTTGCCCTCGAACACCCCCGAGAGAATCTTCACTTCGTCCGGCTCGCGGCGCTGGGTGGTATGGCGCGACTTCCCCGGCCGACGGCGATCCAGTTCGGGCTGGATATCGGCCTCGGAGAGTGCCAGCCCCGGCGGGCAACCGTCCACGATGCAGCCGATGGCGGGGCCATGGCTTTCGCCGAAGGAGGTGACGGTGAAGAGCTTGCCTAGGGTGTTTCCGGACATTGAGAGTTCCTTTAAGCCTTAACACGATTCGTGCAGATCCAAGCGTCTGGGCAGAACGCGAGGCAGTTGCCAACCACCTCCGGGCGCTCAACCGGTGGGTGACAACGTAAATATGACGCGCTCTTCAAGGCTGTGCAAACGGTTACCCTTGAGCGATGAGCGCGAAATCAGCCGTCTTGCCTGTGCGTCCCGAGCTGGGCCACCTGCTTGGCATCCAGCAGAAAGACCCCATCGCCGCCCCGCTCGAAGTCCAGCCAAAAGAACGGTACTTCGGGATATGCCTCCACCAGGGCATCGGCGGCGCTGCCCACCTCCACGACCAGAATACCGTCTGGCTTCAGGTGGCCGGCGGCGCCCTGGAGGATTTTTCGCACGCAATTGAGGCCATCCGCGCCGGATTCCAACCCCAGCCGGGGCTCGGCATGAAATTCCGGCGGCAGGGCTCGCCACTCATCCAGATTCACATAAGGCGGGTTGCTGACAATGAGATCGTAACGCCTTTCGCCCAATCCCGCGTAAACGTCCGACTGGACGGCCCGTACCCGGTCCTCAAGACCATGCCTGGCGATATTGATCCGCGCCACTTCGAGAGCATCCGGGGAAATGTCGGCGGCATCCACCACCGCCTTGGGGAAAGCCTGCGCGCAGGCGATGGCGATGCAACCACTGCCGGTGCAAAGGTCGAGAACGTCCGTCACCTCGTCCACGTCTAGCCAAGGCGCAAAGCGGTTTTCGATCAGCTCGGCGATGGGCGAACGCGGCACCAGCACCCGCTCGTCCACGTAAAACGACAGGCCCGCGAAGGGGGCCTCGTGGGTGAGGTAAGCCAAGGGCTTGCGCTCGGCAATGCGCCGCTCGATCAGGGCGAGAACCCGTTCTCGCTCTTCGGGTAGCAGTTTGGCCTCGAAATAGCCGCCGGGGAGATCGTACGGAAGGTGAAGGGCATGCAGCACCAGGGCGGCGGCCTCGTCCAGGGGACCCGCCGTGCCGTGGCCGAAGAACAGGCCCGCCTCGGCGAAGCGGCTGGCGGCGAAACGCACGTAGTCGCGAAGCGTAGTGAGGGTGTCGAGCACGGCTTGATGGTTCATGCGGTTACGGATAAAGCCCGATCGCCGCCAATCCCATGGTTTCGGGCAGTCCAAACATCAAATTGAAATTCTGCACCGCCTGCCCCGCCGCTCCCTTCACCAGGTTGTCGATGACCGACAGCACGACCAAGATGGTACCGTTCATAGGGCGGTGCACGGCCACCTGGCAGCGGTTGGCTCCACGCACATTGCGGGTGTCGGGATGAGAACCGGCCGGCAGCACGTCGACGAAGGGCTCGTCCCGGTAGCGTTCCTCGAACAAGACCTGCAAATCAGGCGCTCCGCCGGCCAGTTCGGCGTAAAGCGTGGCGTGAATGCCGCGGATCATGGGAATCAAGTGGGGGACAAAGGTGAGACCAATGGCTTCTTTCGCCGCGTGCTCTAGGCCCTGCTTGATTTCCGGCCAATGGCGGTGGCTCTTGACGCCGTAAGCCTTGAGGCTCTCGCCGGTTTCGCTCATCAGGAGGGAAATCTCGGCCTTGCGCCCGGCACCGCTCACGCCGGACTTCACATCGGCGATGAGGCGGTCGGTCCTTACGGCGCCCGATTCCAGGAGCGGCAGCAGACCAAGCTGCACCGCGGTGGGATAGCAACCGGGGCAGGCGACGAGCCGGGCGATTCGAATGGCGTCGCGATTCACTTCCGGCAGCCCGTACACGGCCTCTTGCAGCAGTTCCGGGCAGGCATGGGGCTCGCCGTACCAGTGTGCCCAGACCGCCGGATCTTTCAGGCGGAAGTCGGCGGCCAGGTCGATGACCTTGACGTTCCGGGCTAGCAGGGCCGGTGCCATGCGCATGGCGGTACCGTGGGGTGTGGCGAAGAACACCGCATCGCAACCGGTGAGAGCATCGGCCTGAGGTTCGACGAATACCGTATCGACAAAGCCGCGAAGATTCGGATAGGCCTCGTCCACCCGCGTTCCGGCTTCACCCCGGGAAGTGACGACCGCGATTTCGGTCTCCGGATGCAAGGCCAGGATGCGCAGCAGTTCCATGCCGGTATAACCGGTTCCGCCGACGATGCCCACGCGGATCATGCTCGTTTCCTCACGGCTTCAGCGGTCCGCGATCACGGTGCACACGATCCGCCGCTCGCGGCGCGGCCCGTCGAATTCGCAGAAAAAGATGTTTTGCCAGCGGGACAAGCCCAGCCGGCCGTCGATCACGGGAATGGTTTCGGACGGCCCCACCAGCCCGGCCTTGAGATGGGCGTCGCCGTTGCCGTCCTGGGCGTCGTGCAGCCACACGCCTCTGGGAATCAGTTTTTGCAGCAAATGGACTACATCGGTCTGCACGCTGTCGTCCCAATTCTCTTGAATCATTATCGCGCCGGTAGCGCCCTGAGCATAGACCGAGACCAGGCCGTCCCGGACCCCGCTCTTCGCCACCACGGCTTCCACCTCGCAGGTGATATCCACGAGAACCTCGCGCCGGTCGGTACTGAGAATGATGATGTCCCGCATGGTTTTATCATACCGGCGAATCGGACCTTTAGCCCGGCGGCGCGGTCCAGGGTCTTCTATCGGAAAACCGCCGAAAGAGCCGCCAAAGCCCAGAAGGATGCTCCGGCATCCAGTACGCTATGGTTAGCTCGCGGAAGGCGGCTCGACGTAAGCTTCGACCTTGACCTTCAACTTCTGTCCCGGCTTGAAGGTCACCACCCGGCGCTCGGTAATGGGAATTTCCTCGCCGGTCTTGGGGTTTCGGCCGGGTCGCTGATTCTTGTCCCGCAGGTCGAAGTTGCCGAATCCGGAAAGCTTGACCGATTGGCCCTCCGCCAGTGCGGTTTTGACTTCTTCAAAAAACTGGTCCACCAAATCCTTGGCATCTTTTTTATTAAGGCCAAGCTCGGTAAACAGCTTCTCGACCATATCTGCCTTGGTTAACGCCATCTCTTACTCTCTCAATCGGGCATCGAATTCATTCGCCAAGCTGGCCACCACATGGGCCATCACGGCGTCCACGCGGGCATCGGTCAGGGTTTCGGCATCGTCCTGCCAAATAAGGCCCAGCGCCACGCTCTTCTTGCCGGGCTCCACGCCCTGGCCGCGATAGACGTCGAACACGACGATCTCCCTGAGCAAATCGCCCCCTTGGCCCTTTACGCACTCGATCAGATGGTCGACGGTCACGGCCTCGCCAACGATGACGGCGATGTCGCGGCGGACCTGGGGGAACCTGGACAGACTCTTGAATTTGGGCACCGTCCGCCGAGCCAGCGGGTCCTGATCAAGCGCGAAGAGGAATACGCTCTGTTCGAAGCCGAGTTGTTTCTCCAAACGGGGATGCAGCATGCCGATCCAGCCGAGACGCTCTCCCTCGAGTCGGACTTCGGCGCTTTGACCGGGATGCAGGGCCGGATGGACCGCAGCGGCAAAGCTCAGCGACGCCGCCCGTCCGGTGAGCCGCACGATGGCTTCCACGTCGGCCTTGACGTCATAGAAATCAACCGGCCGTTGCGGCTCGCCCCACTGTTCGCCGCTGACGGCGCCCAGAGCGAGGCCCGCGATGGACTTGCGCTGTTCGATTCCGTCATTGCCCTGCGCGAACTTGAGCCCGGACTCGAACAGGCGCACCCGGGTCTGCTGCCGATGGGTGTTCTTCAGCGCCGCATCCAGCAGGCCCACCCATAGACTGGTGCGCATCACGGCCAGTTCCGCCGATATGGGGTTCTTGAGCGCGAGGTGAGGGATGTCAGGTTCGATGAGCTGTTGCAGCCCGGCGTCCACGAAACTATAGGTGATCGCTTCCTGGTAGCCCCGATCCACCAGCATGTCCTTGACGCGGTCGAGCTCCAGCCGCTGCTCAGAAACCGGGCGCATTGCGGCAGGGATAAGGGGATGCCGGCGCGGGAGATGGTCATAGCCGTAGACTCGGCCCAGCTCTTCGATGAGATCGGCCTCAATGGCGATGTCGAATCGGAAACCCGGTGGCGTCACCCGCCAGCCCTCTCGCGTTGCCTCAGGACGAAAGCCCAGACGAGCCAGAATATCGGTGATTCGCGCGGGCTCGATATGGAGGCCCAGCAGCCGCTCGACGCGCTCGGCGCGCAGCAGGATCGGCTCGCGCCGGGGCAAATGGGCGGGACTTACGGCTTCCACCACGGGACCCGCTTCGCCGCCGGCCAGGGCCGCGATGAGTTCGCTGGCCCGCGCGATGGCCCGCTCCTGCAGATCCGGATCGACGCCGCGTTCGAAGCGGTGGGAGGAATCGGTGCTGAGCCCGTAGCGGCGGGCCTTGCCCATGATAGCCGCCGGCGAGAAGAAGGCACATTCGAGGAAGATGTCGGCCGTGGTCTCGCGGACGGCGGATTCGCCGCCGCCCATGATGCCGGCCAGGGCCAGCGCCTTGCGCTCGTCGGCGATGACCAGCGCGTCATCGTGCAGTTCCAACTCTTGGTCGTTCAAGAGGCGCAACTTCTCGCCGGGCCGGGCAAAGCGGACCCGGATGCCGCCCTCCAGCTTGGCCGCGTCGAAGGCGTGCAGCGGCTGGCCCAGCTCCAGCAATACATAGTTGGTGACATCCACCACCGCATCGAGGGACCGGAGACCCGAACGACGTAGCCGCTCCTTCAACCACAGCGGGGTCGGCGCGTTGCGGGAGATGCCTCGAATCAGGCGGCCTAGATAGCGCGGGCAGGCCTCCGGCGCCTCCACGACGATCGGGAGGATAGCCTCGGTCGCGACAGATACCGGCCGGGCTCTCGGAGCCTTAAGCTCCAGACTATTGAGCAGCGCCACTTCCCGGGCGACACCCTCAACGCTCAGGCAATCGGCCCGGTTCGGCGTCAGATCGATTTCAATCAAGGAATCGTCGAGCTTGAGGTAGTCGCGAAGATCGGTCCCGACCGGCGCCTCGGCCGAAAGCTCCAGCAAGCCGGTCGCGTCGTCGTCGATGCCCAGTTCCTTGGCCGAGCACAACATGCCGAAGGACTCTACGCCCCGGAGTGTCGAACGCTTGATCTTGAGGCCGCCCGGCAGTTCCGCCCCTTCCAGAGCCAACGGCGCACGCAGCCCCGCGCGGGCGTTCGGCGCTCCGCACACGATCTGGAGCGGCTCTTCGGCTCCGATCGCGACCCGGCAGACCTTCAAGCGATCCGCCTCGGGATGCGGCGAAGTGGCCAGAATTTCACCCACCACGACTCCGCTGAACGATCTCGCGGCAGGCTCGACGCTGTCCACCTCCAATCCGGCCATGGTCAGTTGCCGCACCAAACCAGACGTGGTGAGGGGAGGATCGACGTATTCTCGTAGCCAAGCTTCGCTGAAGCGCATGGATAGGGCCGGATATTATTCTTAGAAAGGCGCAAATTGCGCGAGGAACTTAAGATCGTTTTCGAAGAATAGGCGAAGATCATTAATGCCGTAGCGCCGCATGGCGAGACGCTCGACGCCGAGCCCGAAAGCGAAGCCGGTGTAGCGTTCCGGGTCGATCCCGACGAACTCGAACACGCGCGGATGAATCATGCCGCAGCCCATCACTTCGAGCCAGCCGCTCTCCTTACAGACCCGGCAGCCGCCCCCGCCGCAGATGACGCATTCGATATCCACTTCGGCGGACGGCTCGGTGAACGGGAAATAGGATGGCCGGAACCGGACCTGCACGTCCTTCTCGAAGAAGGAAGTCAGGAATTCGTAGAGAATACCGCGCAAGTCGGCGAAGCTGACGCTTTCATCGACCAGAAAACCTTCCACCTGGTGGAACATGGGCGTATGGGTCAGGTCGGAATCGCAGCGATAAACCCGCCCCGGCGCAATAACCCGCAACGGCGGCGTGCGGCTCTCCATGATCCGCACCTGCACCGGCGAGGTATGGGTGCGCAGCAGAGTATGCTCGTCGAAATAAAACGTATCGTGCATGGCCCGGGCTGGATGGGAAGCCGGGATATTGAGCGCCTCGAAATTGTGGTAATCGTCCTCAATCTCCGGGCCTTCGACGATTTCGAACCCGACGTTGGCGAACAACGCCGAGACGCGGCGCAGGGTCAGGGTGACTGGATGCAATCCGCCGGTTTGCTGGCCGCGGCCGGGCAAGGTGACGTCGATGGTTTCACGCGCGAGCCGCCGTTCAAGTTCGAGGGCCTCGAGGACAGCCTTGCGGGCCTCGAGATCAGAAAGAAAGCTGTCCTTGGCGCGGTTGATCAGAGCGCCGGCTTGCTTTCGCTGCTCCGGAGGCAGCAAGCCTAACTCTTTCATCCGCTCGGTGAGTAGACCTTTCTTGCCAAGGTATCGTACTCGGATCTGATCCAATTCGACGAGCGTCTCGGCTTCGGCCAGCGCCCTTTGAGCGTGTACGAGAGCCTCTTCAAGGGGTGTCATGACTAGCCGTGCTCGATGAAACGACAATTTCAGGGCGAAAAAAGAAAGCTAACGTACTTTCTTGCGGGAAGCCGGCCGGATTAGCCTTGAGCGATCTTGGCCAGTTCGGCAAATGCGTCCTTGTCGCGCACGGCCAAATCCGCCAGCACCTTACGGTCGATTTCGACGGATGCCTTCTTCAAGCCATCCATGAATCGGCTATAGGACAACCCGAACTCGCGGGCCGCCGCGTTGATGCGGACAATCCACAGGGCACGAAACTGCCGTTTTCTCTGTCGGCGATCACGATAGGCATATTGACCGGCCTTAATGACGGCTTGCTTGGCGACCCGGTATACGCGGCTGCGGGCACCATAATACCCTTTCGCTTGCTTGAGAACCTTTTTATGGCGGGCTCTCGCGGTTACCCCCCGTTTAACTCTAGGCATGGGACCCTCTTCTATCTAGGTCAAAAATAAAACTTCAACTATACGGCAGCAACCGAGTGGCGCTTTTCACATCCGATGGATGCAAGGCGTTAGGGCTGCGCAGTTGGCGCTTCCGCTTAGTGCTCTTCTTGGTCAAAATATGACGGCGATGCGAATGGTTGCACTTGAAGCCGCCGGACGCGGTTTTCTTGAAACGTTTCGCCGCGCCGCGATTGGTTTTCAACTTTGGCATTGTGCTCTCCAGTTAAACTTTGGATTTAGGATTTTCTCTTTTTAGGCGCCAGCGTCATGCTCAGTTGCTTGCCTTCCATCTTGGGGAACTGTTCGACCGTCGCATGCTCGACCAAGTCAGTCTCAATTCGTTTGAGCAAGTCCATTCCCAAATCCTTGTGGCTCAATTCCCGACCCCGAAAACGCACTGTCACCTTGGCCTTGTCGCCGTCCGTCAAAAAACGGACGAGACTGCGCATCTTGACTTGATAATCGCCTTCATCGGTTCCTGGACGGAATTTGATTTCCTTGACCTGAATCTGCTTCTGCTTTTTCTTTGCCGCCTGAAGCTTTTTGTTTTGCTCGAATCGGTATTTTCCATAATCCATGACTCGGCAAACGGGAGGATCGGCGCCGGGCGAAATTTCAACCAGATCCAGCCCGACCTCGTAAGCCATCTGCTTGGCTTCCCGAATCGAGACAACTCCCACCTGTCGACCTTCCGAATCGATTAATCTGACGTTCGGCGTTATGATCTCGTCATTCAGGCGCGGTTCTTTTCTTTCAGCAGTGATATCCTATTCCTCCAAGAACGATGATTGAGCCACAGCGCGACTTGCCACTTCTTCGGTGAGTTTTCGAATTAGATCCGGCAAATTGAAACTGCCCAGATCATTTCCTTTCTGCGTACGTACGGAAACGGTCCGGGATTCGACTTCTTTATCGCCGACAATGAGGAGATAGGGCACGCGCTGCATGGAATGCTCGCGGATTTTAAAGCCGATTTTCTCATTTCTCAAGTCGGTTTCGGCCCTTAAACCCTGGCGTGCTAGTTCCGCCGCCACGGTTTCCGCGTATTCGGTTTGAGTATCGGTAATAGTCATCACCACAGCTTGGACGGGCGCGAGCCAAAGCGGGAAAACGCCTCCAAAATGCTCGATCAGAATGCCGATGAAGCGCTCCATCGAGCCCAGAATGGCGCGATGGAGCATGACGGGCGTGCGCCTGGAGCCATCTTCCGCTACGTAGACGGCGCCGAGGCGTTCGGGCATGGAGAAGTCCACCTGAATTGTGCCACATTGCCATACGCGACCAAGGCAATCCGTCAAAGAGAATTCGATCTTGGGGCCATAGAACGCCCCCTCGCCCGGCTGGAGTTGCCAAGCGAGTCCCTTGGAATTCAGAGCCGTCTCTAGCGCCGCTTCGGCCTTATCCCAAACTTCATCGGCGCCTACCCTTCGCTCGGGCCGGGTCGAAAGCTTCACAAGCACCTGATCGAAACCGAAATCCGCATAAACCTTGTAGAGGAGATCGATGAAACGGGACACTTCGTCCTGAATCTGCTCCTCGGTACAGAAAATATGAGCATCGTCCTGGGTGAACCCGCGCACCCGCATCAGCCCGTGCAGTACGCCCGAGAGTTCATTGCGGTGGCAGGCGCCGAATTCCGCCAGGCGCAACGGCAAATCGCGATAACTCTTCAAGCCTTGATTGTAAATCTGCACATGGCACGGGCAATTCATGGGCTTGATGGCGTAATCCCGGGATTCCGAGTGGGTGGTGAACATTTCGGCCTGGAACTTGTCCCAATGCCCGGACTTTTCCCAAAGGGTCCGTGACACGACCAAAGGCGTACGGATTTCCCGGTAGCCATTGTCGCGAAACACCGCCCGCATATACTGCTCGATCGTCTGCCACAACACCCAACCCTTGGGATGCCAGAACACCATGCCGGGCGCCTCTTCCTGAAGGTGGAACAAGTCCAGCGCCTTGGCGATCTTGCGGTGGTCGCGCCGTTCGGCCTCCTCGAGGCGGTGCAGGTAGGCCTTGAGGTCCTTCTTGTCCGCCCAAGCCGTGCCGTAGATGCGCTGCAGCATCTCGTTGCGGGAATCCCCCCGCCAATAGGCTCCGGCGATTTTCATGAGTTTGAAGGCCCGAAGCTTGCCGGTGTCCGGCACGTGTGGGCCCCGACACAGATCGGTGAAATCGCCCTGTGCGTACAGGGAAATCTCTTCCCCCGCCGGAATATCGACGATAATTTGGGCTTTATATTCTTCGCCCTGGTTTCGGAAAAACTCGATCGCCTGCTCCCGCGGCATGACTTCCCGTTTTACGGGGATTGCCTGCGCCGCCAACTCCTCCATCTTTTTTTCGATAGCTTGCAAGTCTTCGGGCGTGAACGGACGCTCGTAGGCAAAGTCATAGTAGAATCCATTCTCCACGACTGGTCCGATGGTCACCTGGGCGCTTGGATATAGCGCTTTGACCGCTTGGGCCAAAAGGTGCGCGGTGGAATGGCGAATCACATCGAGTCCATCCGCGTCGCGGCCCGTGACGATTTCCACCGCGGCATCGGCGTCGATAACGCTGGATAGATCCACCAATTTGCCATTGACGCGGCCCGCCAAGGCGGCCTTAGCCAGACCCGGCCCGATGGATTCGGCCACTTCCATCAGGGTGACGGCGCGATCGAATTGCCGGTTCGAGCCATCGGGCAGCGTTATCAAGGGCATGGGATATAGACCTCACGAACAAAAAAAGCACCGCCCTGCGATGCTTTTTCGGAATTGGTAGGCGCGATTGGATTTGAACCAACGACCCCCACCATGTCAAGGTGGTGCTCTAACCAACTGAGCTACGCGCCTGCAATCAAGACAGACCATTATAAAGAGGTTCCCTAGAGAGTCAAATACCTCTTTTCCGATACGTCATGGATAATTTTGGTTTTTTCAGCTTGAACGTCCACTCGGGTAGTGTTTAAGTATCCCGTGAAGGCGTGTAATCAAGACGGCGTTACGGCATTTTCCCCGCTCCCGCGAAAACGATGAATTCATCTCCCATGCCCATTCGCGTCCTCCCCCCGCAATTGATCAACCAGATTGCCGCTGGCGAGGTGGTCGAACGGCCCGCTTCGGCGGTTAAGGAACTGCTTGAAAATGCCTTCGACGCTGGCGCCCGCTCGGTGGACATCGACGTAGAGCAGGGCGGGCTGCGCCTCCTGCGCATTCGCGACGACGGATGCGGCATTCTCCGAGAAGAGCTGGCCTTGGCCCTTTCGCGGCACGCCACCAGCAAGATTGGAAGTCTGGCCGATTTGGAACGGGTATCGACCCTGGGGTTCCGAGGCGAGGCCCTGCCCAGCCTCAGCGCCGTGTCCCGGTTGACCTTGATCTCAAGAGCTGAGGGCGACCGTTGCGCTTGGCGGATCACTGCCGATGGCACGGAAGCGGATTTCGAAGTGCAGCCGGCCGCCCACCCCGAAGGCACCACCGTGGAAGTTCGGGATATTTTCTACAACACCCCCGCGCGGCGGAAGTTTTTGCGCTCGGAAAGAACCGAGTTCCAGCGCATCGAGGCGCTGGTCAAGCGGATGGCTCTCGCGCGTTTCGGCACCGGCTTCGCGCTTAACCACAACCAGCGAAATGTGCTGAATCTCAAGCCAGCGACAACCCAAGCCGATATCGACAGGCGACTGACCGCGCTGCTCGGCGAGGATTTCCTGGCGCAGAGCCTCCTGGTGGACTTCGCGGCGGCGGGGCTCCGGCTGTCGGGCTGGGTGGGCCTTCCAACCTTTTCCCGCAGCCAAGCTGATCTCCAATTCTTTTATGTCAACGGCCGCTTGGTGCGCGATAAGCTGGTAAATGTCGCGGTTCGTCAAGCCTACCAGGACGTGCTCTATCACGGCCGTCAGCCGGTGTACGTGCTGTACCTGGAACTCGACCCCGCTCTGGTGGACGTGAATGCCCATCCTACCAAGCTGGAAGTGCGCTTTCGAGAGTCCCGCCTGGTCCACGACTTTCTGTTCCGCGGCCTAGAGCGGGCGCTCGGCGGCGCTAGGACCGGTATTTCGGCAGGCGGGAGGGGGGTGAGCTTCGAGACTCCAGCGAAGGCCGAGCCACGCGAGGAACCGCAAGTCCCTCGGTCTCCTTATCCTTCCTTAGCCGGCCATCATCGGCAAGCCTCCCTGGCCTTAGGGGTGGCCGAAGCACTGCAAGGCTATGCCCATTTGTACGCCGCGCCTCCATCTGCGAAGGCGCCGAGCGTGGCGCCCGCTCGCGAGGAGCCAGCGAACGAGAGCGATATACCGCCCTTAGGCTACGCTCTCGCCCACCTGCATGGCGCCTTCATTCTGGCGGAAAACCGCCACGGTCTGATTTTGGTGGATGCTCACGCCGCCCACGAGCGCATCACCTATGAGAAGCTCAAGAATCAGCAACAATCCGGCCCGGTGCCGAGTCAGCCCCTGCTGTTACCCCTCCGGCTCCGAGTCAGCGAGGCCGAAGCCGAACTGGCGATGAAAGCGGCGGAAACCCTGGCTGCGCTCGGCATCGAACTCGGCCGCGTCGGGCCGGATACCCTGCTCATACGAACCCTGCCGGCCCTGTTAGGCGAGGCGGACGGCGAGCAGCTGGTCCGCGACGTGCTGGCCGACCTCAACCAGCACGGCCGGAGCTCCCGGGTAGAGGAAACTATTAACCGGGTGCTGGCGACCGTCGCCTGCCACGGCTCGGTGCGGGCCAACCGCAAGCTCACGGTGCCGGAGATGAACAGACTGCTTCGCGAGATGGAGGCGACCGAGCGCAGCGGCCAATGCAACCACGGCCGGCCCACCTGGGTGGCGCTGAGCTTGAAGGATTTGAACGGCCTGTTCTTGAGGGGGCGGTGAATCTCGATTCCTTTCCTCCGGCCCTCGCCCTCATGGGTCCTACCGCCTCGGGCAAGACCCGGCTGGCGATCGAACTCGCGCTCGTGCTGGAGGGTGAAATCATCAGCGTGGATTCGGCCTTGGTCTACCAAGGCATGGATATCGGGACGGCCAAGCCCAACGACGAGGAACGCCAAGGCGTTCCGCATCATCTCATCGACATTCTCGATCCGGCGGAAGCTTACTCCACCGGCCGCTTTCGTGAAGAAGCCCTGGCCCTGATGGCGGACATCACGGCCCGTGGCAAGCTACCCATCCTCGCGGGCGGCACCATGCTCTATTTCAATGCCCTGTTTCAGGGTCTTTCCGCTCTCCCCTCCGCCGATCCGGAAATCCGCCGGCAAATCGACGCGGAGGCGGCGGCGCGGGGCTGGCCGGTTCTGCACGAGGAACTCGCCCGCATCGACCCCACCGCCGCGGCGCGCATCCATCCCAACGATCCCCAACGCATACAGCGCGCCCTGGAAGTCTATCGGCTCACGGGGACTCCACTCTCCGTGTTGCGGAACGAAACCCGGCCGCCGCCTCTGCCCTTCAAGCTCGTCAACCTCATCCTCACCCCGGCCGAACGCGAGACCTTGCACGAGCGCATCCGCCGGCGTTTTCTGGAGATGCTCGAGCGGGGCCTCATCGAGGAAGTCCGAGCCCTCTACGAGCGGAGCGACCTTCACGCCGATCTTCCCGCCATTCGGGCGGTGGGTTATCGGCAGGTCTGGGCCTACTTGGAGGGGGAATTTGACCGCGACACCCTGATCGAGCGCGCCATCACCGCCACCCGCCAATTCGCCAAGCGCCAATTCACCTGGCTGCGGCGGGAAAAAACGGCTCGGCATTATCACAGTGAGGACGAACGGCTGATGGAAAAGGTGCTGCGGAACATTGCGATAGAGGTACGGCGATCTTAGCCATCACGGCGGACCCAAGCCCCCTTGGGGTTGAGACTTCCGTAAAGTAGGCGGGTATGGACGTGGGCAAACTGCACCGTGGGAGCATTTCAATCATAAAAGTCGCCTACATACAACAATTTTTTGCTTTTTTGATGAACTTGCAAGGAATTCCGGAGTCAGAACTAATGAGTTCTTCCTCCTCTTTAAGCCCGTATACTCTGCGGGTTTCTTTTTGCTCGTCCCCTTAAAAACTTTAATCGACTGCACGAAAGCATCGCGCTTGGCGCTGATCGAGCTGCTTGCGTTATAATGGCTGGCTGCCTTACGCACTCGAAAAGTAGCCCGATTTCTTATTATTTCTGAGATAGCTTCCCGCTCAGGGGATCAGCATGCGCGTCAATCTAAGAACCTTGGGCTGCCGGCTCAATGAAGCCGAACTGGAAACTTGGGCGCGGCAATTCCAAGCGGAAGGTCACCGCATCGTCGACGACGGCGAAGAGGCCGATCTCGTGGTGTTCAATTCCTGTGCCGTCACCCAGGATGCCGTGCGAAAATCCCGAAATCTCTTACGCAAGGCGGCGCGAGAAAATCCGGGCGCAAAGCTCGTGCTAAGTGGCTGCTACGCGAGTCTGAACCGCGCTGAGGCGGAAGGCCTCGGCGTCGACCTCGTGATCGCCAACGCCGACAAGCACCGTTTGGTGCACATTTTGCGACGCGAGTTGGCGCTGCCCACAAGACCTATCCTTTCGGCCGAGTCTGGTGAATCGGTTCTGTTCCGACTTGGCCGGCACCGGACCTTCGTGAAAGTCCAGGACGGTTGCCGGTATCGCTGCACTTATTGCATTGTCACCGTCGCCCGCGGCGAGGAGCGCAGCCGCGCGCCCGGCGAAATCATCGACGAGATTAACACCCTGTACCGGCA